>JBGPJC010000122.1:0-10445 GCA_041485165.1 Terriglobia bacterium | reverse complement strand
TTGATGTCGTTATTGCCCAGATGGCGCTGGATGATTTCGCCCAGCACCGCGCGGAAGTCGGTGGTCACGGCGAGGTCGCGGCCTTCATAGAGCTGGCTGGCTGCAAGCCCCGGCCAGCGTCCGTACACCTTGCCGCCCTGCACGGGTCCGCCGATGACGAACATGCAGTTGGCGTGACCGTGGTCCGTGCCGCGGTTACCGTTTTCGCGCGCGGTGCGGCCGAATTCGGACATGGTGACCACCACCAGGTCCTTCATCTGATCGCCCATATCGCGGTGGAAGGCGGCAAGACTTTCACCCAGCTCGCGCAGCAGGTTCGAGAGCTGTCCCTGGACACCGCCTTCATTGACATGGTGGTCCCAACCTCCCACGTCGAGAAAGGCTACTTCCAGGCCGATATTGCCTTTGACCATCTGGGCGATCTGCTGGAGGCTTTGCCCCAACTTTCCCTTGGGGTATTCCGCGCCGTTGGCCGGCTCATATTTCTGTTCACGCACCTTCTTGAGCATATCCAGCGCTTCAAATGTTTCCTGGCCGGTGCCGCGCAGGGCGTGGTCCACGGTCTGCGAATAGAGCGCTTCAAAACCGCCCTGGGCCGAACCGGATAGCTGTCCCGGGGCCATCACCTGAAACTGGCGGATGTCCGGGATGGACAGCGCCGGCGCGAGGCCTTTGAGCGTGCGTGGCAATTGCTGCCCCATGGCCACGGCGCGGAACGGCGTGGCGTTCTCCTCAGGCTGTTTTTGGAGATAGCGGTTGAGCCAACCGTCCTCGGTGCTCTTTACTCCCGGCGTGCCTGATTCCATGAAATCCTGCGCGTCAAAGTGCGAGCGCGTGTTGTCGGGCGATCCGGCGGCGTGGACGATGGCCAACTGGCGGTTGTGGAACAGCGACTCGAGCGGCTGTAGGCTGGGATGGAGTCCGAAGAAGCCGTCCAGGTCGATGGCCGAGGTTTGTCCGACGCGGGAAGGCGCGGGGATGGCGATGCTGGGGCGCATGCTGTAGTAGTTGCGCTCGCCGTAGGGCACCACGGCATTCAGGCCGTCCATGGCGCCGCGCTGGAAAAGCACCAGAAGCTTCTTCTGATTCGGCATCGCCGTGTTCTGCGCTGCGCGCATCAGGAAGGAAGGCATGGCGCTGAAACCCAGCATGGCCACGCCGCCGCCTTTGAGGAAGACTCGCCGTGAAATGGTCATCGACGTCGCTCCTTCAAGAAACTGTGCTGCCTTCCCGGCGCCCGTGCTCCGAGAACTGCTCAACTACCTGCGCTGGAACTCGGGCGCGCCGAGGACCAGCCCGGCAATCATGCCGGCATCCACGTTTTTCACCGGATCGTCAAACATGGCCTGCAAGACTTGCGGATCGTTGAGTTGCTTTTCCAGCGTGGCGCGCGTTTCCGGTGAGACTTGCCCGCCCAAAAAGACCTTCAGCGCGCGATTCAGGACGTCGTCCGCGTCGGCGGAGTTTCCTGCGCCGAGCAGCTTGACGCTGTCCACGCTGGTCCCGCGCATTTTCCCCGAGCCGAGGGCCAGCGCGAAGTTCAAGCGGTTGAGCAGCGCGCCGGAGTTTACCCAGGTCTCTGCTTTGTCCGAATAGCCGGTGGGGGGCTGGCAAGCGTACAGCGGCTCTCCAATCCTGGACGTCCATTGCACCAGCGGCCGGGCGTCTTCCATCTCCGCGCCGCTGGCGCGCATGGCGCTGACCACCAACTCGAACGGCTTCTTTATTTTGGCGCGGTAGGCGGCGCGCGACCAGAACTCCGGAGAGTAGATCATGGTCTTCATCACTTCCCGGATGTTGCCGTCGGTGTCTGAGAATGTCCTGGCCATGCGTTCGACCAGCTCCGGCGGCGGGTTATCAGTGACAAATCGGCGGGCCAGCTTGGTGGAGATAAATTTCGCCGTGCTGGCATGGCGGGCGAGCATATCAATCAATTGCTCGCCGTCTTTCATCCCGCCGGAATGGATGGTCTGGCCCAGGATGGTCTTGGGCTCGCCGCCGTGGATTCTCTCGTCGAAATGGAACTCCGGGTCGCGCCGTGGTGCGCGCATGGTCCAGCCGGTGAGCGCCAGCGCCGCCTGGGTGACGTCCTGCTGGGTGTAACCGCCGTCCACGCCCAGGGTGTGCAGTTCCATCAGCTCACGCCCATAATTCTCATTGAGCCCGCGGGGTTGTTTGGGCGCCGCCTGTCTCTGTCCCTGCTGCGGCTGGTTCTGCGGCGAAGGGAAATCCGGCCGGTTGGGGTTGGGAGTGCGCATCTGGATGCGCGGGTCGCCCCCGAACAGACGCATGAAGCGCTGGCGGCGCGCCTGCAGTTCCCCGGCGTGCTGCTCGTAGGCCTTGGGGTCGGCGCTCAGCCAATTGTCGAGGTAAAAGAGCATAGCCGGGCTTTTCGCCGTGGCGTAGAGCAGGTCGCGGAATTTGCCCAGCGTGTGCGGACGGATGACGTCGCGCTCGTAGGATGTCAGCAGCCAGACGTCCGCTCCCTTGGCGGCATAAATGTTGAAATGGTTGAACCAGAAATCGGCCATAACTTCCTGGAGCTGACGCTCGCTGTAGATCGCCCGGGTCAGCTTGGCCTCGGAGAGCTGAACGATGATGTCCCGCGGTCTGCGCACGTCATCCTCACCACTCTCGGCCTTTTGGCGGCGTTGTTTCTGGAACTCTTCTTTGCTCAGCCCCTCTTTCTTGGCCTGCTGGTTGGGCCGTGGATAGGATGACAGCAGCTTTTCCGTGGACATCTTCAGCGTGGGATAAGCTCCCAGGCGGGCTTCGACAGCTTTATCGTCAATCGAGCCGGGGTCGAGCTGCGCGGCAACCCACTTCTCGAGACCCATCTGGCGGACGCGATCCACATCGCCGGGGCGCGGTCCAAAGGCCAAACGGTTCAGGGCATGCAGTGTGGCTTCGTCTTCGCTGAGCTCGCTGATGGGCAGCTTGCCGCGGAAGGCCTTGCTGAGCTGCGAATTCTTATCGCCCTTGTCCTTCATCCCTTTCTTGTCCTGGCCGGCGAAAACGAGGGGCGCGGTGAAGGTCAGCGCCGCCAGCAGGAGGCCGGTGATGAAGCCGTGGAGCGCAGGATTCCGGCGCGTGCGAAGACGAGAGCGATGTTGGGCCATTCCCATGAACTCCTGGCGCCCCGCGGAGCACCCAGGGCGAATCGGGGCGGGTACTTAATAGACCTCGGACTACGGTACAAAAACTTTAACCCCCTGGGGAGCGGAAAGTTGCGGGTGGGTTCGTGGGGAGAACGGGAGGCAAAAGCCAGGTACGCCGCCCCCTAATCGCTACGGGGATGGCTCGGCAAGATTGGGTGACGGCTGGGCGCCGGGGGGTTGGGAGGGGCGGCTTTCGTTGCGAAGGCGGCCCTCGTTAACAGTCAGCGGGAGACACAATCCAAGGGCGCGGTATCTTCCGAGGGGCGCGCTTTCCTGCTATCGTAGCGCGCCGGAAGGACAATACGTTAAAGGGCCGGAGAGAGACGCGATGTGGATGCGCGATTTGATTTTCTGGGCGTCGACGAAGAAAGCGGTGACGCGGAGGATTGCCG
This sequence comes from Terriglobia bacterium, assembly GCA_041485165.1. Taxonomy (GTDB): domain Bacteria; phylum Acidobacteriota; class Terriglobia; order Acidiferrales; family UBA7541; genus JAAFGT01. The sequence goes on along the minus strand of JBGPJC010000122.1, from coordinate 6,895 downwards.
ACAGCGGCATGCGCACGGGTTTCGCGCGGCGATTTATTGCCGGCGAGAGCCTGGCCGAGGCGCTCACGGCCAGCGAAGCGCTGATGCGCGAATCGCGGAAAGTCAGCCTGAACCACCTGGGCGAAAACGTGGCCACGCCGGAGGAGGCGCAGCATTCACGCGACAGCTACGTCCAGATGGTACGCGAGCTGGCGCGCCGCAAGATTGACGGCAACATCTCCATCAAGCTGACCCAGCTGGGCCTCGACCTGGGACGCGATCTGTGCTTCCGACTGGCGGATGAGATTGTTACCGCGGCGTCGGCGCTGCGCTACAGCATCGAAATTGACATGGAAGGCTCGATCTATACCGACGCGACCATCGAGATCTTCGAACAGCTCCGCCAGAAGCACGACAACGTCGGCCTCGCCATCCAGGCCTATCTCCACCGCACGGAGAAAGATCTCGCGCGGCTCGCCCCGCTTTCGCCCAAAATCCGGTTGGTGAAAGGCGCTTACCGCGAGCCGCCGGAGATTGCGGTGCAGGGAAAAGCGCTGGTGGATGCGAATTACCTGAAGCTGATCGATGTGCTGCTCAATGGCCCATTCTTCCCGGCTATCGCCACGCACGACCCGGCCATGTTGGATTACGCGATGCAGGTCCTGCCCAAGCGCGCCTACGGCACCGACCGCTACGAATTCCAGATGATCTACGGCATTCGCCGCGACTTGCAGCAGCGCGTGCGGGATCAGGGCCACCCGTTGCGGGTCTATGTCCCATTCGGCACGGAGTGGTGCCCTTACTTCATGCGCCGGCTGGCGGAGCGCCCGGCCAATTGTGGTTTTGTCATACGCAGCCTGGTGGCCGAGTCGTTCCGTCCGGCAAAGAGCCCCGCCGAGTGACCTGGCGCGGCGACGGGCTGGAGATTCAGGCGGGAGTTTTCTGCCGGTCGAATTTCAGGCCGGCCAATAGAGTGTTCCAGCGCGCGGCAAACTGTTCTTCCATGGGCATGAATTCGACGCCTAGCCCGCCGAGCTCCCTGCTGCGCACCACGGCGACCACCTCAAAGGTTTCCTCGCCGTACACAATTCGCAGGCCCAGCGCCCGGCCCACCGGGTAAGGCGCGCCGGTGCGGATAAACACACCTCCTGGGCCGACCACTGAGATTCGGCCCTCGAGCTCGCAGCCCACTCCCTGGCAATCCAGCCACTGCGCCTCAGAGAGACCGCTTCGCCGAAAGCGCCGGTAGTCTTTCTCCACGAGTTTGCCTTTCTGTGACCGTTCCTGGTTGCGGAACGGGCACACCACAGCGTGTTGCAAAACAAGGCTCTGAGCTGGGCAAGGGTCCAAGCGCTGCCGGGCGGCGTCTAGCGCGCGGCGCGGAATGCGTCGAGCGACCAGACGTCGTTGTGCTCATCGTGGCGGAGCACGTAGAAATTGCCGTCGTCGGCTTTCACTCGGAAGTAGATGGCCTGGGGTGAATACCACTGGTCATCCACAGCTACAACGGTGAAAGCCCGGCCCCGCAGCTCAAATCGCTGCGGCCTCTGATCGGCCCGGTGACCCGCGTAACATTCGACGCGAATCTCGCTCATGCCGCTCGGCCTCGATGCACCGGCTTCGCGCAGCGGCCTGCATTCTCCGCCGGCGCGACACGTTTGACCCAAAAGGCTGGACGGGGCAAGTCTAGCACTAAAGGGGAAACGGCAAAGGCGCGCGCAGCGGGGGATGCGGCGAAAAGAGAATCACCCTGAAAGGAAATCTGGTTCCGGGAGGAGGAGAGATACCTGACAGCAGAGAGGCAGACGTGTGCGAGCTTGCCAAACCTCTCGCCGCGGTTGTGGCCACAAAGTGATTTCAGGGATCGAGCAGCGAAGGAACTAGCAACATGCGTGGAGCACTCTTTCGAGTGCTCCACCAAGACCACCCGCGCAGACGCCAAATTCTGCCGGGACTACCCCCGCGGAGACCGAGTGCGGACCAGTTGGTACTTACTCCGCTTTCTTTTTCTCAGCCTTGTCTGACTTCTTGGCGCCGGTGTCGGCCTTCTTCCCGGCCTTGTCCGACTTCTTGGCACCCGTGTCGGCCTTCTTCTCAGCCTTGTCCGACTTCTTGGCGCCCGTGTCGGCCTTCTTCTCGGCCTTGTCCGACTTCTTGGCACCTATGTCGGCCTTCTTCTCGGCCTTGTCCGACTTCTTCTCAGCCTTGTCGGCCTTCTTCTCGGCCTTGTCGGCCTTCTTCTCAGCCTTGTCGGACTTCTTCTCAGCCTTGTCCGCCTTCTTCTCGGCCTTGTCCGCCTTCTTCTCGGCCTTGTCGGACTTCTTCTCGGCCTTGTCGGACTTCTTCTCAGCCTTGTCCGCCTTCTTCTCAGCCTTGTCCGCCTTCTTCTCGGCCTTGTCCGCCTTCTTCTCGGCCTTGTCGGACTTCTTCTCAGCCTTGTCCGCCTTCTTCTCGGCCTTGTCGGACTTCTTCTCAGCCTTGTCCGCTTTCTTCTCGGCCTTGTCGGACTTCTGTTCCTGGGCGTACAGCGCTGCCGGAGCGGTAAATAGGGCAAGAGCCAGCAACATACTCATCCATCGAGACTGCATTCCGTCTCCTCCTCAGTCAGAATCGAAAAGTTAGTACAACTGAATTGGGCCTGCGGCGGGAATCTACTACAGAGCGTCTGGTCATGTCACTATCTTTGTGACATTTCTGGGCGATTATCGCGGCGCCCCATAGGACGCCGCTCAGGGGTTCAGTAGGGGTGAGCGGGCGCGCTCGAGATTGAATGCCGCACCTAGAATCACCACCAGGGCGCTCAACTGCATCCACACCAGCAGCCCGATCACAGCGGCCAGGCCGCCATAAATCGGACTGTAGGGAGTGCGCCGCACATAGAACCCGAACCCAATATTGACCACCCACCACAGGCCAATGGCCAACGCTGCGCCGGGCAACACATCTTTCCAGTTGTTCAGGCGCGGCTGGCCGACCCGGTAGAGCAGCGCCAGTATGATCAGCGCCACCAGCAGCGCCGCGGCCACCGCAATCCACAACCAGATCTGATGGGCGATAGCCGGCCCGCCCACATGGACACTCAGCCAGTGACGCAGTTGGCGGCCGAAGGCGGTCAGAGTCACTGCGGCCAGTCCCGGCCCAACAGCCAGGCAGAGCAACACCAGGGCACGCAAATGCTGGCGCCAAAACGCCGGCCGGGGGATGTTGCCTTCCATGCTTCGAAAACTCTCCAGCAGGACCGCCATGCACTGCGTACCGGCCATGAGCGTACCGGTCAGCCCCAGCGCCAGCCATTTGGCAGGGCTGACCCTGTGCTGGTTTAGGTATTCGAAGATGATTTCGCGGCTCCCCGGCGGCAGCACCCAGCGTATGCGCAGCAATTCTTCGAAAACGGCGCTGGCACGGCGCGAGCTGGCCAGCAATCCGATGACGAACAGCAGCATGGGAAACATCGTCAGGAACATGTTGAAAGCCAACGCCTGTGCTTTAAGCGACGCCCCGGTGTATACCCGGCGCAAGGAACGGCCAAAATCACGGAGGAATCTGAGCATGCGTTGACCCAAGCAGGACGAATACCAGTGTACCCGCCTTGCGGGCGGGGTACGGCGCCTTGTGGCCCGGTGTTGCCGGGAGTACACTGCCAGATTGCGGGCGCGGTCAGGCGCCCGACGGATTGCCGCGCTTTCGGCACAGGAAAGAGAATACTCCGATGACAACTACTCCGCAGATCCAGCGCACCTCGAGCGAAGAGGTGATTCGCAAGCACAAGGAATACCTATGGCCTTCGGTGGCCAACTTCTACGAAAAGCCGCTGGTCGCTGACCGCGGCTCGATGCAGTATCTGTGGGACCTCGAGGGGCGGCGGTACCTGGACTTCTTCGGCGGCATCCTGACCATCTCGGTGGGCCACGCCAACCCCAAAGTGACCGGCAAAGTGCAGGAACAAATGGGACGCCTGAACCACGTCTCCACGCTTTATCCCACCGAGGCCATCGTGGCGCTGGCGGAGAAACTGGCCCAGATCACACCCGGAAAGCTGACCAGGAGTTTCTTTACCAGCTCGGGGACGGAAGCCAACGAAGCTGCCGTGCTGCTGGCGCGGATGGCCACCGGCAGCTATGACGTGGTGGCGCTGCGCCATGCCTATGCGGGCGGTTCGCAACTGGCTAGAGGGATCACCGCGCACGCGCCTTACCGCAAGGCCGCAGTCATCAGCGTGGGCATCGCCCACGCCATCAACCCGTATTGTTACCGCTGCCCGCTGGGGCTGACCTATCCGAGCTGCGAGGTGGCCTGCGCCAATGACGTCGAGAACCTGATCCAGACCGCCACCAGCGGCGCTCCTGCCGCATTCATGGCCGAGCCCATCCAGGGGGTGGGAGGCTTCATCACTCCGCCCAAGGAATATTTCAAGATCGTTTTCAAGACCATCAAGAAATACGGCGGCCTGTTCATCTCCGACGAAGTGCAAACCGGGTTCGGACGCACGGGCAAACATTGGTTTGGCATCGAGCAATGGGAAGTCATTCCGGACATCATCACCTGCGCCAAGGGCATGGCTAATGGCGCGCCGGTGGGCGCGACGATCACCACCACCGAGCTGGCCAATTCTTACCAGGGTCTGAACATCTCCACCTTCGGCGGCAATCCGGTGACTTCGGTGGCGGCGCGCGCCACCATCGAGGTGATCGAGGAAGAGAACCTGCTCGAGAACGCCGACATCGTGGGCGCGTACTTCCGCGGCAAGCTCGAGGAGCTGAAGGAAAAGTACGCGCTGATCGGCGACGTCCGCGGCATGGGCCTGATGCAGGCACTCGAGCTGGTCAAGGACCGGCAAACCAAGGAACCCGCGCCGCAAGAGACCGTCCGGCTTATGGAGCGCGCGCGGGACAACGGTCTGCTGATTGGCAAGGGCGGCCTCTCCGGCAACGTTATACGCCTCTCCCCCATGCTGAATATTTCCAAGCCGGACGTGGACGAAGCCATCCGGCTGCTGGACAAGTCGTTTGCCCAAGTCTGAGCAGGATTCGTCTCCCGAGGCCAAAACGCAGCCCGACCCGCAGCCGCGCAGCGAGATCTACCTGGACGTGGAGACACTCCGCCTTTCGCACGAAGTGCCTGGCCAGTGGAGCAACATAAAAGCGTTCGGCCTGGCCGTGGCGGTGACCTGGGATGCGCAGCTGGGGTTCCGTAGCTGGTTTGAACGCGACGCGTCCGCTCTGCTTGCCGAGCTCGGCCGCCATGCAACGGTCGTCACGTTCAACGGTGAGCGGTTTGATTTTGAAGTTTTGAGCGCGTATGGCGCAGTGCGGAACTTATATCCGAAATCGCTGGACGTGCTCGTCCACCTGAAGACAAAACTGGGTTTTCGGGTGAAGCTGGAAAGCCTGGCGCAGAGCACGCTGGGGCGGAGCAAGACCGGGTCGGGGATAGATTCGGTCGGCTGGTGGCGCAACGGCGAGGTGCAGAAGGTGGAGAGCTACTGCCGGGAGGATGTCCAGATACTGTGCGACCTGGTTGCCTACGGGCGGGCAAAGGGCCATGTGCTGGTGGACGGCAAGAGAGTCGCCGTGAGCTGGATATGATGGCGCAGGGAAAAATCGCCGGGTCGGCGAGGAAGACACCCGGGCAGTGGTGCGACTTCGATCGCAGCGCAACGACTGGAGCAATGCTTGCCTGTAGGATAACCGGCGCGGTTTTGTGCCTTTGGCTTCTGATCATTCCCGGGAGCCTGGCAGCGGAAGAAAAAACCGTCTGGAAACCGCTGCTGCTGGCAATGCTCAAGATTGACGAAAAGCCCGTCAAAATCTGGAATCTCTACCGCCCGGAAAAGGACAAGAAGCTTCGCCGCGTTCTCTTGCAACTGGGGGGACGCTACTTGCAATTCGACACCCAGGCCCGGGAAGTGACCGAAATCCCGCCGAAATCCTTCGAACCCCACGGCAAAGATCTGCGCATGGCGCAAAAGGCGGCTCCGGGCAAGACAGTGCGCACGGCGGACTGGTTGCTGCGGGATTTGGGATCGGTGTGGAGAATCCGGACGCAACTCAGTGACGAAGGCCGAACGGTAGAGATTGATGTGATCAAGACACCCGACCTGCATCCGGACTTTTGATATCTCCGCAACAGCACGACTAAGCCCACATTTGCGCATGTCTTTTCCTTGCAAGCATTTTACACTACCGGCAGCGCGCTTACCATAAAGTATAATATCTTGAAATACAATACTGGCGGGAGTAAAATGAAGAAGGCAAAGAACTTACAGTGGAGGGGTGAGAACGGGCGCGGACAGATGGATTTCACGGATGAAGTCAAAACCCCGACCCTTCGACGGGCACGAAGGGGCGGGCAACCGGAAATTCAAAGGCTGGCCCTCCCGCCCGCCCCATTCCCTAGCTGAAGCTTGCTCACCTTGACATTCTACTGGAAGGTGTGTATCCTCACCTAGTATGTCTACCAAAGAACAACGGGAACGCATCGAACTGCTGCAGGGCACTCTGGACCTGCTGATTCTCCGCACGCTGCTGCGAGGCCCAGTGCATGGGCACGCCATCGCCAAAGCGATCGAATTCAACTCCGACGACGTGTTGCAGGTCGAACAAGGATCGCTGTACCCGGCGCTGCACCGGCTCATCAAGCGGAGATGGATTTCGGTGGAAGAGGGCACGTCAGAGAACAATCGCCGGGCCAAGTTTTACCGGCTGACGCCCAAGGGCCGGCGGCAACTGGCGGTTGAGACTAATAAGTGGGACAAGCTGGCGGGAGCGATCGCACAGATCCTCCGGCCGGTGGTGCGGGAGGGTGAATCATGAGGCGCCGGAAGCACATGTTGGAAAATCTCGACCAGGACATCCGCGACCACATCGAGACCGAGACGCAAGACAACATCGAGCGCGGCATGTCGCCGGAAGAAGCG
>JBGPJC010000121.1:0-10534 GCA_041485165.1 Terriglobia bacterium | reverse complement strand
TTCGGGGTGTCGCCGCCCGCGGCTGCGGCCGACGTCCATCGCGTAGGGAGCAAGCGCCATGTCCGCGTCTGTCTCCCCCGGTGGCAGCCGGCAGCGCGGCCGGCGGGCCGGCCTTCAGGACTTCGGAGTCAGCTCGGCGAGTTGCCTATCGGCCTCGTCGCTCAACTGCGTGTCCGGGAAGTCCTTCTTCACCTGCTGGTAAAGCCGGGCCGCTTCGGCCGGATTCGACTTGCGGTAGTGGGCCGCAAGCTGGAGCCGGACAAGAGGTGTGGCGACCAGCGAAGACGGCTTATCGAGAAGCAGCTTGAGCTGGGCCGCGGCATCGTCCGGCTTCCCAGTCTGGTCGTAAATCTCCGCCATTTGGAAGCGCGCCAGCCCGGAGATGTCCCCGCTGCCGCCGGCAATCTCGGCCAGCTCTTTCAGCGCCTGGTCGTACTTTCCCAGGCGACCGACACAGAGCGCAGCGTAGTAGCGGGCCGTCTGTCCGGGCGAGGTCATGGAATACTTGGCGGCCACATCGCGGAACTTCTTCTCGGCGTCGAGATACTTGTTTTTTTCGTCTACGTAAGTGACTTCGCCGGGCTCCTCGCGCTCGCCCGCGGTGCGGATGCGCGCCTCAAACGTCTTCATGGCGTCCTCGAATCCCGTGGCGGCCTTTCCGGACTGGCGGTCACTGTAAAGCCGCCATCCCCCGGCGGACAGGAGCACCACCACCAGCGCCAGCCCGCCAAGCCAGAGCATGCGCGTGTGGGAAAGGGCGTACTCCGCCCCGTGCTCGAGGGTTTCCTTGAACTGGTCTTTCTTCAGCTCTTTTCGCGAGATGTGCTGCGACACTGCGTCTTTCCCCTTGCCATGGAAACTTCTATGCTATCACAATTCGCGGCGGTGCCGGCCGGGCGGACAAAGGCGATCACTGGACAGAGGATCAAGAGATGGATGAGCGGTACCCTGATTGTGGCCTGGCGGTTGCGAATGGGGAAGCAGGATGCCCGGTAGCGCCGGCGGGACGTGCTTTGTTCCTCAGCGCAAGCCGGCGTTACTTGTGCTTCATGACGTATACGCCGTCCCACTGGGGCTCGGGTTCTTCCAGCAGGAATTCCTCGCAGCGGAGATAGAGCAGGCGCGCGGGGCCGTCCTCGGGCCAGTGTTCGAGCAGTTTGCCAAAGCTGGCCTGGGCCTGCCGCCAGTCGCGCCGCTTGTAGTAGGCGCGTCCGCGGGCGTAGAGCTCGATGCGCTCGTGCAGATCCCTCTGCTCGCGGGTCCCCACCAGCTCGTAGATGGTCACCGGCTGTTCCTTGCCCTTCACGCGGATCACATCCACTTCCCGGAACAGGAAGTCCGGAGCGCGCGAAGTGCGGTAGGCGAATTCGCTGAGCAGAATGCGCGTGCCGTATTCCTTGTTCAGCCCCTCGAGCCGCGAGGCCAGATTGACGGCGTCGCCCAGCGCGGTGTAGCCGTAGCGCAGCGATGAACCCATGTTGCCCACCGAGGCTACTCCGGTGTTGATGCCTATGCCGATCTCCAATGGCGGCAGCCCGCGCAGTTCCCAGGCGCGCTGCATCTGCGCCAGCTTGTCCAGCATGTCCAGCGCGGCCCGGCCGGCTTTCTGCGCGTGGGCGGAATCCTCGAAGGGCGCGCCCCAGAAGGCCATCACCGCGTCACCGATGTACTTATCGAGCGTGCCCTGGTTGCGGAAGATGATGCGGGTCATCTCGGTGAGGTAGTTGTTGAGCAGGTCGGCCAGCTCCTGGGCGTCGAGTTTTTCCGAAATGCTGGTGAAGCCGCGGATGTCGCTGAACAGGATGGTGATTTCCTGCTTGCGCGGCTTGACCAGGTCGGGGGTGGTCAGCACGCGGCGAACGACTTCCGGGCTGACATACTGTTGGAAGGCGCCGCGCACCTTGCGCTTCTCCTTCTCCTCCACCAGCACGCGATACATCGCCACCAGCACGGTGTTGGAGAGCAGTGTGAGTGCGGGCAGGGTAGCGTTGAGCCACCAGCCGTGGTGGAAAGCCCACTGGACTCCCGCCGCAAAGGGCACCCACAGCAGGAAAGCCAGCGGCATCCAGTGCGGCTGGGTGGTGGAAAGCCACAGCCCCAGCGGCAGACCAAATAAGAAAATCACCACCAGGTCCACCACGATCTGCGGCACTTCCCGCTCCAGGAAGCGATGGTTCAGGATGTTGTCAATCACGTTGGCGTGGATCTCCACGCCGGGATAGTCGTAAGAGCTGAAGGGAGTGTTGCGCAAATCGCCGATGCCCGTGGCGCTGGCGCCGACCAGAACGATCTTGTCCTTGAAAGTTCCGGGCGGAAAAGTCTTGCCCACCACGTCGGCGATGGAAACGTACGGAAACGTCCGCACCGGCCCCTGGTAGTTGATCATCACCCGGCCGACATCATCCGGGATGAGGTTGATGGAGGAACCAAACTCAAAGCTCTCGATGCCGGCCGCGCCGAAATTCAAGAAAATCTTCTCATTCGACAAATCCAGATAGTAACGGATGGTCTGGACATCGAGCGAGGCGTACAGGTCCCAATCCGCCCGGTTTTTCGAGCGGCCGTAGGGCAGGGCCAGGGTGGACCGGCGGACGACTCCGTCCGGGTCGGGGAAAATGTTGAAGAATCCGGTGGAGCCGCGGTCGTGTCCCAGGGCGTCGGTGAGCGGCTCGATGTTGGCCTGCGCGCCTCGCGGCAGGACGCCCAGGTCATCGAAGATCTGGATCAGGTTGAGAAAACTCTTCTCGCCTTCCGCGGAATGTGTGGCGCGGGCTTGCGGGAAGGGGAAGTAGCCCAGCAGCTGTGCATAGCGGTCGAGGGCTGCTTCATCCACTCCCTGCAGGTCGGCTTGGCTGTAGAGGAAGAAATTGCCCAGAACAACGTGGCCGTAACGCTTGATGGCATCCGCGAACTGCTGGTCGGCGTTGAACTCCTTTTCCAGCCGCACCAGTTCAGCGTCTACGCGGGGGTCGATGGGCTCGTCTTCCTTCGCTCTTTGCGCCAGGCGCGCACGAAGCTCCTTCAGCGGGCGCACGCCTTCATCGGGCTTGCTGAACGTGACGTCGAAGCTGACCACGCGCGCGCCGTCGGCCCGCAAGGCATCCAGCATCTTGGCGAAGTTGACGCGGGAAAACGGCCAGCGGCCCAGGACTTCCTGCGCCTTCTGGTCAATGTCCACGATGATGATGCGCGTGTCGGGCTGCGGATGCTTCAGGCGGCTGCGAACCAGGAAGCGCGTGTCCAGGGTGGAAAGCTCGAAGCGGGTGAGTATGTTGCCGCCAGGGTCGCGGCGTTCACCGATCAGGAGAGCGTAGTAGACAATCAGGAAAACTACGGTGACGCCCAGGCTGATGGCCAAAGCCCCGCGGTGTCCCCACCAGCGCCGGAGAAGTCCGGAAGAGCCTGCTGTGACTGCGGCCATCGAGGGCGCCTCCGGTCAGCGCGCCGGAGACGCTAATCGCGGAAGACGAAGTTCATCTTGACCTTGCCCAGATCAATGGTGTCGCCGTCGTTAAGCTTGGTGGGACCGTGGATGGGTTGGCCGTTGACCACCGGAACCTTGTCCGCGGTGCCGATGTAATAGCCGTCGTCGCGCTTGTTGATCTGCGCCGCCACCTTGGGCGCGAACCAGCCCCTCAACCGCACCGTGGCCATATCCGACTTGCCGATCACGGTGAGCTTCCCGGACAACTGATACTCGCTGTGGTCGGTCTTGCCGCTCAGGACCACCAGCGTGGGGGTGCGCACACGGCCGGGAGCGGTGGTGCTCGGAGCGGTCTCGCCCATGGCCGCGGCCTGGGCCAGCATCTCGCGGCGCTTCTTGGTGTCCAGGACCACGGTCTCATCCAGTTTCGGTGCGGCGGCCTTGGGCGCAGTGGTGACGCCGGGCGCCGCCATGCTGTCGGCCTCGCCGCGAACTTCAATGCTGTGCTTGCCAACCATGACCACGTCGCCGGGCTTCAGCGTCACGCGCTTGATCCTCTGGCTGTTGACGAACGTGCCATTCAAGCTGTTCATGTCCTCGACCACGAGGCGGCCCTCTTCCACAAAGATCTTGGCGTGATGGCTGGAGACAGCGAGGTTGTCCACATGAAGATCGTTATCGGGAGAGCGGCCGATGGAGACCGCCCGCGTGCCCACCTGGACTTCCTTCAACACCGCTGCCTCGTATTTCAGGATCAACTTCGCCATCGCAAACTCCTCCTGGGATCAGACCGCAGCCGGGCCGTTCAGCCAGCGCCACAACCGGGTAAACAGTCCGCTTGAACCGGAGCCCACGCGCAAGACCACCACCGTGATGTTGTCTTCACCGCCTGCATCGTTGGCCGATTCCACCAGCCGGTCCACCGCTTCCTGCGCTGTCTGGGAGGTCATCAGCGTGCTGGCGATCTCTGCATCGGTGACCATACGGCTCAGCCCGTCCGAGCAAAGCAGCAAAGCGTCCCCGGCGATTAGAGTATGCTCATCTACGTCCACTTGCACGCTCGGATCAATGCCCAGTGCCCGGATAAGCACGCTTTGCATATCGCTCTGGTCAGCCTGCTGCTGGGTCAAAATCCCCCGGCGCACCTGTTCGGCAACAAGAGAATGGTCCTGGGTAAGCTGTTCGAGGGTGCCCTGGCGAAGCCGGTATGCCCTGCTGTCGCCCACATGGGCAATGCTGACCCGCTCTCCGTCCACCCAGACGGTTACTACCGTGGCCCCCATGCCTCGCTGGGCGGGATGCTTCTGCGCCGATTCGTAGACGACCCGGTTGGAAAGCCGGATAGCGCTGCCCAGCCGGTTGGTCTTGGCCGTAAGTTCCGGCGCCTCCTGGTCCTCGAACATCGGCATCTTCGGGTCTTTCAGGGCTTCCCGACAGTGCTGGGAGATGGTGTCCACGGTCAGCTTGCTGGCCACCTCGCCGTGTGCTTCTCCGCCCATGCCATCGGAAAGAATGAACAGCCCGATCTCGGGCACGACTTCAAAACTGTCTTCGTTGTTCTTGCGGACGCGACCCAGGTCGGTGCGCGCCCCCGCCTCAATCCGCACGCCTGGACCTCATCATCCCCGCGCAGGCTCAGGAGTGGCCAGAGCCTGGCGCAGGTCGGCAGCCATTTCCCTCGCCTGTTGGTAACGCCGGGCGGGGTCCTTCTCGAGGGCCCGGTTGATCACCGCCGCGATTCCATCCGGAATCGCCCCATTCAGTTCTTTCGGCGGGCGATGCGGCTGATTGGTGATCTGGTAGATCAGTGTCGCCACAGAATCTCCGGTAAAAGGCTTCTCGCCGGTCAGCAGCTCGTACAAGCATACCCCCAGCGAAAAGATGTCGGAGCGGCCGTCCACTTTCTTGCCCGCCAACTGCTCGGGCGACATGTAACTCGGCGTGCCCAGCACTGAGCCGGTGGCTGTGCGTGACTGGTCGGTGATGCGCGCGATGCCGAAATCCGTCACCTTCACCGTGCCATTCTTCAGCATCATCAAGTTGGCGGGCTTGATGTCGCGGTGCACGATGTTGTTCTGGTGAGCGTAGTCCAGCGCGTCGGCCACTTTAGCCGCGCAATCCACAGCGTCACGCATGGGGTGCAATTGCCCTTTGGCGCACCACGGCTTCATGTCCGTGCCGTCCAGCAGCTCCATGGCGATGAAGTTGATGTCCTGGTCTTCGCCCGCGTCGTAGATGTTGACGATATTCGGGTGATTCAGCCGCCCAGCGGATTCCGCCTCGCGGAAGAAGCGCTCGCGCAGCGCCTTCCGGTCCTCCGCGCTCAAGTCTTCGTCGTCGAACCGCAGGGTCTTGATGGCCACTTGCCGGTTGATCTTGGGGTCGCGGCCCAGAAAGACGGTTCCCATGGCGCCCTTGCCGAGCTCCTTGATCACTTCGTAGCGGCCCAGCGTGGGCTTGACGTCGGTCCCGGTCACCATCACCGTCTGCTCCGGGCCGCCGCGCTTGAGGCCGGCGGTGCCGCTGATCTGCGTCTCGCCCATGGCCCGCAGTTTTTTCATGCGGTCGGCAATGTCCTTGAAATTTTTGTCCGCGGTAGAGATGTGTTCCAGAACCGCCACGGATTTGTTGAACTGGCGCTTGCGCTCGAAGTCCAGGGCCAGGTTGTAGAGGGTGTCTTTCATCCCGGAGTCCACCGGCACGCGGCGGAATTTCTCCCAGGCCATGTCCAACATGCCCTGTCCCTGGAAAGAGAGGCCCAGCATCTTGAGCGTCTCGGCGGATTCGGTTTCCAGCGTCTCCTTGGCGCGCTCGGTGCCAAAGTAGCGCCTGGAAACCACCACCACATATCCCACCACGAGCAGCACCGTGGGGTAGATGATCTGGATCCAATAGCCCTTGGAGCTGAACAGCCAGAACGCCGTGCCGCCGAAAGCGGCCAGCAGCGTCGCGGCAATGATGGCGCTGCGCCCCGCGGGGAGCAGGGGTAACCCCAGGGCGACAAAGAGCGCGAACAACACCATCACGCCCAGTTCGGCGTTCCGAGCCCAGGGAGGTCTGACGATAAACTTGTTGTGCAGGATATTTTCCACCACGTTGGCGAAATATTCGACTGCCGGAAGACTTGACGACACCGAGGTGGCGCGCTGCTCCCCCAGGCCGGTCGCTGTGAATCCCACCAGCACGATCTTGCCCTTGAAGTTTTCTTTGGCCACCTTCTTGGTGACCACATCCACAAAGCTGAAATGCGGAAAGGTCTTGATGTCGCCGTTGAAGTTCACCAGCATCTGGTAGCGCGAATCCGTCGGCACCCAACGGTTGCCCACTTGCACGCCACCGGCTTTCGGCAGGACTTCGCCCGCCTCCAGATTCAGATAGACCCGCGCCACCTGCAGCGAAAACGAAGGATAGAGCTTGCCGTCGTAAGCGACGATCAGCGGCTGGCGGCGGATGGCGCCGTCGCGGTCGGGAACCCAGTTGATGTGCCCGATGGCCTTGGATTCCTTGGCAAAGCGCTCGATCGGCGGCACGATGTTCTTGGCATCCATCTCCGTGCCTTTCATCGCGCCTTCCAGGGCGCCGGGGAGCGCATTTTTCAGGATGTCGGCGGCTGGGGGCTGGTCCGGGCGCCCCAGCGGCGGCCCGGGTAGGCCGAAGTTCATCGCCAGGACGGTGTTCGCTGCCAAAGCGATGGAATCGGCCAGGCGCCCGTCGTTGTCCAGGCGCTTCTCGGTCTCGTCGAAGATCTTGTCCAGTTGTCCGAACAACCGTGTGGACTGCGCGCGTTCGGTCTGCGCCTCATCGCCGAAAACCAGATGCTGCTGCGACTGCTGAAATTGCTTACGCAGTTCGCGGACTTCCGTCAGCCCCGGATTTACCTCGGGGTCGGCATAGAGCAGGTCGAGAGCAATGACCTTGGCTTCCGATTCGGAGACTTCGTCGATCAGTTGGCCCATGTATGCGCGCGGCCATGGCCAACTGCCGATCTGCACCACCGAGGCGTCATCCACAGCGACGATCACCACTTCGTCGCCCACCTGCTTGTTGGCGCGCAGCTTGGCCCGCTGGTCGTAAAGCTTCAATTCCAGCGTGTCCACAGGACCGAGCCCCACGTAGAAGGCCAGGAAAACCGCGAGTGAGACGACGGCTCCCACGATGACATCAGTTACAGGAAATTTGCGGTCAGCCATTCGTTGGCATCCCCAAGAACCGGCGTTCGCCTCCTGATCAGGCCTGCTCCTCCGGCCCGTAGGGCTCGCGGGCACGCTGAACAGGAGCGAACTATTGAGCGGTAGGCTAACAGAGGCGCGAAGTCAATTCAAGGCGCAGAAGAACAACAGGTTACCCGTACGCCATGGCGGAGGAGGTGCGGGGGTCATGTAGCGCTCGGCTTCCCAGCAACGCTTTTTCGCCTCTGCTAGGAAGGCTGGCCAGACCTGAGAGAATCCGCCAGGCGTTCGATGGCCCGCAACAGTTCGACAATTCCGGGGGTCTCCGAGGTTATCTCGTGGTCCGCCAGGTCTGTCAGGATGGTTTTGCTGAGCTCCGTGGCGCGGCGGACGCGTTCGGCGGTGAGCAGCGGGAGCACAGTGGCTGTGTCGTGCCGCTGTGTCTGCCGCTCCTGCCATTCCTGAACCGCCCAGGCTGTCTTGCGAATATAATCCACGGCATCGCGAAAGTCGCGCAGGACGCGGGGATCAATTCCGCCGGATTTGATTTCCTGCTCGAGTTCGCGCAGTTCGGCCGTGGCTTTCTTCAGCCGGAAGGTCACCCCCCAGAAGAGCGGCGCGGGTGAAAGAAACGCGACGGCAACCCCATCGAGTTCGCCCTGCTTCGAGCTGCGTACGCGCACCACGCGCGCGCGAAGCGCTTCGCCGGAGACAAGGTTTTGCACCTCGACTTCAGTGCCCATGGAAAGAGGGACCGGGATTTCCAGGAATCCTCCCTGAGCGTTGCCTTCGACTGCCCGGCCTTCGCAATGGAGGAGTTCGCCGCTCGGACCGTGCCATTGCAAGGCCACAGACACAACCAGGGGGAAACGGTCGCCCCTTCGCCGGTCATCTTTTGGGTGACCCCGGTCGGCGGCTGTTGGGTTGACCGCCATATTCCCTCCTGCTCTTAACCAAGCATGACTTACTGTATATCACAAGTAACGCGAAGTGGCGTGAAGGAGGAGCCGGCTGATAAACAGACGAGGCCGCTGATGGGCGAGTGGCCCTCGATAAGAGGTGGGTGGGACAACCTCTCTCCACGGGATCATCTCCCTCCCATCACTCATCGCGCGCCACAGCAGGATCATACCAGTGCGGCAGTTCACGGCGGGGTTAAGATTTCGGGGTGTCCCATCCTTTCCGACGCTCCCGGTCGGAAAGGATGGGGATTTCGGTTCCTTCCATGCCCAAGAAATTGAGACGCTTCCCCAGTCACTTGCACCTGCATTTCATCACTTGCGGTTGGCACCGACCTTTGCCGCAGGCTAACTCCAGCACGCGGCAGGGTTCCGCTATCCGGTCGCGGCTGAATCCGCTATACTGCCGCTGGATGGTTCGGGCCGAAGCGGCGAAGCCTCCGCTCGCTCAGGCCGCTGTGTTTGGAGCACCTCGCAACCCCGTGATGCAACTCTGCGGCGCTTTCTTCACGGAAGGTCTTGGGTTAAAATTGTGCCTCGCACTCACCCCACTTACAGATTTGAGATTGAAGGAGAAGATCATGAAGTGCAGCACTATCGGAATCGGCGCAATCGCTGCGGCACTGCTGTGTTTGCCGGCGGCTGCCCAGCAAAATGACCAGGCCAAGGGTTCCGTGATCAACATCAACGTTTCACGGAGCATTCAAACGGTGAATTACTGGGCCCGGGGATCCACCAAGGTGGATTTCAAGGGTACGGCGCTCCTCCCGCGGGCTGAAGGCCAGGCCAAAGTCGAGAGCAAGAACGGCAGCCTGTCGATCGAAGCGGAGTTCAAAGGGTTGCAGGCCCCCGGTTCATTCGGCCCCGAGTATCTGGTGTACGTACTGTGGGCCATCACTCCCGAAGGCCGCGCCAACAACCTCGGGCAGTTGGTGGTCAAAGGCGACAAGAGCCAGGCTGACGTTACCACCCGCCTGCAGACCTTCGGCATGATCGTCACCGCTGAGCCGGATTTTGCCGTGACGTTCCCCAGTGAAGCGGTGGTGATCGAGAATACCGCGCGCAGCGATACCAAGGGTGCGGTGGACGCCGTGGACGCAAACATCGAAATTCTCAAGCGCGGGAGATACTCCGAGGCCAAACTGGAAGCGTTCTCGATGGACCCCAATATTCCTCTCGATCTCTACCAGGCTCGCAACGCCGTGCGCATCGCCAAGTGGGAACAGGCCGATAAGTACGCGGCAGAGTCTTTCAGCAAGGCGCAGCAGGCTCTGGACCGGGCCGAGGACTATCAGAAGCGCAAGCAGAAGAAGGCGGTCCCAACCGCGGCGCGCGAGGCCGTGCAGATGGCCGAAGACGCTCGCTTCATCGGCGCGAAACGCCAGGAAGAGGAGCGCGTCGCCAACGAGCAGCGCGCGGCCGAGGAGCGGACAATACAGGCCAAGGCGGAACAGGAAGCAGAAGCGAAGCGCCGCGCCGAGGCGGAGAAACAGCAAGCCAATGCCGAAAAACAGCAAGCCAATGCTGAAAGACAGCAGGCCGAAGCCGAGAAGCAGAAAACCGAGGCCGAAAGACAGAAGCTGGCGGCGGAGCTAAACGCGGCGAAGGAAGCCCAAGCTCGTGCTGAGGCCGAGAAGGCACGCGCGGAAGCTCAAGCCAAGGAAAAAACGGCCCAGGAGAACGCCCTGCGCGAGCGTGAAGCCGCGGAAAAGTCCGAACGTGAGAAACATGAACTGCGCGCCAAGCTCCTCGAGCAGTTCAATCGTGTCCTGCCGACGCACGACACTCCCCGCGGCCTGGTGGTGAACATGGGCGACGTTCTCTTCGACACCGGCAAGGCAGACCTCCGTTCGAACGCTCGCGAAGCGCTGGCCAAGCTGTCCGGCACCATTCTGAATTATCCCTCCTTGAAGCTCGACATCGAGGGCCACACCGACAGCGTCGGCAGCGACGAATTCAATCAGAAGCTTTCCGAGAAGCGC
>JBGPJC010000120.1:0-10998 GCA_041485165.1 Terriglobia bacterium | reverse complement strand
CCGTCGAGCGCAATGAACTTCTGGTAGGCGGCGAGCGCCTCCGGCTTCCTCCGCAGCTTATCGTAGCAGATTGCGCGGACGAACCACGCTGGTGCGTTCGGGGTTTCGCGCTCCGCGAGCATGTCCAGCGCCTTGAGCGCGTGCGGATAATCCTCGGCCAAAAAATAGGCGGACATCAAATCGCGGAGGGCCCCGGTAAGCTTGCCGTCCCCTTCCAGGGCAGCCAGCAGCTCGTGCTGCGCGCCCGGAAAATCCCGCATCTCCAAAAGGGCATGGCCCAAGCGGGCATGTGCTGCCGGGTCCTTGGGGCCGCGCTCGATGATGCGCCGCAGGACTACAGCAGCGTCGGCGTAGCGCTTCTGCTCGATCAGCAGGTCCGCGCGCAGGTGGTCAGCTTCGGCGGAGACACTCCCATCCGCTGCCATGGCGTCGAGTTGAGCGTAAGCCTCGTCAAAGCGGTCGAGCTCGCCGTAGACCGTGGCCAGTTGCAGGCGCAAAAAACCAGCCTTCTTGGGATCCGCCTGGATGGCTGCGGCGAGTTCCTCCGCCCCCTCGGCTGGCCGTTTTCTCTTCAACAGAATCTCGCCGAGATGCGCATGGCTCACCGCGTCTCCCGGGCGGAGCTTCAGCGTTGTACGGAATTCTGCCTCGGCCTCGCTGAGGCGCTGCCGGCCGAGCAGAAAGTCGGCCAGGGCAAAGTGATATTCGGGGTTGGCATTTTCCATCTCCGCGGCCTTACGCAGCAGTGGTTCGGCGGCGGAGTATTTCCCGTTATCGCGCAGCGTGCTGCCGGCCAGGTATTGCGCTCCGGCATTGGCGGGAAGCAGTTCGGCGGCTTTGACCAGCGGCGCCTCCGCGGCCACGCCGTTCTTAGCTTTCAGCAACAGGCCCAGGTTCATGTAGGCCGCGCCCATCTTGGGGTCCAGGGTGATGGCGGTGCGATACTCGGATTCGGCATCCTCCCGCCGCGCCAGCGCCGTCAGCGCATAGCCCAGCTGGAAATGCGCCACGGCATCGCCAGGCCTTTCCAGCAGGAATTTGGTGAAGAGGTCGGCCGCAGCTTGAAAATCCTGGCGGTTGAGCGCGTCGTAAGCATCCTGCTGCAGCTTTTCGAGCGCGGAAGGGCGCGAGGTTTGTTTCCCCGGATCTTTTTTCTTTGGTTTCTGCTGGGGATTCTTCGCCGGCGCTTGTGGAACCGCCGCGGAGACTGCCGCGAGGGTCGCCACGAGAGCCACCAGGTGCAGGACTCCCGCGCGGCGGATCATTTGCCTTTTCCCTTGCCGTTCTGGTTCAGCGCACCGGCCAGGAATTTTCCCGTGTGCGAGTGCGAGTTGCGCGCCACTTGTTCCGGAGTGCCTGCCGCCACCACGCGGCCGCCCTCTTCGCCGCCTTCCGGGCCGAGGTCAATCAGCCAGTCCGCCGACTTGATCACTTCCAGGTTGTGTTCGATGACCAGCAGGGAAGCGCCTCCCTCGATCAGCTTGCGCATGGCCGTCAGCAGCTTCTGAATATCGTCGAAATGCAGACCGGTGGTGGGCTCATCCAGGATGTAGAGCAGGCCCTCATTCTCCTGGTGGGTGAGATGCGCCGCCAGCTTGAGCCGTTGTGCTTCGCCGCCGGAGAGCGTGGTGGCCGATTGCCCCAGCCGCAGGTATCCCAGCCCCACCTCGTCGAGGATTTTGAGCTTCGCAGTGATGCGGCGATGGCTGGAGAAAAACGCCAGCGCCTCGCGCACGGTCAGCGCCAGCACTTCGTGGATGTTCTTCCCGCGGTAGCGCACTTCGAGGATGCCGCTCTTGAAGCGCGTGCCGCGGCATTCTTCGCAGACCAGCTCGACATCGGCCAGAAACTGCATCTCCAC
The DNA here is from genome assembly GCA_041485165.1 of Terriglobia bacterium. Classification (GTDB taxonomy): domain Bacteria; phylum Acidobacteriota; class Terriglobia; order Acidiferrales; family UBA7541; genus JAAFGT01. The sequence continues at coordinate 9,137 of JBGPJC010000120.1, read as the reverse complement.
CGTGACCGTGCCGTCGCCCTGGCAAGTCTCGCAACGCCCCCCGGGGATGTTGAATGAAAAACGGCCGGCGGAATATCCGCGCTTTTCCGATTCGGGGGTGGAGGCGAAGACTTCGCGGATGGCGTCGAAGGCTTTCAGGTAGGTGGCCGGGTTGGAGCGCGGAGTGCGTCCGATGGGAGATTGGTCCACCAGGATGATCTCGCGGACCAGGTGGTCACCTTCCATACGCGCGCAAAACTCGCGGTGGCTTCCCCCGGAGCGCTTGGCCTGGAGAGATTTCCAGATCACGTCATGCACCAGGGTGGATTTTCCCGATCCGGATACGCCGGTGATGGCCACCAGCAGGTTGAGCGGGATCATCAGGTCAATGTTCTGCAGGTTGTTGCCGCGCGCGCCGAACAGCCGCAGGAATTTGCCCGCCGGCTTGCGGCGTCCCGAGGGAACGGCGATACGCAGCTCGCCGCTGAGGTAGCGCGCGGTGAGCGACCGCGTGTCGCGCTCCAGGGCGCTACGCGGCCCGGCAAAGATCAGCCGGCCTCCCTGCTCGCCGGCGCCGGGCCCCAGGTCGAGCACCTGGTCCGCGGCCAAGATCATGTCACGGTCGTGCTCGACGACCAGGATGGTATTGCCCAGGTCGCGCAGGTTCTTGAGGATTTCGATCAGCCGGTGCGTGTCGCGGGGGTGCAGGCCGATGGAAGGCTCGTCCAGAATGTACAACGCACCCACCAGGTGCGAGCCGAGTGAGGTGGCCAGTTGAATGCGCTGCGCTTCACCGCCGGAAAGCGTCGAGGTCAGCCGATCCAGGGTCAGGTAGTGCAGGCCCACCTCGTCCAGGTACTGCAAGCGGGCGCGCAATTCGATCAGAATTCTCTGCGAGATGTTGGCTTCGGCCTCGTTCAGTTTGAGGTCGTCGAAAAATGTGCTTGCCGCCCGCACGGTGAGCGCGCACACGTCGGTGATGGCGCGGTCTTGTATTTTTACCGCGCGAGCTTCGGCGCGGAGGCGCATACCGCGGCAGTCGGGACATTTCGCGTAGCCGCGATAGCGGCTCAGGAACACGCGCACGTGCAGCTTGTATTTTTTCCGTTCCAGCCAGGCAAAAAAGCCCTTCACGCCGCTGAAGCCCGCCGCCGGCTCGCCTTCCAGCACCAGTTCGCGGTCGCGCGCGGTGAGTTGCTGGAAGGGCACGTCCATTGGGATGCCCTTGGCGCGGGCATAGCGCCGTAGTTCCATGAGCGGCTGGCGGTAGCGCGGCTTGGTCCACGGCTCGATGGCGCCCTGGTTCAGGGACTTGCTCTTGTCCGGGACCACCAGGTCCAGATCGAAATCGATGGTGTTCCCGAATCCCTGGCAGCGCGGGCAGGCCCCGTATGGACTGTTGAAGGAGAAGAGCCGTGGCTCGGGCTCCTGCGCCAGTGTGCCGCAACGCTTGCATGCAAAGCGCTCGTTGTAGCGTACCTGCTCGGGTTTGCCATCCGCGGCGTCTGCGGGGAATTCGAAAATCACCTCGCCGCGCCCCTCGCGGTAACAGATTTCGATGCCGTCAACCAGGCGGGTGCGCGACTCCGCTGAAACAGTCAGGCGGTCCACCACCACACTGACCGGATGGGAGAAGTCCACGTCCAGCAGAGATTCCGGCGAGGTAAATTCGAAGAGTTTGCCGGACTGGTAGAGACGGCTAAAGCCTCGCTTGCGCAACTCGGTGAGCGCCTGCTTGATTTCTTCCGCGGACGGCCGCGCGCGCCGCGCCAGGGGCTTCTTGCCGGTTGCGGCCGTGGGCGCGGGGAATTCCAGTTCGTAAAGAAGGTAGAAACGCCTTCCGGCGGGGCGCGCGAGGATGGCATCAGCTATCTGGTCTACCGTGTCGCGCAGTACTTCCGCCCCGCACTTGCCGCAATAGGTGCGGCCGATGCGGGCGAACAACAACCGCAGGTAGTCGTATATTTCCGTGGCCGTGGCCACCGTCGAGCGCGGGTTGCGCGTCGAATTCTTCTGCTTGATGGCGATGGCCGGGGCGATTCCGGCAATCGAGTCCACGTCCGGCTTCTCGATTCTCTCGAGGAACTGCCGCGCGTAGGAGGAAAGGGATTCGATGTAGCGGCGCTGGCCTTCGGCGTAGACGGTGTCAAACGCCAGCGTGGATTTGCCTGAGCCGCTCACTCCGGTCACCACGGTGATGGCGTTGTGGGGGATATCGAAATCGATGTTTTTGAGGTTGTGGACCCGCGCCCCGCGGACCTGGATGGCTTCCACCGCCTCCGCCGGCGGCAGCTTGAGGCCGTCAGGCGGGGAAGGGAAGACCGCGTTCGAATCTGCCAACGTGCCCTCTGCGAGCCTTATTTCGATGTGCCTAAACGGATCATTATACGATTGCCCGCGCGCCGCAGCAAACCTCGCATTTGCGCCGTGTGGATTGAATTGCTGGTTCACGCCAGCTTAGCTCCTATTGCGATACTATGTGCGTGCAGGCGTGCCCGGCGCCCAGGGGGAGAAGGCGCATGGAGCAATCAGCGACGCAAGCCATTCAGCGGGTCCTGTGGATCGTCCTGGACAGCGTCGGCATCGGTCCGCTTCCCGACGCCGCCGATTACGGCGACATCGGACGCAACACCCTTGGCCACGTGGCGCGCTCGCGGCCGTTGCGCATGCCCAATCTCCAGCGCCTCGGTCTCGGTAACATCGCGCCCCTCGACCACATTCCTCCCGCCGCACCGCCGCTGGCCAGCTATGGCCGAGGCGCGACGCATTCGCCGGGCAAGGACACCACCACCGGCCATTGGGAGATGGCCGGCATCTGGCTCGATCAGGCATTTCCCGTATACCCGCACGGTTTTCCGGCAGACCTCATCCATGAATTCGAGAGGCGAATCGGCCGCAAAACGATCGGCAATAAGCCCGCCTCCGGGACGGAAATCATCAAAGAGCTCGGCACGGTGCACATTTTCACCGGCCTGCCCATCGTCTACACCTCCGGCGACAGCGTATTCCAGATTGCCGCGCACGAAGACATTATTCCCGTCGCCGAGCTCTACCGCATGTGCGAAATCGCGCGCAAGCTGCTCGACGGCCCGCATCGCGTGGGCCGGGTGATTGCCCGGCCATTCCAGGGCGAGCCGGGCAGCTTCCATCGCACCGAGCGCCGCCATGACTATGCCGTCGAGCCGCCGCGGCCGATGCTGCTCGATGTCCTGGCCGAGCGCGGCGTGCCGGTCCGCGGGGTTGGCAAGATCCATGACATTTACAACGGGCGCAGCGTCGACGATTACGTCACCACGAAAAACAATGCCGATGGCCTGGCCAAGATCGCTGCCGCGCTCGAGGCGCTGCCGCGAGGACTAATCTTCGTCAACCTGGTGGATTTCGACATGCTCTTCGGTCACCGCAAGGACGTCGAAGGATTTGCGCGGTCGCTGGAGGAGTTCGACCTCGGCCTGGGAGATCTGTTGGTGAAGTTGCGGCCTGCAGATCTGTTGCTACTGACCGCCGACCACGGTTGCGACCCGGACTCCTGCTCGCCCTCCACGGACCATTCGCGGGAGTACGTCCCCATTCTGGCCTATGCGCCGGGCCGCGCGCGCGGCGTGGATATTGGCGTTCGTGCGACCCTCGCCGACATGGGACAGACCGTCGCGGAAATCTTCGGCAGTTCTATTCCTCACGGGACAAGTTTTCTCCGGCAAATCCACGGTGACTGAAGCGGCGGAGAAGGTTCGGTAGCGCCGGCGTCTCGCCGGCCTTGAGGTTTGGTAGCGGTAAGAGGACATAATTAAGAAAAGAAAGAATGAATCAAAACATTAACGCAGAGAACGCGGAGAGCACAGGGGAAGAAATTTATCTAGCCGGCGCGGGTGCCGTCGGGCACGGGCGATTCCGGGACGCTCAGAACCGGGCGCACCCCGTCGGCATAGCCGATATCGAACAGCATTCCTTCTGACACCACTCCGCGCAGCTTGCGCGGCTCCAGATTCACCACGAACAGCGCCTGCTTGCCTTCAATCTCCCGCGGATTGGCACGTTCCTGTTTCATTCCCGCGACGATGATGCGTGTATGGTCGCCGAAGTTCACGCGGAGCTGCACCAGCTTGTCCGAGCCGGCGATGTCCTCCACCCGCTCGATGGTGCCCACGCGGATGTCCAGCTTCTCGAGTAATTCCGCGGATATGGTCGGCTTTACGGGTGCGATGCTCATGCCGGCATTATTTCCCGCTGGAACCCTTTTGCGCGTAGTAGCCGGTACGCGTGCGCACTTGCAGCTTTCCGTGCCCGTGCGCGCCGTTCAGTTCCACTTTTACCGCGCGGAAAGAGTCATCCTTGGCGGAGTTGGTGGGATAGTAGGCCAGGACGTACTGGTTGCGGATGTCGTTGGCGATCTGGTTGCCGATGGCTTCGACCTCTTGCACCGACCCGGGGAAGTATGCCACTCCTCCGGTGGCCGTAGTCAGCGCCTGCAAACTCTTTTTCGCGCGGCTGGCGGCGCGCTTGCTCTCCTGGCTCAGCAGGCCGATGGCGTAGATCACTGCACTGGACTTCTGCGCCTCCTGCACGGCCACTTCCAGCGTCTTGCGGCTGGAATTATCCTCGCCGTCGGTGATCACCAACAACACCTTCTTGTCGCGCGTACCCTTTTTCAAATGGTCCAGCGAGCCGATCACCGCATCGCGCATGGCCGTGCCGCCGCGCGAGTCGATGCGTTCCAGCGCTTCGCTGAGCTCGGCGGGGTCATTGGTAAAATCCTTGTCCAGGTCGAGGTAAAACTCGTCGTTGAAGTTGACCACAAAGACCTCGTCGTCTCTCTTGCTGGTCTTCACGAAGGTGAGCGCGGCGGCGTTGACGCGCTCGCGCTTGTCGCGCATGCTGCCGCTGTTGTCCACCACCAGCCCCAGCGTGATGGGGATGTCTTCGCGGCGGAAAACGGACAGCTTCTGCTCGACGCGGTCCTCGAACACCCGGAAGTTCTCCTGCTTCAGGTCGGGGACAAAGCGGCCCTGACCGTCCACCACGCTGGCCAGCAGTACCACCAGATTGACGTCGGTGATGATGCGGTAGCCTTCGTCCTTTTTTTGCTGCTTGGACGGCGCCTGCGAAGTGGACTGCGGCTGCGCGGGCTGAACCACTGCCACCCCGGCCAGCAGGGCACAGCAGACGCACACCACCACGAATCGGAGTAGGTTAACGGCCGGGCGAGAAGTAACCGGACTTTGCGTAGACATTAAGAGGCGGCAATCCTTTCGGTGGCCGGAGCTTGATTTTAATCTTTCTCCATTTCCCGTCGTGCTGTTTGTTGCTGGGGCGGTAGCCAAGTACATACTGGTTGCGCAGCTCCATGCTGATCTTGATGGCGATATCCGGCAGGTCGTTCAGGTTGGAGACGGTGAAGGTGCGCCCGCCGGTCAGGTCGGTTACGTCGGAGAGCAGGGCTGGACCGGAAGCTTCCTCGGGCGTGGGCCGCGAGCCGGCGGCCTCGTAAATCCCGATGGCGTAGAGCTGGACGTCCGCTTCCTTGACGAAGTTCTGGATGTCCCGCTCGCTGTAGCGGCTGTGGTTATCGCCGCCGTCGGAAATGATCAGCAGGGCGCGCTTGCTGTTGCGCGCGCCTTTCATCTGGCTCAGGCCCAGGTAGATGGCGTCCAGCATGGCCGTCCGCCCGTGCGCCGCGGTGTACATCAAGTGGCTCTGCAGCTCTTCAATGCTGGAAGTGAACGGGCTGACCAGTTGCGCGCGGTCGTTGAAGCTGACCAGAAAAAATTCGTCCTGCGGGTTGGCGGTCTTGAAGAACTGCAGCGCGGCCAGCCGCGACTTGTCTATCTTGTTGGCCATGCTCCCGCTCAAGTCCAGGATCACGCCGATGGAGACGGGCACATCTTCGTTGGAGAAGTGGGCGATCTCCTGCTCTGTGCTGTCTTCGAACACGCGGAAGTTCTCCATGTCCAGGCCGGTGACCAGGCGGTTGTAGGGATCGGTGATGGTGACGTTGACCAGCGCCAGGTCCACATCAATCTTGATTCCGCGGTTCGATCCTTTACGCTCGTCGCGCTTGGGCGTGAGCCCGGGCACGGAGAAAGGCTCGTTCTGGCCGTTTGGCGGAGGGGGCTGGACTGAGTTTTGCGGAAGAGGCTGCTGAGTTGGAGGCGCGTTGCCGCTCCCCTGGGCCAGAAGACCAAGCGGAAGGCAAGTTAGTAGCAGGGCGAGCGCCGCCGCGAACAGAACTGCCCGGCCGACTGTGGCGGTTCTTGGTCTCAAGGTCTCCCCCGCGCGCTCCGTCCCCTCAGTAGAGCGCCTGACCCTGCGGCTGGACGGCTCTGTTCCTTTCGGTGCAGCGGCTTGCAAGCCAGTCACTGCCTGCGCGAGGTACTCAACTCAAATTCGATTCTAGCACCGCAGAAACCGAAAGCAAGCTCTCCGCGAAGCCCGCCGGGCGCCGTGCTGTGGTAGCATCCCGCAGCGCGCAGCGTTTTGAAAGCGGCGCGCAGGGAGTTCCACCGTCCTTGGCTGAACTGGCTCTGGCCGTCATCCCGGCGCGCTACGCCTCGACGCGCTTTCCCGGCAAGCCTCTGGCCTTGCTGGCCGGCAAGGCGATGATCCTCCACGTGGTGGAGCGCGTCCGCCGCGCCCGCCTGGTCTCGCGCGTCCTGGTGGCCACCGACGACGCGCGCATCTTCGAAACGGTGACCCGCGCCGGCGGCGAAGCAGTGATTACCCGCTCGACGCATGCCTCCGGCACGGAACGACTGGCCGAAGTTGCGCTGAGTGAAATCGCGCCGTTCTACGTCAACGTGCAGGGCGATGAGCCGCTCATCGAGCCCGCCGCCGTGGACGCCGCCGTCGAGGCGCTGCTTTCCGACTCCGCCACACGCAGCGACGTCGCCACGCTGGCCGTCGCGCTCCACGAACCTGGGGATGTGCTGGACCCCAACATCGTCAAAGTGGTGACGAATTTCGACGGCCACGCACTTTACTTTTCCCGCGCGCCGATCCCCAATGTCCGCGGCCCGGATGCCGCGCCGGCCTCGGTGCCGACGCACTACAAACACCTGGGCGTTTACGTTTTCAGGCGGGAAGTGTTGCTGGCGTTTCCCGGATTGCGTCCCGGGCGGCTCGAGCGCCTCGAACATCTTGAGCAATTGCGCCTGCTCGAACATGGCTATCGCATCCGCGTGGCGGTCACCGAGCATGATGCGGTCAGCGTGGATGTACCGGCGGATTTGGAACGGGTCGAAGCGCTGATGAAGGGGAAGAAGTGAGCAGTGACTAGTGGCTAGTAACAAGTGTGGTACCTCCCCCCCCTCCCCCTGTTTTCGTAAGAGTGGCTTTTAAAGGACTTACAGTGCCGGGGTTCGTAAGAGTGGCTTCTAAAGGACTTAGATGAGGGTTCTTGGTAAGTGTGGATTGCAAACGATTTACGAAGAGAATCTCCTTCCGCCTTGAGTGGAGCGGACCCTTCGACTCGCTCCGCTCGCTCAGGGTCAGCATCCTGGACGGATGCTGAGATGGAGATCGTAAGTGCCATTTCCAGCGCCCCAAGTCAATAGTACTTGACTGGTAATCAAAAGTCAAGGGGAAAGAGGCCTCCATCGGCCTTTGGGCTCCGCTGCATTCAACTCGGCTCCCTTCCACCCGCCTTTGCCGGATCAAGGCCAGCAGGGCAAGCGGAGAGCACAGAGTGTTCTCTACCTCCCCTTCTACGAGCGGTGGGTCCAAAATAGATACAGGATAATCAGGATAACCAGGCTTACGCCGCTTATGTTGTAAAAACTCCACTTTTTGCTGTGCGGCCAAATGGGAAGACAAGCCACCAGCGCTATAAGGACAAATACCGGAAGAATGATCATCAGCATCATGTCGATGCCTCCGACATTCTCACAGGCTGTTCCGAATATCTGTTCTTTTTTGAACAGGGCGGCGGGCTGCCCGGAGGCCAAGGGGGGAGGTGGATGGGGAAGTGGCTAGTGGATAGTGGTTAGTGACCCTTCCCAAATTCGATCAGAGTAAACGAGTGGCGACCTGGTAGCGAAGGAAATGACTCAACACGGAGGTCACAGAGGCACAGAGGACACAGAGAAGAAGTAGAAGCCAGTGCCGAGGGGGTAGCGGCGGAAATGGTTTAACACGTCGGTTGGTTCAGCCGAGTCCTGGAGGTGTTAGACTATGTTTTTGGGGAGGCTGACCGTGAAGCACAAACAGGAATTCACCGTGGTCATCGAACGCGACGAAGCGGGCTACTACGTCGCGCGCGTGCCCGCGCTGCGCGGTTGCCATACCCAGGCAACCCGTCTCGATACCTTAATGAAAAGGGTGCGCGAAGTCGTGCAACTCTGCCTGGAAGCTGAGGATCGGGCTTGCTGAGGGCGAACCTGGAGGACGTGAACATGTCGCCGGAGGAATTCCGCCAGCTTCTCTAAGGAGGCGGCGCCACTTTTGCTCGCACAGGCAGGGTGTGCCACCCCCCACTACCGGAAGTAGCCGCGCGGCGCAAAAGTTCATGATTGAACAGTTTGAAAAATCCGAAGATTCTATGATGGAGCGGTCACCGAAGGACGGGTACCACTATGCCAAATGAGTTCCACCAAAGAGCTGCCGAGTTCCACGAACTCGCCGCCCACGCGCACCGTGCGGCCGCCGCACACCACGGGAAACAAGATCACCAGACCGGACACGAGCATTCCAAGCAAGCAATGGAACATGCCAACAAAGCTTTCAAATGGTCGCAAAAAGCTCATCGGAAGTCCGTGAAGTCAACGGGGAAGCCATAAGAGTGCGTGGCCCCGCCGCGCCGCCAACTCTCTGGGCGGCCCATTCGGAGAGGGACGTGCAATTTTGTGTTGGTTCAGTCTGAATTGGAGAGAGGGCGCTCTCCGTTAGTGAGTATTCCGCCCTTCGGGGCGGGGATTTTCAAGGCATAAGGGTCTCCCGATCCGATGAGGATTTGGAAGCAACGCAAGGAACAGGTTCCGGCGCTGCTATTTATCGTCTCGATGAGCCCACCAGGTTATCCCTCGGCATGGTTGCCTCCCCGCAGAGCCCGCTTCCGTTTCGCCCAGCAAGATCATTGTAGCTCCACCACGTCTATCGGTCTCAACTTCCGGATGCGCCGTGATCCCGGCACAATCGCCGACTAGAGGTGCTTCACTCGAGAACTT
>JBGPJC010000119.1:0-11115 GCA_041485165.1 Terriglobia bacterium | reverse complement strand
GGCTTGTTCCCGGAGAATGGCCACCAGTGTCTCCGCTGCTGTGCTTCTCTGAAAGGCGCGCTTTCCGGTCACCATCTCGTAGAGCACCAAGCCGAAGGAGAACTGGTCTGACCGAAAATCCAGCGGACCACCGCTGGCCTGCTCCGGTGACATGTAAGCCAGCGTTCCTAGAAGCAGACCCGGTCGAGTCTGCGACGCGGACAGAGTGCACATATCCGACAGCTCTCCGCTGGTCGACGCGAGCTTCGCCAGGCCAAAGTCGAGGATCTTGACGAATCCATCGTGAGAGACCATCAGGTTCTCGGGCTTTAAGTCCCTGTGCGCGATGCCCGCTTCATGTGCCTTGGCCAGCCCTTCCGCAACCTGCGCCGCGATTTCAATTGCTTTTCGTATTGGCAGCAAGCCGGCGACAAGCAGCTCGCGCAGCGTCTTCCCCTCTACCAGCTCCATCGCGATGTAGTGAGTGGAACCGTCCTGTCCGAGTTCGTAGATGGTAACGATATTGGGATGGTTGAGGGCAGATGCCGAGCGCGCTTCCCGCTCGAAGCGGTGCAACCGATCACTGTCTGCGGAGAATGCGGCGGGCAGAATCTTGATCGCAACACTGCGATCCAGGCGCGCATCCCGCGCCCGGTACACCTCGCCCATCCCGCCCGCGCCAAGCGGGGCGACGATCTCAAAAGGCCCGAGTTTGGTGCCCGGAGGCAGCATCATGGTAGGCAAGGTTATAACCTTGGGGGAACCATCGCACGGTTCCTTCAGCCCTCACATCAACGTATAACAAACTTACCGTAGATGTGACAACGCGGATTTCGGCGTTCATCGGTGCGCAGTGATCCGGCGGTTCTGGACGAGTGGTCGCGAATCCGGAAGTTATATAGAACCCGCCCCAAGAGCGATAACATGACTTCCGAGTACGCCGTAAGAACGAAGCCGCCCGGCGGCGGACGCTACGCGAGAGGTGAGGGAGCGATGGTTGCCTGACGGCTGAGATAAGTTTGGGTCACAAGGAGGTGTCCCTGTGACCCATCTAATAAAATGATGCTGGAGGAACTCCAGCGTCGTAACAACGCTGAGACTACCATAGACTCTTACATCCGCAAGTCGAGGATTTCTCTCTTGTCTTAGCACACGGTAACCACTGCGGCATCCCCGGTTCCCGCACCGCATCCGCCTTGCTAGACTCGTGGGGTCCCTGCCATGCGTACCCTTGCCGCCGAAAGCCGCCAACTCGAACGCCAGGTGGCCTACGCCCGTCCGATTTCCCTGGTCCTCGCGCTGGTAGGGCTCCTGGAAGCCGGGCCGCTGACCGGCCAGCACGGCTCGGTCATTTTCCTGGGAGTGTATCTGGCGGTGGCGGCGCTGGGCGCCCTGGCGCGCAGTCTGGGCCACGGAGAGACCTTCCTTTTCCCGCCCGAGGCCGATTTGATGGCCCTGGCCATCTACTTCTTCTTTACGCCGCCGGTGATGTCCCTGATGTTCCTGTACCTGTTTGTCTGCTTCGCCGGCTCGGTCTTCTGGGGACTGCGCCGCACGGTGGTTCTGTCCGGCGCGGTCACCGTCGCTCTGCTGGTTCGCGTCGTGCTCCGCGGCCACTTGCAGTGGAGCGCGCTGATGACCTGGCCCGCGCTGGCTTTGGGGACCTTCAGCGCGGGAGTCGGCCTGGGCTTTCTCGCCGAACGCCAGAGGCGCCACTCCTGGGAAAACGAATTCCTCTCTCAGCTCCACGGCTTGATGGACGTCGAGAAGGGCCTGGCAGAATCAATCCGCCTTGTCCTGGACCGCCTCGCAGCCACTTTCGAGGCCGAGCGCGGCATCCTGATCTTCGCCGACGTCGAGCTGGAACGCCTCTTTGTTTGGGCCGTGCGCCGCGGCGAGACCGAGCGCATCGTTCCCGAGTCGTTCCCGCGGGAGAAGTCCGACGCCTTCCTCTTCGATGAGCCTGACGCCACGCTGTGCTGGAATTCCCTGGAAGGCGCCGGAGAAGGGTTTGGATGGAACCGCCGTGACGCCCGCGCGCTCGAGGAGCTGCCACGCATCCCGGGGCCCTCGCGCCGTGAACTGGACATCCGTTCGGCCGCCGCGGCCACTTTTGAATTCGGCGGCCACCCCGCAGGACGCATCCTCCTGTTAAATTTCACCCACCGCTTCACGCCCTTCGAACTGCGCTGGCTCGAACGCATCGTGGCCTCGCTCGGCGCTCCGCTCGAAAACCTGTTCCTCTTGCGCCACCTGCGCGCTCGGGCCATCGAGGCCGAACGCGGGCGCATCTCCCACGATTTGCATGACGGCGTCCTGCAGACCCTGCTCAGCATGGTCATCCAGCTCGACGTGCTCCGTCGCAAACTGCCCCCTGCAGAACAAATGGCGCAGGAACTGGAATCGCTGGAGCAGACCTTGCGCCGCGAAAACGAGGAGCTGCGCCGCCTGGTCACCGATCTGCGCCCGCTGCGCGTCGGGCAGGCCGACCTGCTCGACCTAATGCGCGGTTATTCCGAGCGCTTCCGCAACGAAGCCAAGATTGCCATCGATCTGATCATCGACATTCTCGACTTGCGCGCTTCCGACCGCGTCTGCCGCGAGCTCTTCCAGATTTACCGTGAGGCGCTCAGTAATGTGAAAAAACATGCACACTCCAGCCACGTCGTGGTAAAACTATGGCAGGACGAAGCGACGATTTCGCTGGTTGTAGACGACAATGGTCAGGGGTTCAGCTTCGCCGGCCGGTTTACCAGTGAGGAATTGGATCGCTTGCGTATAGGACCGATCTCCATCAAGGAGCGCACCCGCGGTATCGGCGGCGCGCTGACCATCGAATCAAATCCAGGACACGGCGCGCGAATTACCGTCGCCGTGCCCATCACCTGATATGGCCAAGACGAAACCTACTATCCGCGTGGTTATCGCCGACGACCATCCCATCTTCCGGGACGGCCTGCGCAAGCTGCTGGACAGCGAAGACGATATCAACATCATCGGCGAGGTCTCCAACGGCATCGAGTGCGCGCAAATGGTCACCAAGCTCAAGCCGGACATCCTCCTGCTTGACCTGCGCATGCCGGAGAAAGACGGCCTGACCCTGCTCGAAGAGATGAACTTCGATTCGCTCTCCACCCGCGTCATTGTCCTTACCGCCACCGAAGACGACCGCGACGTAGTCCGCGCCATGCGCCTGGGGGCACGTGGCGTGGTCCTCAAGCAATCCGCCACCGAGCTGCTCCTGCGCAGCATCCACAAAGTTTATGGCGGGGAAATCTGGCTCGATAAGCGCATGACCGCCGAGGTGATGAAGGCCTTCTCCAAGTCTTCCGAGGGCGGTCCGCGCCGTGAGAAGCCCCTGCTGAGCGACCGGGAGAAAGAGATCGTCCAGCTCGTCGCCCAGGGCTTCCGTAACCGCGAGATTGGCGAGAGGTTGTTCATCAGCGAACAGACGGTGAAGAACCACCTCCACAATATCTTTGACAAGCTGGGAGTTTCCGACCGCCTCGAGCTGGCCCTCTACGCTATACACCACCGCATCAGCGATCAGGTCTAGCAGGCGCCGCGCCGCATCCGCCGGTCCACCCCTTCTCACGCTTCCGATTGATCCGGTTAAGTCTCTGTAATCACAGGGAGATAGCTCGGGCGTTCCAGCGCCGATGCTGTCCTAGTACTGCGGTACCGCCCAGCCCCGTGACAAATTAGGCCATCCGCTCTATTGTCCCCGTATACCGCAGCACGCTAAGCTCGCGGTGATTACGGAGGCCTTCGTGTCGGATTCTGATCGTCGGAACGTGCAGCGGTTCCAGCTCAAGCTGCCGCTTGTTGTTCGCTGGAGCAGCGAAAATGTGGACGAGGCAGCCACGGAAACCAGGGACGTCAGTTCCCGGGGTATCTATTTCAATCTTCCCGCGGAAGTCACCGAGGGCTCGCCGATTGAGATCGTTATGACCCTTCCCAACGAGATCACCATGGCCGGTCCGGTGAAGGTCCGCTGCTTGGGCAAGGTCCACCGCACCGAGCAGCAGGCTGGTGGCAAGATCGGCGTGGTGGCGACCATCGAACGCTACGAATTCCTGCGCGGCGACTAAAGCCGCGCACCAACCAGTTCTTGCCCCTGTGCACAGGCAGGAAGGCCGGGATGCCTTGGCCCCTCAGCGAAGCTCCCGGCCACTTTTTTGTCCCCGCAAAAGTTGTTCTGGAGCCTCAAGAACTCACCACAGAGACACCGAGATCACCGCGGCCGCACGGAGAAATTCAGCTACCCAGTTCCTGCGCGAACCATCGAGAATGAAACTCAAGCGACGCCGCGATGTGCCGCGCCGTGTAACTCCATCCATGCCCCCCGGGATAGAGATGGAACTCGTGCGCCACCCCGCGCGAATCGAGCAGCTTCGAAAACGATTGGTTCCCGGTCTCGAAACCAAATTCGTCTTCTGTCCCGCAGTCAAAGTAGATCCTTCTCGCCTTGGCCGGTGGCAGCCCGCGCGCAATCGTAAACGGGCTGCTGCGCTTCCAGAATTTTGCGTCCGGCGGCGAGCCAAAGGCCTCTTCGAGAATCCCCAATCGCGCTCCGCCGGACAAATTCGCCGGCGGCTTTTCAATCAGCGCCGCACTGTGCGCGCTCACCGCGCCAAAGAGGTGGGGATACTTCAGCCCCAGCCGCAAGGCGCCATATCCGCCCATGGAGACTCCGGAGATCCCACGCTGCGCGGCTTCCGGCCGCGTGCGAAAGCGCTTGTCCATGGCCGGAATGAACTCACGGATAAAGAAGTCCTCGTAGCGCTCTCGGCCGTCGCGGGAATTCAGGTAGAAGCTGGCGCCGGCGTCCGGAGTGAAGATCAGATACTCGCTGATCTTTTTTTGTCGCTGGAGCTCTTCCACCAGCGGCCAGCCGCCGGACCCGACCAGCGCCTGCTCGTTCTGTCCCAGCCCGTGCAGCCAGTAGAGGGCAGGGAAGCGCCGGGCCGGTTGCGCGGCATAGCTCAGCGGCAGCAGCGCGCAATAGCGCACCGCCCGGCCCAGAATGGCGCTGCGCACTGCGCCGCATTCCACTCGGGCCGTCGCTGGAAATGCGCTGCGCGTTTCGGCAGGTTTTTCGGCGGCGAGGGCAGCAAGCGAGTGGAGCAAGGCGGGGAATAGGACAGCTACACAAAAAAATCCTCTGCCAAGGAATTTGCGCATGGATTCGGCCGTCGCCGCGCTCAGCTCCGCCAGCGCAGCGTCACCGGCTCGGTCAGCGGGTGCTTCATCGGCTGCCCGGTGCGCCGGGCCTCGAGGTACGCCGCCTTCAGCTCGAAATACCAGCGCGCCGGGCGGTCCGCATCGTCGATCAGCATCTGCCGGTTGCTGCGCGCCAAGCCCACCGCTTGCTTCTCCATGGTCTGCTGGTCCTGGCGCAGAAACATGGTGGCGAACTGACGGAAGATGGGAGTCACGAACGGCATCCACCGAAAAATATTCCACGCGGCGACAAAATCAATCCGCGAGCGCTGCGATGTGATTGGCGTGACTGTCGCCCGGCTCGAAAACCAGTACCGCCCCGCTTCGATGCGTTCCAGGCGCATGTTGGGCAGTACGAACTCGATGGTCGTCACCGGACGGCCGTAGATCTGCAGCAGCTTGTATGGCGCGCTGTTGGCCGATGGCGCGTGCGGCTTGATGCGGAATCCGTTGGCGATGGGCTCGAAGGTCTTTTCCTTCACCTGAATGCTCGAGCGCTTGCGCCACCACCACGACTGGTGCACAAACGGTCCGTGCGCCGGGTCCATCAGCCCGATGATCCCCTGGTCAACGTCGCAGGCCAGGTCGCAGCCCAGATGGGTGACGCGGTAGTTGCCCGCGCCCTTCCAAAGCTGCGGCACAGGCGGCGGGATATCTTTAGACGATGAGCCAGTCGCCGCCCCAGGTGACACCGAGTCGGCGAAGTAGACCCACAAGTAGCCGTCCTGCTCTTCGGCGGGAAAGCTGGCGGCAAAGATTCGATCGACCTTGAGCTTGCTCGCGCCGGGGACCAGCGAGGGAATCTCGCGGCACTGGCCGCTGGTGGCCTCAAACTGCCAGCCGTGGTAGGAGCACTCCAGCGTGTCGCCGTCAAAGTGTCCGCAGGAGAGCGGCATCCCGCGATGGGGACAGAAGTCTCGCAGAGCAAATGCGCGCCCTTTGGCGTCGCGCCCCACCACCAGCGCTTCTCCGAGCAGCTCCACAGCCAGCAAATCGTGCCCGCGCACGGCCGCGCTGCGCGCGGCAGGATACCAATTGCCGCGCAGGATTTCCGGGGCGCGTGTGTCTGGTGCAGCGGTCTCACTCATCGCAAACATCGCAGCGTACACCACGGGGGTGCACCCGGCAAGGCAGGGCGGATCATCCGGCCCTTTGATGCGCGCAGGATGCGGCACCCGGCGTAGAATCAGGCTTCTTGCGTGCTGCAACTGAACTCGACCGTTTGCGCGTGGTGCTGGTGGCCACCCGCAATCCTCTCAACATCGGCGCGGCTGCCCGCGCCATGAGCAACTTCGGCTGCCGGCGTCTGCGCGTGGTGAACCCGTACCCAGCGGCATTCCGCGAGGCGCGCTCCGCAGTCGGCGCCTCGGAGCTGCTGGCCAGCGCAGAAGAGTACAAGAGCGTGGCCGAAGCCGTGGCCGACTGCACGCTGGTCGTCGGAACGACAGCGGTGCGCCACCGCGAACTCCAGCACCCGCTGCGGCGGCTGGAAGACGGCGCGCGCCTCATTCGCAAGCGGCTGGCCTCGAGCCGGGTCGCGCTCTTGTTCGGTTCCGAGAAGGTCGGCCTGTCGAACGAAGCCCTGAGCCACTGCCACTGGCTGATACGCATTCCGACATGCGAAGAGAACATCTCCATGAACCTGGGGCAGGCGGTGGCGGTCTGCCTCTACGAACTGGTGCTCGGCGGCAAGGCCGCGCGGCAAGTCGAGAAGGTGCAGCGCGCCAGCGCGGGCCAGGTCGAGCGCATCAGCGCGATGTTGCTCGATGCGTTGCGCTCGAGCGGCTACGTGAAGCCGCGCTCTGCCGCTTCCACCGAGGAAAAAGTTCGCCGTCTGGTCCGCCGCCTCAATCTGCCCGCCGGCGACGCTGAGGTTTGGCTCGGCATGCTGCGTCAGATTGTCTGGAAACTGCGCTCGCCGGAAGAATCGTGATACCAGAACCTCCCAGCCATCCGCGAAAGCTCAATTGACAATTCCACAGGCGCAGGCGTAGCCTTCGCAAGAGTTCGGATCCAAGATTCCATTCGATGAAAGGAGGCGGATATGCGTCGAGCAATACTGTCCAGCGCGTTGTTGTGCTTGGCCACTCTACTGGTAATGGCGCAAGACGTGGTCAAGGTTGATCCCCAGCACCACAAGGTGGAGTTGGAGAATGACCAGGTGCGGGTGCTCCGTTGGACCATCGCCCCGCATGAGAAAAGTGTGATGCACGAGCATCCCGCAAATGTTGTGGTTTTTCTGACCGACGCCGACATTAAGTTCACGTTCCCGGACGGAAAGACAGCGGAACGCCATGCCAAGGCTGGACAAGTCATCTCGGGCGCACCTGTGAAGCACGCGGCGGAAAACATAGGTGATAAGCCCATCGAGTTGGTCCAGATCGAGCTGAAAACCAAGCCAGCGGGGCCCGTGCCGTACTAGAAATAGTCACAGGTGAACACCGGGATTCCGGATCGCTCCGGCTGTAACTAACGTTTTCCATGCAGGGCCAGCAGGCCTTGCCATATCCACGCGCCGGCGCCCCAGAAGATGCCGGTGACGACCAGCACCACTACGCAAATCACGACGATCACCCATTTCTTGCTCATTTGCTGACGCCTCCCATTTAGCCAAGCGGTAGGTCATGCGCCGCGTCTCTTGCCTTGACGATCTGGCCGGCGCTTCGTGGGGTACACCGCCTTGACAGTTGAAGTGACGCCCTTGACCTCACTATGCAGACGTATGTTCGCACGGGCAAGTTCCCGCGCTCGCCGCAGATACTTGCGGATCTCCGGCCTGGCTAGGTCCGCCGGGCTCTTGATGGTGATATGCCGGATCCATCTGCCCGAGCCCTGCAGGATGTGCTCCGGGTCATCCATCTGCGAGCCGCGGTTAAACCCCAGATTGACATGCTTGGCGTAGACCGCTACGTGGCAGATGCCATCTCCCACACGGTCGGTGGGACCGTAGCCAAGAGCCACGGCGTTGTAGGCGTCATAAATGTTTTCATGACATGGCGCCATCTCTGCAAGCACCACCGACCGGACGGCCAATGCCAACTCACGGATTGCGTGTTCGTAGGGCTTCAGGAATTTGAGAAGCGCCTTGGGGGGTGGGTGCTTCACATCACCTCGCAATGCCGGACGCCAGTGTTGGCTTGGCTCGAATCGCTCGTAACATACCACGGGCATAATCAGCGCTGCCCTGGTCAGAACTGCTGTGGGGAGAGATTCTTCTCCCGCCTGGCGGGATCAGAATAACGATCTTACAGCGCGCGGAGGCGCCACCGGCCTCAACCCTAATCCTGGGGCACGAGCGGGACCGGAAACCCCACCTTTCCCGACCGTGTCGGGGAAAATGGGGCACACGGCTGTCCCCGGAATCAGGGAGAGAGTTTAAGTGTGGGCAGGCCGACGCGGCGCAGCAGATCGGCGAACCTCGGGTCGGAGTGCAACGGATCGAGCAACGGAAGGACCTTGAGTAGAACCAGCGCGGCAGAGCGCTCCTGGTAAGCCTTTTCCAACCATTCGAAGGCACGATCCTTGTCACCGACCCCGGCATAGACAATGGCTATATCGGCGGAAATGTCGTGGTTCCGTGCGGCTGACCGCCTCAACTCGGCCAGAACTTCTAGCGCTGCGCTCTTCTGGCCCGATATCGCGTAAACGTGGCCCAGTGCTCCGAGAATGTCGCTTCGGCTTCCCGAAAGACTCATCGCCTTTTTCAGCTCGGTGACCGATTCGGTGTACATGTGTTTTTGCTCGTAAGCCCAGCCCAGGACGCGGTGGGCCAAAATAAAATCAGGGTCGATTTCCAGAGCTTTTCGCGACTGCTCGATTGCGTCGTCGTACTGGCGGGCATAACAGAGAACTTCGCCGACGTCGGTGTTGATGATCACCGAGAGCGGGTCCAATTCTTGCGCGTGTCTGATTTCGCGGAGGGCTTCTTCCGTTCTTTGCTGGGCGATCAAGTAGTAGGCATACCAGTGGTGAGCGGTGGGATAATTGGGGTTGAGCAGGATGGCGCGCCGGAATTCCACCTCTGCACCAGCCCAGTCCCATTCATACTGCATTTTGACAAATGCCAGCGAAGTGTGTACTTCCGCAGCCGTGTCATCGCTTTCCAGTGCCCGCAGTGCCGCTGCTGTAGCTCGGGTCATAGCCTCCTTGCGGGGCAATGTCGCAGTGTTCAGCGACCCGAGCAGGGCGTAGGAGTCCGCGAGCCCTGCATACGCCTCCGCGTAACCCGGTTCCTTTTCGATGGCCCGCTGCAAGTACTCGATGGCCTTTTTGTAGCCCTCTTCTGTTCGCTTGTTCCAGAAGTAGCGTCCCTTCAGGTACGCCTCATACGCTTCCGGGTTTATCGGGCGAGGGCTTGTCAGCCGGGCCTGCTCTTGCGGCGTGAGTTTGATCCTGATCTCCTGCGTAATGGCGCGTGCCACCTCGTCCTGTAAGACCAGAACATCGCGCATGTCGCGCTCGTAATTTTCGGCCCAAACGTGCGTCTGGTCGCGCACCTGGATGAGCTGCGCGCTGATGCGGACGCGGTCTCCCGCGCGGCGCACACTGCCTTCCAGCAGATAATCCACCCCGAGCTCGCGGACGATCTGGGCGATGGTCTTCTTCGTCTGCTTGTATTGCATCGCCGAGGTTCTCGCGATCACCCCAAGCCGCTCCGGGTGCATCCGCCCCAACTGGGTTATCATCTCCTCGGTCAGGCCGTCGCTGAAGTACTCCTGCTCCGTGTCCCCAGTGAGGTTCTCAAAGGGCAGCACGGCCAGCATGACTCTGCCTGCGGGCGGACTGTGCTTGAAACCGAGGCGCTCTCTCGCAAAGTAAGCCACGGCTAGCAGCGCCGCTACGACGGCCACCGCGGCGAGAGGTAGAGCCCGGCGGCCACGTCGCCGCACCGCCGGTTCGAGCACCCCGGGGTGGCTCGTTTCAGCCGGGCCACCCACTTCCTTGACTGCCGCAACGAACCGGTAACCGCGCTTGGGAACCGTCTCGATGTATTGATGGCCTTCCGCGGTGTCGCCTAGAACCTTCCGCAGGGTGAAGACGTTCTGCGCCAGCGTGGCCTCTTCGACAAAGGTATCCGGCCAGACGCGCTTCAGCAGGTCGTCCTTTTCCAACACGTGGCCACTGCCTTCCACCAGGGCCAGCAGTGTCTCGTAGGCTTTGGGAGTGAGGGGGAGTGGCTGGCCGTTCCGCAGCAGGAGGCGCTCGGCAGAGTCCAAGCGGAAAGCACCGAACTCGTATAACTGCTTTAGCTGCCTGGCCATGGCCGCTTGGAGACCTATTTGAGAAAAATTTGAACGGCCCTTAAAGACTTCCAAGCCTACCAGAATCTAGACTGCGGGGCAGATGCGGGGTCTGCGCTAGGTTCAGATGGCCAAGTCCTGGCTACATCATAACGTCCCCCGAGGATCGGCGCAAGGCTCTATGGGCAAAAGGGGTGGCGCCCCAGACGTGCGCCGGAGGCAGGCCATGAAGAACAGTAAACACCCGTCAAATGCGTTCCTTCTCGGTTCTTTCTTGTTGCTCATCCTTGGCCTAAATCCCCTGCCCGTCGCGGCGCAAGGCACCGCCGACCTATCCGTTACAATCACGGCCACGCCAAATCCGGTGGTTGTGGGAGGAAATCTGACCTACCAAGTTACCATCACCAACAGGGGTCCCGACACGGCGCAGGGCCACTGGAGAGTCTCGCTTTCAATGGAGGTGTTTCCAGTGCCCGTTTTCCTCGCCAAATCGGGGAACGGGTTCTGTTTTGCGGTAAGAGGCGTAAACAACATCTTCGGCTGCGATCTGGCTCCTCTCGCCAGCGGCGCCACCGCCACAGCAAGGGTTCAGGTGAACTTTGTGACAGCGGGCACAGCCGTGGGCACGGCTGATGTCACTCCCGCAGCAGGCTGGTTCGACCCCGACTTGACG
>JBGPJC010000118.1:0-11137 GCA_041485165.1 Terriglobia bacterium | reverse complement strand
GGGCGTATCGGAACCAAGTGGCGCTGCACTTCATCGAACGAGGCAAGCCCACGCAGAACGCGTTCATCGAGAGCTTCAACGGAAAGTTCCGGGACGAATGCCTGAACCAAAACTGGTTCGTGGATCTGAGAGGGGCGAGAGAAATGATCGAGGCCTGGCGGGTGGACTACAACACGGTGCGGCCGCACAGCTCGCTGAGATACCTGACGCCGGAGGAGTTCGCGGCCCAAGCCGCCACCCGCCTCGGCGGGTTCCCCCCCACGCCGGTCGCATCTCCCATCCCGGTCTGGGCAGGAACGAGCTTGCAGGAGACCCCCAGTGCTACATTATGACTGGACCAAGAACGGGGGGCAGGTCAACGTCCGTTCCACTCTCCCAGACTCGTCTCCCACTTCACACCCGAGCCACCCGCCCGGGCCGCGCACCAGTGTTCATTTGTGCTGTATCTTCCTTGTACCTATTTATGGGATTACAATAAGATCACCCGAATGCCGGAATCCTCTAACTGGTTTGAAAGCTAGACGCGCAGGATACTTACGTGGATGTCCCAGCGTGAAGTAAAAACCCCGCTAGCGTTTTATTTTCGGTTCCTAGTTGCGCTCCTAGTTGTAATCGGTGCGGGTCTATATCTTGTTCTTCCCGAACGGCGTTTTGAAGTCTTCGTGATCGGAATTTGCGCATTTTGCGGTTTGGCACTGTTGGTAGCTTTCCTTACGGTGTTCAAGATCAAGAATTTGGTTTATGGCGAAGCAAGTCACCGTGCTGAACTGAAGCTCAGTATGGGTACGGAGAAGAAGGAAGTGTCCATTGCTGAATTGGCCCTGACAGAGGGAACCGAAAAGCCGAAGGCGTTGACTAACGGTGGTGTCGCATGAATTTGCTGCTTATCACCTTCGCGCTCAGAAACCCCAACAAGAACTACGACCCATTTTTTGTGGAGCTACGCGGTAACTCCTTAAACTGGATGCACTACATAGAGCAAACGTGTCTGGCGTCTAGCCACTTAGACGAGGATTCGATGACAAGCAAGCTCGCTCAACACATCGATGCGACAGACTCCTTGATAGTGGTGAGGATCGAACCGCATCAGTTTAACGGCTGGCTGCCTAAGTCCGCCTGGGATTGGCTCCAGAGTGTTTCAAACGAAATACAGCGAGAAAAACAAGCTGCGTTACCATTGTATGGCCTTACACCGCCGCCGCGATTAGAGTGAATCTACCGACCCTGCGGGCACCTTGGCCAGTTGCCGTTTGAAAAACTCGAGCGTCAGGCGCAAGCCTTCGTCCAGGCCCACCTTCGGCTCCCAATTCAGCAGGCGTTTGGCTTTGGTGATGTCCGGGCAGCGGCGTTTGGGATCGTCCTGTGGCAGGGGCTTGAATTCGATGGCCGACTTCGAGCCGGTCAGCGCCTTCACTCGCTCCGCGAATTCCAGGATAGTGATCTCCTGCGGGTTGCCGATGTTCACCGGCTCGTGCTCGCTCGATTGCATCAGGCGGAAGATGCCCTCGATCAGGTCGGACACATAACAGAAGCTGCGCGTCTGCGACCCGTCGCCGTAAACGGTAATCGGCTGCCCGGTGAGCGCCTGGTAGATAAAGTTAGGCAGCGCGCGGCCGTCGTTCAGGCGCATGCGCGGGCCGTAGGTGTTGAAGATGCGCACGATGTGCGTGTCCAGGCCGTGAGCGCGGTGGTAGGCCATGGTCATCGCTTCGGCGTAGCGCTTCGCTTCGTCGTACACGCCGCGCGGGCCGATGGGGTTCACGTTGCCCCAGTAGGTCTCCGGCTGCGGAGAGACCAGCGGGTCGCCGTAGCACTCCGATGTGGAGGCCAGAAAAAACTTGGCTTTTTTCGCCAGCGCCAGCCCCAGAGAATTGTGCGTGCCCAGCGCTCCCACCTTCAATGTGGGGATGGGAAACTTGAGGTAATCCACCGGGCTGGCCGGCGAAGCGAAGTGCAGCACGTAATCCACCGGGCCGGGTACATCAATGTAGCGGCTGACGTCATGCCGCAGCGTGCGGAAGTGCTCATTGCCGGCCAGGTGCGCGATATTCTGATCCGCGCCGGTGATCAGATTATCTACACACAGGAGATCCCAGCCGTTCTCGAGCAGTTTGTCGCACAGGTGCGACCCCAGAAAACCCGCTCCGCCGGTGACCACTGCGCGCACGATTCGACGTCCTCTCTTTAGAAATGGCCCGCTGCCGCTGACAATTCCCTGGCTGGATTGTAGCTTTGCCGCGCGGAAACGGAAAGGTGCAAGTAGCCGGGCGGTAACGGCGCGAAAGATCTTTCGTCCGCCGCCGCGGAATCAAAATGACGGGAAAGAGTGCTCTCGCATCCTCGCGCTAGAAGCCTGGCGCGCCGGTGGCGGCGGGGCGGGTTTCAGCCGAGGTGAGGACTCCGGCGCGTAGCCGCCCGAAATATCCCTGACCGAGCGACATGAATCCGGTGTAGAGGTATCCGCCGACAAACAACAGCAGGAAGGGCACAGTGGCATAATTTTCATTCTGGATGGAGTAGACGACCGTGGCCGCGAAGTACAGCCCCAGGGCAATCTCCACCCAGGGCAGCCAGCCGGAACGTTTGCGGTAGGCCTTGGCGGCCCAGCTGTCGTGCTGCTCCTCGATCCCGTACTTGGGTGTGCGCACGAACTCGGACTGGATGCCCAGCAGCGCTTCGATGACGGCGATGGCGTTGCGCACGGCAATGCCAATGCCCAGGGCCATCACGAAGGGGAGATAGAAGAACGCGCGCTTCCACGTCTTGGGATGCAGATAACGCTGCGACATCAGGTAGAAGCTCGAGATCGAGCAGGTCGAGGCCAGGAACAGCGGCAGATCAATCACCACTATCTGGAACCAGCCCTGGTAAAAGCGCACGATCATGGCCGGGAGCAGCATGGTCGAGAGCAGGATCATCAGCGGATAGCTGATGTTGGCGGTGAGGTGGAAAAAAGCCTCGGCCTTCACGTGCAGCGGCTGGTCCGAGCGCAGGATGCGCGGCAGAATTTTTCGCGCCGTCTGGATCAGCCCCTTGGACCAGCGCGCCTGCTGCGATTTGAAGGCGTTCATCTCCACCGGCAGCTCGCTGGGGCATTCGATGTCAATGTGATACTGGAATTTCCAGCCGCGCAATTGCGCGCGGTAGGAGAGGTCGGTGTCCTCGGTGAGCGTGTCGTGCTGCCAGCCGCCGGCGTCCTCGATGGTTGTTCGGCGCCAGACGCCCGCGGTGCCGTTGAAGTTGAAGAAAGTGCCCTGGCGCGAGCGCGAACCGTGCTCCATCACGAAATGGCCGTCGAGCAGGATGGTCTCCACCTCGGTCAGCGCCGAGTAGTGGCTGTTCAGGTAAGTCCAGCGCGCCTGCAACATGCCCATTCTGGCGTCCTGGAAATACGGCAAGGTGCGGCGGAGAAAATCGGGGTTAGGGCGGAAGTCGGCGTCAAAAATGGAGATGAATTCGCCGCTAGCCGTCTTCAGCCCTTCGCTGAGCGCCCCGGCCTTGAATCCTTCGCGGTTCGAGCGGTGGTGGTAGCTGATATTCAGGCCCTGCGCCCGGTATTGGTCGACACAGGCGCGCGCGATCTCCACCGTCTCGTCGGTGGAATCGTCCAGCACCTGGACCTGCAATTTCTCCGGCGGATAATCAAAGTGCGACACCGCCTCGACCACGGATTTGATCACATAGCGCTCGTTGTAAATGGGGAGTTGGACGGTGACCTTGGGCCATTCGGCCATCTCCGGCGGCGGGCCGGGAACATTCTGCTTGTACTTGAAAAAGTTGTAGACCAGCCAGTAGCGGTGCATGCCGTACATGGCCAGGATGAACAGGATCAGGAAGTAGGGGGCCATGATGGAGAAGTCGAACCAGTTCGGTGTGTAAAGCCCCTTGAAGGTGGTGTCGGTCAGACGCCGCCAGACGTTTTGCAACGGACCTGACGCAGCCGCCAGCAAGATCCCCATGCTTACCAGTGAATTCAACACCATCTCCCGAATCGGCTCTGCGCTCGCGCAGCCTGTCGGCTTTATGTTTTCGCTTCTTCCGGCCGAAGGCCTGCTCGTGGGACACCTGTCAGGCTGAATCCAAAGGATCGGAAGAAAGACCTATCCGTTCGGCATCTGCCCCTGGAACCCGCTGGTGTGCTTGGAGCGTGCGGCGAAGAGTCACCACATCCCTGCCGCCTTCCAACTGATTATAGAGCGGTGTCCGGTAGTGTCAACGATGGGGCTGGTGGGGCACCCCTGTCATTCGCCGATTCCGTTCGTTTTCGCTTTTCTTCTCCAGGGCGAAGGGTGGAAAGTAAGAGTCTACGACGCTATGGACCCGCTCGACGAATTCGCCAATCGCCCCTGGCCTCTGCCGCGCGCGCCCTGGGTGCTGACCATGACCTGGGAGGATTTGCTCTTCGCGCACTGGCCGGTGCCGGCGGAATCGCTCGCGCCACTCATCCCCAAGGGCCTGACCCTGGAAACTTTCGAAGGAAACGCCTGGCTGGGCATCGTGCCGTTTCGCATGACCGGCGTGCGCTGGCGATTCCTGCCGCCGGTCCCGGGAACAGCAGCATTTCCCGAGCTGAACGTGCGCACGTATGTAATCGCGGAAGGCAAGCCGGGCGTTTGGTTCTTCAGCCTGGACGCGGCCAGTAGGCTCGCGGTGCGTGGCGCGCGGTGGTTATTCCATTTGCCGTACTTCGACGCGGAAATGGAGACAAAGCGCAGCGGCGATGCGGTCGAATACCGCAGCCGCCGGACACACGCCGGCGCGCCCGGGGCAGATTTCAAGGCGCGCTACGCTCCTGGCGGGCCGGTCTACGCCTCGCAGGCTGGGACTCTAGAGCATTTTCTTACAGCGCGGTACTGCCTCTATGCCGGAGATGGCCGCGGGCGCCTCTGGCGCGGAGAAATCCATCATACCCCGTGGCCGCTGCAACACGCCGAGGCAGAAATATCTCTGAACACCATGACCGCGCAGATCGGCGTGATTTTGCCGCAGACCCCGCCATTGCTCCACTTCGCCCAGTATTTAGAGGTTTTGGCCTGGGCGCCTCAACGTCTTCAGCCCTAGCACGCCTCCGTGGGCGAAAGGTTGGCGGACCATGAGAAAAAAGGTCCGACGAGCGATCAGAGCGCTCGAAACGATACTCAAAGACCCACCAGCCCGCAAGCGCGCGGCGGCTTGACAGACTTAAGATGGTTGGGATATCAATCCCGGGTTGTGATCGGGAACTTGCAACTGGGCCCCGGTCAGGATTCCAGCACGCATATCAGGAGGGCAAAATGAAGGCGAAGAAGAAGGGGAAAAAAAGGACAGCGCGACGGGCGAGCAAGCTCAAGACTAGCAAGGTCCGGAAAGTCTCGACCCTCAAGACGGTCGGCTGGTGATCGGTCCAACACATCGTTGGCCCGCAAACTTCGATTACCTTGAGCGGAACCAGTGACCACAGAGCAAGTTTGGAAACAGGATTCCGATGAGGCTGAGTTACACGGAACTGGCCGGGGTTTACGACCGGCTCATCGGGGAAAAGCCACGCGTCTGGCGCCGGGCCCGCAAGTACATTCTTGGCGGAATTCTTCCCCACGTGCGGTCGGTCTGCGAGTAGGGGTGCGGCAGCGCGATAACAGCACTTGAATTCGCCCGGCGGGGCGCACGAGTCTTCGCGGTGGACCGGTCTCCTGGCATGTGCCGCCTCGCTCGTCGCAAGGCCCGCCGGGCGTCTGGTTCTTCAGCCTGGAAGCGGCCAGATGGCTTGCCGTGCGTGGCGCGCGGTGGTCATTTCATGTGCCGTATTTCGACGCGGAGATGGAGACCAAGCGCAGCGGCGATGCGGTCGAATACCGCAGCCGCCGGACGCAAGCTGGCGCGCCCGAGGCGGAGTTCAAGGCGCGTTACGCTCCTGTTGGACCTCTGTACACCTCGGAGGGTGGGACTCTGGAGCATTTCCTTACCGCGCGGTATTGCCTCTATGCCGGAGATGGCCGCGGGCGCCTCTGGCGCGGAGAAATCCATCATACCCCGTGGCCGCTACAACACGCCGAGGCGGAAATATCTCTGAATACCATGACGGCGCAGATCGGGGTGCGCTTGCCAGAGACCCGTCCCCTTCTCCACTTTGCCCGCCGGTTAAAGGTTGTCGCCTGGGGTTTGAAGCCACTCAAGCGTTAGAACGTCGACGTGGGTGGAATCTCTTTTTGACCTCAGCGTGGGTGAGGATTCGACCCGCACGGATGGCGCTTTCCGAGCGCTCCATCATCTGCTGGAATCCCGGATCGGCCTCAATTCTCTTGAGGAGTTCGCGAGTTTTCTTGTCGACGGTGAATTGGCGAGGCATCGAGCACGAACTAAATGTTCAGCGTGACCAGCGTGTTGCCCGGGCGGGCAGGGATGGACGGCATCTTCGAACGGTCCACGGGGCGGTAGAGCGTATCGCGTTCAACGGGATCGCGCCCGGCTTCGCGGATCAGCCGCTCGAGGTCCGCTCGCGTCACCGATTGCGGGGTGGTGGCTCCGGCGTCGTGGTAGATCTTCTCTTCGATCACCGTGCCGTCCATGTCGTTGGCGCCGAAGCGCAGCGCGATCTGCGCAATGCGCGGGGTGAGCATGATCCAGTAAGCCTTGATGTGGTCGAAGTTGTCGAGCAGTAGCCGCGAGACAGCGATGTTTTTCAGGTCGTCAAAACCGCTGGTCTTGGGCAGGTGGCTCAGCCCGGTATTTTCGGGATGGAACGCCAGCGGGATGAAAGCTACGAAGCCGTGGGTCTCGTCTTGCAAACTGCGCAGCAGGGTCAGGTGCTCGACGCGCTCCTCGTCCGTTTCGATGTGGCCGTAGAGCATGGTGGCGTTCGAGCGCAGGCCCAGCTCGTGAGCTGTGCGCGCGATCTGCAGCCACATCTGCCCGGAGGTTTTATGGTCGCAGATTACTTTGCGCACGCGGGGATTGAAAATCTCCGCGCCGCCGCCGGGCAGTGAATCCACGCCTGCTTCTTTCATCTTCTCCAGCACTTCGCGCACGGAAAGCCGCGTGATCCGCGCGTAAAAACCCACCTCGACCATGGTAAAGGCTTTCAGATGGACTTGCGGGAAGCGTTGCTTGAGGCCGCGGATCAGATCGAGGTAGTAGTCAAACGGCAGGTCGGGGTGCAGCCCGCCGACGATGTGGAATTCCGTCGCGCCTTGGGCCACGCCCTCGCCGGCGCGGTTCCACACTTCATCGAGCGCGTAGGTGTATGCGCCCGGCGCATCCGGTGAGCGGCCAAACGCGCACAGCTTGCAGTGCGCCACGCAGACGTTGGTCGGGTTGATGTGCCGGTTGATGTTGTAGTAGGTGACGTTGCCGTGGCGCTTCTCGCGCACGTAGTTCGCCAGCCAGCCGACAGCCAGCAAGTCCGGCGAGCGGTAGAGCGTCACGCCATCTTCAGATGTCAGGCGCGCGCCAGCCAGCACCTTATCGGCAATCGGCTTCAGCCGCGCGTCCTGGATGTGCAATTCAGCCATCGTCGCTCGTCTTAGTTGCGGGACACCCACAGCGCCGTGCCCCAGAACAGAAAGAACAGGATACTAATATATCCGTTGATTGTAAAAAACGCTGCGTCCAATCGGGAAAGGTCGCCTGGCTTGACCAGCGAATGCTCGTAAGCCAGCAGCGCCGCGACCACGGCGATCCCTGTCCAGGCCGGCCACAACAACCCAAAGCTCCAGGCCAGCGCGGAGAGCAGGAGCACCACAGCGATGTGCATGACGCGCGCAATTTGCATCGCGCGCTCGATGCCGAACCGCCGCGGGATGGAGTGCAGGCCGGCGCTGCGGTCAAAGTCCACGTCCTGCAGGGCGTAAAGTACGTCGAAACCAGCCACCCACAGTGTCACCGCGGCGGAGAGCACCAGCATGCGCGCATCCAGCGCGCCGCTGACGGCAATCCACGCCGCCGCCGGCGCCATCCCCAGGCAAAAGCCCAGCACCACATGCGACCACGCCGTGAATCTTTTTGTGTAGGAGTAGAAAAACAGGACAGCGAGCACCACCGGCGAGAGCATCAACGTCAGACGGTTCAATTGCCACGCCGCAAGCACCAGCATGGCCGCCGAGAAAAATGTGAACGTCCAGGCGAAGCCCGGCGAAAGCGCACCGGTGACCAGCGGGCGCGCCGCGGTGCGCGGGTTGCGGCGGTCATATTCCAGGTCGGTGATGCGGTTCATGGTCATCGCCGCCGACCGCGCGCCCACCATGGCCACCACGATCCACAACAGTTGCCGCCAGGAGGGCCAGCCCGGACCCGCGAATCGCGCCGCCAGCAGCGCGCCGGTCAGGGCGAAAGGCAGGGCAAAGACGGAGTGCTCGAATTTGATCATTTCGAGCGTGGTGCGGATCTTTCGCGCCAGCGTCATGGATTCAGTGGTGGTCATTTGATTCGTCGTATCGCGGTGCTCAACCCTGGCCCTTCCACACCAACTGCTGTTCCTGCGGCAGGTCGATCTGCGCCAGAACGCGGCAGACGTACTGGGTCACCAGGTCGTCAATCGTTTTCGCTCCCAGGTAAAACGCCGGCATCACCGGCATAATCACCGCGCCGGCGGCCTGGGCACGCAACATGTTCTCCAGGTGGATGCGGTTGAACGGGGTTTCGCGCACGCATAGCACCAGCCGGCGGCTTTCCTTGAGCGTCACGTCGGCGGCGCGCGCGATCAAATCGTCGCTCAACCCCGAGGCGATCGACCCCAGCGTCCCCACCGAGCAGGGAATCACCACCATGGCGTCCAGACAGTAGCTGCCCGAGGCGATGGACGCACCGATGTCGGCGTTGAGCAGCACGTCGAACTTCGCCGCGCTTGTTCCCGTAAGCAGCGCCGGCATTTGTCGCGGGTCGCGCGCGCTGATGGCCAGTTCGTCCACCAGGACGCGCATCCCGCTCGGCGTAATCACAAAGTGGACACGCTCGACGCGCGGGTCGGCGTCGAGCAGGGAGAGCATTTTCTGCGCCAGCAGGGCGCCGCTCGCGCCGGTGACGCCCACGGTGATGACCTTTCCTCTGTCCATTCTCACGCGCCTGGGCCAAACATTCATGGTAGGCGGCGGTTTCCGGCAAAGTCAAGGAATCCGCAGGACATCAGGCCTCCATCCCTGCTGCCGCCGCGCGAAGGAACGAAGCGTCCGGAATGATAGAATCTGCCGCCATGGACGAACGCGACATCCGCGCTCTGCTCGATGCCGTGCGGGCCGGCAAGCTCACCACCGCCGCGGCGCTCGAGCGCCTGCGCCATCTTCCGTTCGAAGACCTGGGCTTTGCCAAGATTGACCATCACCGCGCCTTGCGCCAGGGCATCGCCGAAGTGATCCTGGGGCGCGGGAAAACGCCCGAGCAGGTCGTGGCCATCACTCGCAGCATGCTGCGCGGAAAGGGCGCTCGCAGCAACGTATTGATCACGCGCTCCGACAAGCGAATCTTCCATGCGGTGCGGAAGCTGGCGCGCTCGGCGCGTTTCCATCCGCTTTCCGGCGCGATCGTCATCCAGCGCAACCACGAAATCCTGGGCAAGGGAACAATCCTGGTGGTTTCCGCCGGGACCAGCGACATCCCCGTGGCCGAAGAAGCTCTGGTCACCGCACAAGCGTTGGGGAACACCACCGAAGCGATCTACGATATCGGCGTCGCCGGCCTGCACCGCCTGCTCGAGCACCGTCGGCAGATCGTCAGCGCGCGAGTGATCATCTGCGTGGCGGGAATGGAAGGCGCGCTGGCGAGCGTGGTAGGGGGACTGGTCGGCGCGCCGGTGATCGCCGTGCCCACCAGCGTGGGCTATGGCGCCAGCTTTGGTGGCGTGGCCGCTCTGCTGGCCATGCTCAACAGTTGCGCGTCAAATGTGAGCGTGGTGAACATTGATAATGGGTTTGGCGCTGCCTGCGTGGCGAGTTGCATCAATCGGTTGTAATGAGGATGGAAAGGAGGGATAGGAAATAAAGGAAGGAAAGGATGAAGACGAGCGCCCCGCGCGGAATTTCCGGTCCTCTGCCTCCTTTCCTTCCTTTCCCTCCTCTCCTTCCTGATTACGTCCTCAGCAGGACTTTCAGCACGCCGGGCTTGCGCGCCGCCGCCATCGCCGCCCGCGCCTCGCGCAGTGGGAACGTGCTGGAGATCAGCGGCCGGGGGTCCACCTGACCGCTACGGAGCATCTCGATGGCCGGGCCAAACGGCCCGCAGCGCGAACCCATCACCACAACCTCATTCACCACGATCGGCCAGGTCTGGATTTGCATTGCGCCATGGAAAGTGGACTTCAGCACCAGCACGCCGCGCGGCTGGAGCAGGTCGAGCGCCCGCGAGAATCCCTGCGGTGAGCCGGTGGCTTCGATGACCAGCGAAAAGCTGTGCCCATGTTTCCGCACGAAGGATTCCCACTTCTCGGCTGCTCTCTCCGTGCGGATTCCAGCGGCGCGGGCCACCGCCAATTTTTCCTCATGCTTTCCCAGCATAACCACATTCTTGCCGGTGGTGGCCATGACGCGGGCGATCAATTGCGCCAGCTTGCCGTCACCCAGAACGACCACTTCCCGGTGGGCAAGAACGGTCACCTGCTCGAGAATCCGGCAGGCGGCGGCCAGCGGCTCGGTAAAAACGGCCTGCTCGTCGCTCACCTCATCGGGCACGGCGTGCAGATTGCAGAGCGGCAAAGTCAGGTAATCCGCGAACGCGCCATCGTGCTTGATTATGCCAAGGACGCGGCGCCGCGCGCAGTGCGCGGGGACGCCGGCGCGGCAGGCATCGCATCTCGCATGGCCGGAAATCCCTGCGCAGGAGATGTTGATTTCTCCCACCACGCGTTGCCCTTTCCACCGTTGCGCCGCAGCTCGGCACGCTTCTTTGTCAAGATGTCCGTCGCCGGATCGCTCCAACGGTTTCGCATCGACCACTTCCCCTACGAACTCGTGGCCTGGCGTGCCTTTGAAGCTGTGGTAGCCGCGCAAGATCTCGAAATCGGTGTTGCAGATGCCGGCCAGGCGCACGCGCACCAATGCCCACCCGGGTGGAATTCTGGGCAGGGACTTTTGTTTCAGGACGAGGGCTTTCCCACGGACGACGGCGGCGAGTATGGCGGCGCTCAGCGCAGCGCCTCGGCCAGCGCGCGGAGCAACTCCGCCTCCTGCTCCGG
>JBGPJC010000117.1:0-11174 GCA_041485165.1 Terriglobia bacterium | reverse complement strand
TGGGTACACTCTGTCATGAAAAGGCCGCCTCTGTTCGGACATTCACTACGTCTCGACAACGCAGTTATGCCCGAAAAAGCGGCCTTTTTCTATTTCAATCAGCACATTTTTTCTATGCTGGTGAGATATCCGGGCTAGTCAACTTCGGGCGTTCGGCCGCACTAGAATGCAAGATTGGGGAGGGCAAGGTCCAGCCCGACCTTTTCACTCAGGCGACAGTGAACGGGTCCCCGCGCTACCGGAGGCGTGATGCACAAACGGTTCATTCTCCTGCTCGGCGTGTTTTTGTGCAGCCATGTGCCGACGGCGGCACAAATACACGCTTCACAGATTGTCCGGACGCAAGAACAGGTTGCGCCGAGAATGAGCTTGCTTCGCACGGTATCGGTCCCGTTGCTCGCCGCGTCGTTCCCGCTGTCCGAGGACCCTGGAAAATCCGCTGCCCATTTCAGATACCTGTCCGCGGGGGCTTACGAGGATGACCGGAGCCTGAAGAGCCTTTCGCCGATGCGCGAGGTTAAGACTCGGTTTCTCACACAGTCGAGCCTCCCGCTGGTGCAACTCTGGGGCGGACGTATGCGGCTTGACGGCTTTACGAGCACAATTCACATGCAAAACGTGGAGCTTGGTCCTTCAACCGCTGACGGTCTACAGGACTTTCGTCCCCCGCGACAAGTTTATCCGGGCGGGCCGCGTTCGGTCGGACTCTACGGCCTCAGCCTGAGCCTTCACTTTGGGCGGGACGCGCAGAGAGGACGCCCCACCCAGATATGGCGGTGCCTCGCGCAGACTGTTCGTGCCGCTCGATAGCCTGACGGCCCATCTCTTTCGGCTTCTCTGTGCCCTCTGTGTCTCACCTTGGAGTCTTGCCAGTTATTTTGCTCGGGCGGATGGTCCTGCCTTTCTGAAAAATGTTTCTTCTTGAGCGCGCAAGGCGCCGAGAGGATAGCGCTTGTAGCGCACCCTCTAAGACTGGCCAGCCTACCTAGGTATGATCAGGGCCTCCAACCAGGAGGGGACATGGCCAGTCCCGCGCAGGGGAGGGCAGTCTTGGATCGAGCGCGGGCAAGAGCGAAGAGAGATTCTTCTCCCGCCTTGCGGGATCAGAATGACAGCGAAGAGGGGATGCGTCTTATGGGGGCGGAAGGCAGGTGAGAAGTCCGGGCCAGCCGACCACCCCGACCATTTTACTTGTGAAGTCTTAGCACTCCCCCGCGTTGACTTGCCTATGGGCCAAGCCTAAGATGGCCGCGCTCGTGCTTCCCATCGCATGATTGGCCAGACCATTTCGCACTACCGCGTCGTCGAAGCCCTAGGCGGCGGAGGGATGGGTGTCGTCTTTAAGGCGGAAGACACCACCCTTGGCCGTTTTGTCGCCCTGAAGTTCCTTCCCGACGGATTAACGAAAGACGCCCTATCGCTTGAACGATTTCAGCGCGAGGCCCGCGCCGCTTCGGCCTTGAACCATCCCAACATCTGCACCATCTACGAGATTGCGGCGCACGAAGGAAAACCCTTCATCGCCATGGAGTATTTGCAGGGGCAGACCCTCAAGCATCGCATCTCCGGCAAGCCGATGGGGATCGAGGAGCAGGTGGAGATCGGGATTCAGATCGCCGACGCTCTCGACGCGGCGCACTCCGAAGGCATCATTCACCGGGACATCAAGCCGGCGAATATTTTTGTGACCAAGCGCGGCCATGCAAAGGTCCTGGACTTCGGCCTGGCCAAACTGTTGCCCGAGAAACAATCCGGGGAAGAAACCTCCGGGGGCTCCGACGCGGAAACCCTGGCAGGGCGGGACAAAGAGAATCTCACCAGCCCCGGCCTGGCGGTGGGAACCGTGGCGTACATGTCCCCCGAGCAGGCGCGCGGTGAGGTGCTCGACGCGCGCACCGACCTTTTTTCGCTGGGCACGGTGCTCTATGAGATGGCCACCGGCCGGCAACCCTTCTCCGGTGCGACCACGGCCGTCATTTTCGATGCCATCCTGCGCGGCGCGCCGACCGCTCCGGTACGCCTGAACCCTGAGGTGCCCGCCGAGCTCGAGCGCATCATCAATAGGACACTGGAAAAAGATCGCAAGCTGCGTTACCAGAGCGCGGCCGATCTGCGCAGCGATCTTGCGCGGCTCAAGCGCGACACCGATTCCAGCCGCTCGGCCGCCGTTAGTGTTGGCGCCAGTTCGGATTCCGAGAAGCCGGCCACCCAGGCGCAGACAGCGGCAAGTTCCGACACGGTTCTCGCCGCTGGTCTGGTGAAACGTCACAAGAAAAAGTTGGTGATGGCCCTGGCGGCAGTTGCCGTTCTCTGCGTCGCGATCGGCTACGGCTTCTACCGCTCCCTTGCGCTCTCGTCCGGCGGCGCAGGGATCGATTCTGTAGCCGTGCTGCCGTTTGCGAATGCGGGCGGGGATCCCGACACGGAGTACCTCTCCGAGGGCATCACGGAAAGCCTTATCAACAGCCTTTCCCATCTCTCCAAGCTGCGCGTGGTGCCTCGCAGCACGGTCTTTCGCTACAAGGGGAGTTCCAGTACGCCGGAGAAAATTGGACAAGAGCTCAAGGTGCGTGCCGTCGTGACCGGGAGAGTGACACGGCGGGGAGACTCCTTCGTGGTGGGCGCGGAGCTGATTGACGTCGGCAAGGAATCGCAATTATGGGGCGACCAATACTCCAAGAAGCTGGCCGACATTCTCCCGCTGCAGGATGAAATTTCGAAAGCCATTACCGAAAATCTGCGCATCCAGCTCACCGGCAAGGAACAGCAGCAGCTCACCAAGCGATCTACCGAAAACGCCGAAGCCTACCAGCTTTATCTCCGGGGACGCTATTACTGGAATAAGCGCTCACCCGAGGCCGTGAAGAAGGGCCTGGAGTTTTTTCAGCAGGCCATCGAAAAAGACCCGGGCTATGCGCTGGCCTACGCGGGAGTGGCAGACTCCTATGCGGTCGGGAACGGCACATATCTTGGGCTGCCGCCGCAAGAGGCTCGCCCGAAGGCAAAAGCAGCGGCCATGAAGGCGCTCGAGCTCGACAATTCGCTGGCCGAAGCTCACACCACGCTGGCCGATTGCTTGCTCTATTACGACTGGGATTTTCGCAAGTCCGAGGAAGAATTTAAGCGGGCGATGGAGGCCAACCCCAATTATCCGACCGCTCCCCAGTGGTATAGCGAGCTTCTCTCCGCCATGGGCCGCCATGAGGAAGCTATTCGAGAAGCGCGGCGTGCCCTCCAACTCGACCCGCTTTCGCTCATCATCAACACGTCAGTCGGGCAGGCTCTTTTCAACGCTCAGAAGTACGACCAGGCGATCGAACAATTGCAGAAGACCGTGCAGATGGACTCGAACTTTGCTGCAGCACACCGTGCACTGGCAGGTGCTTATGAACTGAAAAAGATGTATCCCGAAGCCGTTGCTGAATTTCAAAAAGCATTGAACCTCGAAGAGAACACGCCAATGGCTGCGGCAATCGGAGAGGCTTTCAAAGTCTCCGGCTACGCGGGCGTCCAACAGAAATGGCTCAACTATATCCTGAGGCAGCGCTCCCAGCGTGGTGGAGGTCGGGCGTATGACATTGCGACGTCTTATGCTGTCGCGGGGAAGAAAGACGAGGCACTAAACTGGCTGGAGAAAGCCTATGCGGAGCGTAGCGGAGGAATGCCCGCCCTCAGATTTGATGCACACTTCGATTCCCTGCATTCCGACCCGCGCTTCCAGTCGCTCGTTCGCCGCATGAATTTCCCGGAGTAGGGATCGCTTCAGGGCCGCCACGTGGCGAGAGGAATTCGCCGCAGAACAGAGGGCGAGGCAAGCCTCGCCCCTACGTTGACTCTCCGACTTGGAATTTCCCCCCTGCATTGTTCCCAGGCGAAGGAAGTGCCTATACTGGATGTTGTTGCGTAGGGGCGGCTTTATGCCGCCGCGTGGCGAGATGAATCCGCCGGTACGAAGAGGGCGAGGTAAACTCGCCCCTACGCCGATACGCCTAAGATCAGAGTTGTAGCGTTGACGTTTTCGAATGCGCAGCAGCGTAGCGACGCGATATGCCCGCTGGTCGGCCACTGCCGCACTGCTGATCGTGGTGCTGGTCGCCGGCGTCTATGGCCGGCGCGCCTGGCAGCGGGCCCACGCCCAGCAGGCCGCTCCGCCCGCGGTGCCTCTCTCGGTGAAGCAGCAGTCGCAGTCTTTTTCTTTCTCCAAAGCTGCGGGAGACCGAACCCTGTTCACTGTCCGCGCCTCGCGCGCCACAGAATTCCAGGAAGGTGGAAAGAGCCAGCTCGAAGACGTGTGGATTACCATCTACGGAAACGAAGGCGACCGCAACGACAACCTTCACACCAGCAAGTGCGATTACAACTCTTCTTCCGGCAAGATCTCCTGCGCAGGAATCGTCCAGATCGACCTGGAAAGCG
Source organism: Terriglobia bacterium (assembly GCA_041485165.1). Classification (GTDB taxonomy): domain Bacteria; phylum Acidobacteriota; class Terriglobia; order Acidiferrales; family UBA7541; genus JAAFGT01. The sequence continues at coordinate 6,758 of JBGPJC010000117.1, read as the reverse complement.
CCGAAGAGGCCCGCCGCGAGCCCGGCCAGCGCGTTTTCCACATGGATACTTCCGGCATATCGTTTGACCGGCAGAGCGGAGAGGCGCGGACCGACCAGGCGGTGACCTTCCGGTTTCCGGAGGGCCAGGGCCGCGGCGTGGGCATGGTCTACAAATCCGATGAAGCCTCGGTGCGCGTGACGCGCGATGTGCAGTTGACGTTCGCGCCCGGCGGCCGCAAAGGCTCCGGGCAGCCCGTGGCCCTCTCCGGCGGGGGCATGGACTATCGTCACGAAAGCGGCATCCTGCGCCTCTTCAACCCAGTGCGCGTTGCGCAAGGGCCAAAGGAGCTTTCCACCGGCCTGTTGACGCTGGAGCTCTCACTCGACCTCCGCGCGCGGCGGATGACCGCCACGGATAAACCGCAAATGGTCTTCCGCCAGCCGCAAAGCGAATCGACCATCGAGGCCGGGCGGGTCATCGCGGAATTTACCGCGGATGGCTCCATCCAGCGTGTGATCGCCGATGGAGGCGTCCACGGCACGCGCAAATCTCTGGCGCGCGGCCGGAGTGAAGACCATTTCGCCGCAGACCGCATGGAGATCGAAATCGATCCGCAGCGCGGCCAGCCGAAACTGCTCGAAGCCACCGGAAACGTGAAAATCGAATCGCCGGCCGTCCCGGGGCCAGGCCAGCGCAGCCTGGCGACGCCAGCCCTCCGCCTCTACTTCACTGCGGCTAGCGGGAAGAGAGCCGCAGAGGTGAGCCGCGGTGAGACGCTTGCGCCCGGCATGGTCGAAATCCAATCTCCCCAGGAAACCACGCAGATTCGTGGCGAGCGGCTGGCGGCGGAATTCGGGCCACGCAACCATCTGCGCCGCATCAGTGGCCAGCAGGGAGTCGAAATGGAGAGGCGCCTGCCAGGCCATGCGCCGCAAATCACCCGGTCGCAGGAAGGCACCATCGAGTTTGGGCTCAAGGGGGAATGGACCGAGGCGCGGCAGAGCGGGAGCTTGCGGTTCCAGGAAGGGGAACGCAACGCGCGAGCCGACCGCGGAAGGTATGTGCGCTCGAGTGACACGCTGACACTATCCGGCAGTGCGGCGATTGCCGACGCTCTGACGGAAACCTCCGCGCCCACACTGGTGTTCGACCAGCGCAGCGGAGAGATCCGCGGCGAGGAAGGCGTGCGCACCACCTACAAGCGCGCGGACCCCGGCGGCATCACCAACCTGGCCCCCCAGCCCGCTCATCTCACCGCGCAGCACTTTGTCGCCACACGCGATTCCGCCCGGGCAATCTACTCCGGCCGCGCGCGGATGTGGCAGGGCGACGCCGTCATCGAAGCCGATACCATCGAGCTGCATCGCGCGGAGCGGCTCCTGCTGGGGCGCGGAAACGTCAGCGCCCTGCTGCCGCAGGCGCGCCCCTCCGGGGCCGGCAAGAGCGGCGAACGCACTCTGTGGCTGGCGCACGCCGGGAGACTGGCTTACCGTAGCGCCGATGGCGTGGCCATGCTGGAAGAAAATGTGCGTGCGGAGTCGCGCGTGGGCCGGCTGGAATCGCGCGCCCTCGAGCTGCTGCTGCACTCGGACGGAGGCCCGCAGGAACTGACCCGCGCCGTGGCTACCGGAGGGGTGACCGTGCACCAGGAAGAGCGCCGCGGCACCTCCGAGCGCGCCGAGTACGTGGTGGCCGACGGAAAATTCGTTTTGAGCGGCGGAAATCCCACGATTTACGATGCAGAACAGGGCACAACCACGGGGCCTCAATTGACCTTCTTTTTAGCCGATGATAGGATTCTGGTGCAATCAAGCGAAGGCACGCGGACTGTGACGCGTCACCGGATCCAGAAATGAAGCAGTATGGCCAAACTGCAAGCCGTCGAGGTCAGCAAGTCGTACCGAGGGCGGAAGGTTGTTGATGACGTCAACCTGGAAATCGCTCAGGGGGAAGTCGTCGGGCTGCTTGGTCCTAATGGAGCGGGTAAGACAACCACTTTCTATATCCTGGTAGGACTGACCCGGCCGGATTCCGGCACCGTGCTGCTGGATGGCGAAGATATTACGGATCTTCCGATGTACCGGCGGGCCCGCTCCGGGATCAGCTACCTTCCTCAGGAACCTTCGGTCTTCCGTAAACTGACTGTCGAAGAGAACTTGCTGGCGGTCCTGGAGACGCTGCCGCTGACCGCGCAACACCGGCGTGACAAGCAGGAGGAGTTGTTGTCGCAGATGGGACTGGAGAGCGTGCGCTACAACATCGCCAACACCTTGAGCGGCGGGGAACGCCGGCGGCTGGAGATCGCCCGCTCGCTGGTGATGCAGCCCGCCTTCATCCTGCTGGACGAGCCCTTTTCGGGGATTGACCCGGTCACCGTGCTGGACATCCAGAGAATCATCCAGGACCTGCGCGCCGCCGGCATCGGCGTGCTGGTCACCGATCACAATGTCCGCGAGACCCTGCGCGTCACCGACCGCGCCTACATCATCCACGGCGGCAAAATTTTTCTTACCGGGCCGCCGGCCATGCTGAGCGAGGATGCCGACGTCCGCCGGATTTACCTGGGAGAACATTTCCGTCTGAATTAAGCCGCCATGGGAAACTTCCTCCAACCCAGACTGCACCTGCGCGTCGCGCAAAAACAGATCCTGACCCCCGGGCTGGTGCAGATGGTCAGCGTGCTGGCGCTGAACCGCCTGGAGCTGCGCGAAATGGTCACCCAGGAAATGGTGGCCAACCCCATGCTCGAGGAACTGACCGAAGAGATCCTCTCCGCCGACAATTACACGGACGAGAACTTCGTCAAGGAAGAGACGGAAAAGGTTCCGGAAACCGAGGCCGCCAATCCCTTCGACGAGTTCGACGTGGCCTCCTTCTTCAGCCAGTATCTGGACACCGGAGGGCAAAGCCACGGCGAGCACGAAGAGATCGAGCGGCCTTCCTTCGATAAATTTGTCTCCTCGCCGCAAAACCTCGCCGACCACCTCGAATGGCAGCTCAGCGCATCGGGGTGCCCGGAACGCAAGCGCGAGCTGGCCGAGGCCATCATCGGCAACCTGGACGAGAACGGCTATCTGAACGCTTCCGTCGAGGAGATTGCCGCCAGCGAGAATGCCAGCGTCGAAGAAGTCCTCGAAGCGCTGGTGATGGTGCAGGAGCTGGACCCGCCGGGAGTGGCGGCGCGCGACCTGGGCGAGTGCCTGGATCGCCAGCTCACCGTGCTGGACCCCGATAACAGCCCGCTCACCGAGCTGGCGCACCTGATCGTGCGCGGAAACCTCAAGCTGGTGCAGAGCAACCAGCTCAAGGAGCTGGCTCGCGCCGTGGACCACCCCATGGAACAGGTGAAGCGGGCCATCGATGTGATCAAGAAGCTCGATCCACGCCCCGGCATGCGCTACAACAAGACCGAAGCGCGCGTGGTCGAGCCGGACGTCTTCTTTACCAAGGTGGGCGAAGATTGGCAGGTTTTGCTCAATGACGACGACATGCCGCAGCTCCGCCTCAGCCCGGTCTACCGCCGCCTGCTGGCGCGCGACGCCGCCGACCGCGACGTGCGCAATTACGTCAAGGAGCGCTTTACCGCGGCGGTGCAGTTGCTCAAGAACATCGAGCAGCGCAAACACACCATCCTGCGCGTCTGCCATGTGATCCTCCGCCGGCAGCACGACTTCTTTGACCACGGCATTGACCACATCAAGCCGATGATGATCAAGGAAGTGGCGGAGGAAGTGGGCGTCCATCCCTCCACCGTCTCGCGGGCGGTATCCAGCAAGTACTGCCATTCCCCGCAGGGCGTTTACGAGCTGCGATATTTCTTTTCCGAGTCCGTGAACGGCCCCCTGGGCGGTGGCGTCTCCCTGCTCACGCTGAAGCGCCGGGTGAAGAAAATGATCGACGAAGAGAACACCGCCCACCCGCTGACCGACGAACAAATCGCCAAGCAGCTCTCCAGCGAAGGCATCCAAGTGACTCGCCGGACGGTGGCCAAGTATCGCGAAGACCTGCGCATTCCAAGTACGCACCAGCGCCGGGTGAAGTAGCCGGTGCCGCGCCGCCCTACCCAGCAGCGTGCCCCCGGCGATCCCCGGCAGCTCGTGCTGCTCACCGGACTTTCCGGCTCGGGCAAGGGCTCGGTGCTGCGCGCATTTGAAGATCTGGGTTTCTATTGCGTGGACAATCTTCCCGTGGACTTGCTTCCCAGCTTCAGCGAGTTGTACACCCAGGGCAGCGGCGAGTTCGAGCGCGTGGCCCTGCTGGTGGATGCGCGCGAGGGCCAAAAGCTCCAGCAACTTCCGGCCATCTACCGGCAGCTCACCCGGCAGCATCCCGCCACGCTGGTGTTCGTCGAGGCCGGCGACGAAGCGCTGATGCAACGCTTCAGTGAGACGCGCCGCCCCCACCCCCTGGGCCGCGACGTGACCGTGCGCGAAGGCATCCGCAGGGAAAAGAAGCTGATGGCGCCGATCCGCAAGCTCGCCGACGTGCTCCTGGACACCACCAAGTTCAACGTACACGAGTTGCGCCAGTTCATCACCGACCGCTTCCAGAACCCCGACCGCCGGCCGCTGCTGGTTTCGCTGGTGAGCTTTGGATTCCGTTTCGGTGTCCCCCAGGACGCCGACCTGGTGTTCGACGTCCGCTTCCTGCCCAACCCGCATTTCGTGCCGCAGTTCCGGCCGTTTACGGGCAAGGACCCGCGCGTGGCGCGCTACATCCGCTCGTTCTCGCAGACGCGCCAGTTCCTGAAACGCGTGGAGAGCATGCTGGGCTTTTTGATCCCGCACTACATCCGTGAGGGGAAGAGTTACCTGACCATCGGGCTGGGCTGCACCGGGGGCCGGCACCGCTCGGTGATGATGGCCGAGGCGCTACGGCGGTTCTTCAAGCGCCGCGGCCAAATGGTGAAAGTGATCCATCGCGATATGGACCGTTCGGCCGCTTGATACCGGCCGGAGCGGCCCGAGCGTTACCGGTTGGCGTTCCCGCAACCGGGGAATGCGGAGAGACCAGGGCTTGGCGTTTTCTCTGTCCGCGGAATTGAATCGTTTATTGGCTTACCTCCGCCCTTACCGGCAGCGGCTGGCCCTGGCGGTGGTGTTGATGGCCGTGGTTGGCGCGGCGGAGGGACTCACCGCGCTGATGATCATCCCGGTGTTCGATAAGGTGCTGGACCCGCGGGTGGCCGATTCACAGCTGGTGCTGCTCCACGTGCCTTACTTCGGCTACGTCATTCATCTCAATGCATTCTTTCCCGCCAGCATCCATCATGTGTGGACGGTGTTCGCCCTCTCGCTGGTCGCCCTGTTTTTCATCAAGGGTATCGCCGAGTTTGCCGGCAATATTTCCATCCAGTTCGTCGGCCTGGCCGCGGTCACCGACCTGCGCAACAAGGTGTACGCCAAGCTGATCCAGCAGCCCATCGGTTTTTTCCAGGACCATCCCACCGGGCGGCTGATGTCCACGGTGATCAACGATGTCGAGCGTGTGCGCGGCGCCATGTCGGAGTGGCTGGCCGATTTCTTCCGCCAGGTTTTTTCTTTGCTGGGCTGCGCCACGGTGCTCCTGCTGATTGACTGGAAGCTCACGCTGATTTCGCTGGTGCTGTTGCCGCTGGTGGTGATTCCGGTGGGCAAGCTGGGCCGCCGCATCCGCCATTCGGTCGAGCGCAGCCAGTCCCGGCTGGCGGAGCTGAGCCAGATCCTGCAGGAGACGGTCAGCGGCAACCGCGTGGTGAAGGCCTTCGGGATGGAAGGCTTCGAAATCGCCAAGTTCCGCGCCACCGCGCGCCGCCTGCTCCGTGAGAACATGCGCTGGATCCGCGCCTGGGCCGCCAATGGACCGTTGATGGAGCTGCTCGGCGCGGTGGTGTTGTGCCTGGCGCTGCTTTACGCCCGCGACCGCATCAAGACCGGCATTCTCACCAAAGGCGCTTTCATGGCCTTCACCTACGCGCTGTTTCGCGTCTACGAGCCGGTCAAACGCCTCGGCGGCATCTATCATTTGTTCATGCAGGCGCTGGGCTCGACCACTCAGGTCTTTGCGCTACTCGACCTCGAGGAAGAAGCGCCGGACAAGCCGGGAAGCATCGTCCTGCCGGGGTTCACGCGCATGGTCGAGTTCGACAACGTCAGTTTTGCCTACGAGGGCGGGCCGGAAGTTCTGCGCGGGGTGGACCTGAAGGTCCGCGCGGGGGAAGTGGTGGCCATCGTGGGTTCCAGCGGGGCAGGGAAGACCACGCTGGTCAACCTGCTGCCGCGTTTTGCCACCGCCACCGGGGGCAGCGTGAAGATTGACGGCCACGACGTGCGCGACATCTCGCTGCGCTCACTGCGCGAGCAAATCGCCATCGTCACGCAGGAAACCATCTTGTTCAACGACACGGTGTGGAACAATGTCTGCTACGGGCGTCCCGAGATGCTCGCCGAGCGCGTCCACGCGGCGGCCCGCGCGGCGCTGGCACACGATTTTATCTGCGAGCTGCCGGAAGGCTACCAGTCCACGCTCGGCGAGCGCGGCCAGCGGCTCTCCGGGGGGCAACGCCAGCGGCTGGCCATTGCCCGCGCGCTGCTCAAGGATTCACCCATCCTCATTCTCGATGAGGCCACTTCAGAGCTGGATTCGGAGTCGGAAATGCTGGTGCAACAGGCGCTCGCCAACCTGATGGCCGGCCGCACCGTTTTCGTCATCGCTCACCGGCTTTCCACCGTCCGCCGCGCGGACATCATCGTGGTGATCGAAGACGGAGTGATCCGCGAGCGAGGCAACCACGAAGA
>JBGPJC010000116.1:0-11214 GCA_041485165.1 Terriglobia bacterium | reverse complement strand
GCGCCACGGTGAATCCTGCTTCTTCCGCCGCGCGTCCTGTGGCTGTACCCACGGCAGCCACGCGCGGCTTCTCTCGAGGAATAGGAATCTCCAGCGCCGCACAACGCGCGCAGAAGAAGCGGACGGCATTTTGACTGGTGAAGAGCAGCCAGTCAAATTTCGCCAGGCCGCGCAGGGCGGCATCGAGCGGAGCCGATTCCTCCGGCGGCACGTAAGCAACCAGCGGGCACTCCAGGACTTTCGCCCCGAACGACGCAAGCAGCTCGCAAAGCTCGGCGGATTGCTCCGCGGCGCGGGTCACCGCCACGCGCTTCCCTGCCAGCGGTCTCGAGTCAGTCGCGCCCAAGCGTCCTTCCCGCCAGGCGCAGGATGCGGTCAGCTCCGCCATCGAGCAGGCGCCGCGCCAGCGCCCGCCCCAGACGATCAGGAGACTCCGCCGATCCGGCAACAGTGTCGCGGATGCATTCCTTTCCATCAGCCGAACAGACGCAGGCATCTAGCCGCAACTCGCCCGCTTCGATCCGTCCCCAAGCACCCAGCGGCACCTGGCAGCCGCCCTCGAGTTCGGCGAGGAGCGCTCGCTCGGCGGTCACCGCGGCGCGCGTCGGGCCGTCGTCAAGTCCAGCAACAATCTCTCGCAATGGATGGTCGCCTTCGCGCGTCTCGACTCCCAGTGCGCCCTGGCCAACGGCTGGCAGCATCACGTCAGGGGAGAGCACCTCCGTGATTCGCTCGCTTCGACCCAGGCGGTCCACCCCGGCTTTAGCCAGCAGAATCGCTTCGAACTGGCCTTCGTCCAGCTTGCGAATGCGCGTGTCCACGTTGCCGCGCAGGTCCACCGCAGCCAGACCCGGCCGCACGCGGAGAAGCTGCGCCTGGCGGCGGAGGCTGCTGGTGCCCACGCGCGCGCCGTCGGGGAGTTGCGCAAGCGTGCGCCCTTCGCGGGAGAGCAAACAGTCGCGCGCGTCGTCGCGGCGGGTGATGGCGGGAAAGACCAGGCCCGGCGGGATTTCCGTGGGCACATCCTTCATGCTGTGGACCGCCAGGTCTACGCGCCCATCCAGCAGCGCATCCTCCAGTTCCTTGATGAAGACGCCCTTCAAGCCTATGGCCGCCACGCTGGTCTGCTGGAACTGGTCACCGGAAGTCTTGATGATGATAATTTCGATTTCAGCTCGATGCGCGCGCACCAGCCAGTCGCGGACGAAACCCGCTTGCCACAGGGCCAGGGCGCTGCCGCGAGAGCCGATGCGCAGGGGCTTCACGGACGGTCCTTGCGCAGGCCAAAGAGCTCGCGGAACAGCTCGATGTCGCGCAATTTGTCGCGCAGCTCTTTTTCCTTCAGCATCCGCGAGGATGGATCGTGCAGGACCGACTCCAGTAGCTCGTCCATCAAGCGCTGGATGCGTTCGCGATCCTCGGGGCCAAAGCGGTTGAGGTCTTCGGCGTGGTCGCGGGCAAACATCTCGCGTTGCAGGCGCAGTGTGCTGCGCAGCTCGTTCAACACCGCCGCGGCCTGCGCGCCGGTCTGCCAGGCGGCAAATTTCTCCAGGTGCTCGGCGATGATGGCTTCGGCGCGCGGGATCTCGTTTTCGCGGGCCTTGCGGTTCTGCTCGACGATGACGGTCAGGTCGTCCACATTGTAGAGAAAGACGTTGTACAGCTCGGCCACCGCGCTTTCGATGTTGCGCGGCACGCCGAGGTCAATGAAGAACAGCGGGCGGTTGTTGCGCGCCGCCATCGTCTCCGCCACCTGGGCCCGCGTCAGCGTCCACTCCGACCCGGCCAGCGAACTGACCACGATGTCCGGCTCGCGCAGGACGTCGCCGACCTGCTCCCAGGGAACGCGTTCGCCGGCCACGCGGCGCGCCAGCTCTTCGGCGCGGTCCGACGACCGGTTGGCTACGCGCAGCCGCGCGATCCCGCGGTTGCGGAGCTGCTCGGCAGCCTTGGTGCCCATGGCCCCGGCTCCCAGGACCAGAGCGCTGTGCTTTTTGAGCGAGCCAAAAATCTGTTCGGCCAGCTTCATGGCCGCCGAAGCCACGGACATGGAATGCGCACCCAGGTCGGTCTCCGCGCGAATCCGTTTCCCCACCTCGATGGCCGCCTGGAAGAGCCGGTTGAGCGCCGGACCGGTGACGCCTTCTTCGAGCGCGGCCTGGTAGGCCTGGCGCACTTGTCCCAGGATCTCCGCCTCACCGAGCAGCATGGAATCCAGGCCGCCGGCGACGCGATAGAGGTGCTCGACCGCGGCGTGGTCCTGCTTGCGGTAGAGGCTGCCATCGAGGGCCACGGAGTCAAGTCCGTGGAAGCTGCACAGGAAGTTCTCCACCGCAGTCAGCGCCTCTGCGCCGGCCGACTGCGGCACGCCATAGATCTCGCTGCGATTGCAGGTGGAGAGCAGGACCGCCTCCCGCAGGACGCCCTGCGAACGCAGCGTAGCCGCGGCGCTGCGCGCCTGGTCGGCGGAAAAATGCACGCGCTCGCGCAGTTCCACCGGCGCGGTGCGATGGTTGAGGCCGATGAGCAGGATATCCATCAGAAGAAATGGTGGTACTGCGACAGAAAAAGATTAACCACCGTATAGCTGAACACCACCGCCAGGTAGGTCAGCGCGCAGAGCAGCGAAGCGCGCGCGCCACGCCAGCTCGTGCTGCCCTCCAACCACAAATAGACGGCATAGCCCGCCAGGATCAGCACGGTGATTATTTCTTTCGGGTCGAAGCTGAAGTAATGGCCGCGCAGGCGGTCCGCGGCGACAAATCCCAGCGTTGTCCCGATCACCAGGGCCACGAATCCCACGCGGACGCCACTGCGCGTCATGCGCTCGAGAAGCTCCAGTGAAGGCATTCGCCAGCCCACCGCTCCCAGCCGGCGGCCGCGCAGCAGGCGGTTCTGGATCAGGTACATGCAACTGAAGACGAACGAGAGGGTAAATGCCGAGTACGCCAGCATGTTGGCGGTGACATGGAAAGCGAACAAGCTCCCGCGAGCGGGAGGCGGCGGGGGCGCCGCGGGCGAAAGAAATGTCGCCAGAGCGTAAAGCAGAAGGACTACCGGCAGGACGAATGCTCCCACCGTGCGCTGGCGGTGGCGCAGCTCCAGACCGAGATAGGTGAGCGCCAGGAACCAGCCGAACAACGACATCGAGCCGTACAAGTCCTGGTATGGGACAGCGTGGACCGCGCGCGCCCGCTCCAGCAGCGCAAAATAATGCGTCAACAGCCCGATGGCCAGGAGCGCGCTTGCTGCCCGGCCCGCCGTGGGCTTGCCCTGGTACAGGTGCAGGACATAAAGAACCAGGCTGAGCGCATAGAGGCCGACGCTTACGTAGCCTAGTGGTGTGGTCATGCTTTGTTCGTAGCGCGCCGCGGCGCGCGATCCCCCGGAATGATTATATGCGAGGGGAGGGCAACTGGCACGTGGTGCGAGGAGTGCGTTGCTTTCTGATGGCCTGGCAGGGGCGCCGGCTGGCCGCCAGTCTGGAGTGCGGGAGCTTGCTCCGGGAGAGTATAGGGACGCGTCGTGCCGGGCGCTTCCGGATTTGTTATCATGAAGCTTGCAGGCCGTGGATATGCCCGAAAGCCATACCGACATTGACCGCAAGTCTCTCTTCCTGCGCGCTTGCCGCGCCGAACCGGTCGAGCGCGTCCCAGTCTGGATGATGCGCCAGGCCGGACGCTACCTCCCGGAGTACCGCGCCGTGCGTGCCAAGCATTCCTTCCTCGAAGTCTGCAAGACCCCCGAGCTTGCCGTAGAAGTCTCCTTGCAGCCGTACCGCCTGCTGGGCATGGACGCGGTAATCGTATTCTCCGACATCCTCATCCCTGCCGAGGCCATGGGCTTGACGGTTGAGTTCGGAGACACTGGGCCGGTCCTGCCGCGACAAGTGCGTAACGCCAGCGACCTTGCAGCGTTGCGAGACTTCGATCCCCAGCGTGACACCGGCTTTGTGGGCGAGGCCATCAACCAGTTGTGCCGCACCCTGGGGCCCCGCGTCCCGGTAATTGGTTTTGCCGGCGCGCCGTGGACGCTGGCCTGCTACATGATCGCCGGGAAGAGCGGCTCCGGCGCCGACCGCGCCAAGTGCATGATGTATGCCGACCCCGCCCTGCTGCGCGCGCTTCTCGACAAGATTGCGCGCAATACGGCGCGATATCTTTCTTCCCAGATTGCCGCTGGAGCCGCCGCCGTGCAAATTTTCGACACCTGGGCCGGCGAACTTTCCCGCGGCGATTACCGCGAGTTCGCCTTGCCTGCCATGCAGCGAGTTCTGGATGAGCTTCAGCCGGGGACGACGCCAGTGATCTATTACTCCAAGGCATCCAGCCACCTGCTCGAGTTGCTCGCCGAGACCGGTGCCGATGTCCTGAGCGTGGACTGGCGGCTCGACCTCGCGCAGGTCAAGTTGGCTCTCACCGCCCGCCGTGGCCGGGCGGTCGCCGTCCAGGGAAATATAGATCCTACTGTTCTCCTGGGCCCCGCGGGAACGATCCGCGAGTCCGTGCGCGAGGCGGTCTCGAAGACCGGAGGCCGTGGTCATATTCTCAACCTCGGCCACGGTATCCTCCCCGATACCCCGGTGGAGAATGCGCGTGTCTTCATCGAAAGCGGCCAATCGGTGGAGTTGCCCGCGCGGGCGGTGTCGTCGTTATGAACGACGCCCGCAACGAACGAGCAAACATCGCCGTGGGTGCGCGCGAGGTTTCCGAAGAATTCCTCTCCCGCTATAACCGGCCGGGGCCGCGCTACACAAGTTACCCCACCGCCCCGGTCTGGCAGGACAACTTCGGCCCTGACGATCTCGAGCAGGTCTGCGCCCAGGCTGACGCCGCCGCTGCTCCAGTCTCTCTCTACATGCACCTGCCGTTCTGCGAGAGCCTGTGCCTGTTCTGCGCCTGCAACGTGGTCATCCAGAAGGATAAGTCCGTAGCGCATCCCTACCTCGAGGTGCTCAAGCGCGAGATCGAGCAATTCAGCCGGCATGTTTCTCGCCGCCGCCCGGTAATCCAGTTCCACTGGGGCGGGGGCACGCCGACTTACCTGACACCGCCGCAAATGGAAGACCTGTTTGCCTACACCCGCGAACGCTTCACGCTGGCGCCGAACGCAGAGATTGGCGTTGAGGTGGACCCGCGCGTCACATCACTCGAGCATTTGGAAACGCTGCGGCGGATCGGCTTCAACCGCCTGAGCATGGGCATCCAGGACTTCACTCCCGAGGTGCAGCGCGCCGTCCACCGCGAGCAGGGCTTCGAGATGACCCGCGACCTGATCGCCGCTTCCCGCCGCCTGGGCTTCGAGAGCCTTAACGTGGACCTGATCTACGGCCTGCCCTACCAGACGGCGTCCAGCTTCGCCGAAACGGTCAACAAAGTGATCGGCCTTCAGCCCGACCGCGTGGCCATGTTCAGCTACGCGCATGTGCCCTGGCTGAAAAAACAGCAGGGCTCGTTTGCCGGGCATCTGCCGGAGGGCATGGAGAAGTTCCGCATCTTCCGCATCGGTCTGGACGAATTCCTGCAGGCCGGTTACGTCTACATCGGCCTTGATCATTTTGCGCGCCCCGAGGACGAACTCGCCGTGGCGCAGCGCGAGCGCACGCTGCACCGCAACTTCCAGGGCTACACCACCAAAGCCGGCGCCGACCTCTACGGTATGGGCGTCAGTGCCATCAGCGCCATCGGCGGTGCGTACGCCCAGAACCAGCGCAGCCTGCAGCCCTATCAGGAAGCGATCGCGCGCCGCGGCATCGCCACCATGCGCGGATATCGCCTCTCGCCGGATGACTTCATCCGCCGCTCCGTCATCGGCCGCCTGCTCTGCCACACCGTCATCCGCAAGGACGACGTCGAGCGCGAGCACAACATCGCCTTTGATCAGTACTTTGCCGCGGAACTTGCCCGGCTCGAGGAGTTCCGCTCCGACGGCCTGGTGGAAATCGAGGGGCGGGAAATTCGCGTCGTCGGCCTGGGGCGCATCTTCATTCGCAATGTGGCCATGGTTTTCGACGCCTATCTCGAGGACCAAGCACCGGAAAGCCGTCCGCTGTTTTCCAAAACTCTCTAGTGTCGTGTCCCAGACAATTCGACGAAAAGTCTTGGTACGCAACGCGTTGTAGGGGCGGGGCTTGCCCCGCCCGTGAGCTCGTAAGATTTTCCAGATATTTGTGAGACACACCATTAGAGCATTTCGGGAGAATCTCTCCTGATGCGCGTAATCGTCATCGGTGGCGGCATCTCCGGCCTGTCGTGCGCGTGGCGGCTGCACCATCTCGGTGCCGCCGTGCTTTTGCTCGAGCAGTCCCCCCGCGCCGGCGGAGTGATCAAAACGGTCACGCCGGACGGCTGCCTGTTCGAATGCGGCCCGCAGAGTTTTCTTTCCACCGATGGACTGCTGGAATTAATCAGCAGCGTGTGCCTCGAGCAGGAACTTCTTCGCGCTGACCCCAAGGCGCCGCGCTATGTGGTCCGCGGCGGGCGGCTGGAAAGTGTGCCGCTCTCACCCGGCGCGCTGCTCTCCAGTCCTCTGCTCTCGCGGCGCTCGAAGTTCGCCCTGCTTGCTGAACCGTTTCGGCGGCGCCGCCCGCTGCCGGAGGACGAGTCCGTAGCGGATTTCGTGCGGCGTGAATTCAGCGAGGAGTTGCTCGAGCGCCTGGTGGCGCCCATGGTCTCCGGCATCTACGCGGGCGATCCAGAGCGGCTCAGCCTGCGCAGCGCCTTCCCCGCTGTATATGCTTGGAAGAAAGAACACGGCAGCGTCATCCGCGGGGCGATCAAGTCACGGCCCGCCAAAGACAAGCCTGCGGCGACACTCTGCACCTTGCGCAGCGGCGTGGCCGCACTGCCGCGGCGCATCGCCGAGCAGCTTGGCGCGGCGGTGGTGACCGGCGCGCGTGTCCTCTCCATCAAGCGCCTCAAGGCCAACGGCAATAGGCAGTTCGAAATTCATTCCGAAATCCAGGGACGCGCGGAGACAACTACTGCCGATGCCGTGGTGCTCGCCGCTCCAGCGGATGTTACCGGCCAGATCCTTCGGGTAGTCTCTCTTCGCTTCCCGGCGCTGCTGGGCCAGATTGCTTATGCTCCGGTGGGCGTTCTCTCCGCCGCGTATCGTCAATCGGACTTGGCCCGACCCCTCCAAGGTTTTGGATTCCTGGTGCCGCGCCCCGAGCGGCTTCGCGTTCTCGGAACTATCTGGAACTCTTCCCTTTTCCCCGGACGCGCCCCGGAAGGACAAGTCGTCCTGACCAGTTTCGTCGGTGGGGCTACGGACGCAAAGATGCTCGATTGCAGCGATGATGAGATCCGCGCCACCGTCGAGCGCGAGGTGGGCGGAATTCTCGGCATCTCCTCGCCCGCTGCGGCTCACCATCTCCAGCGCTGGACGCGCGCCATCCCTCAGTACAATCTCGGCCATGCGCACATCCTCGCTGCACTTCACGAAGAGTTGCGCCTCTGCCCGGGCCTCTTCCTCGCAGGCAATTACCTGGAAGGCCCCGCAATCGGCGCCTGTGTAGCGCTGGGCACGAGAATGGCTGATGAAGCGCATCAGTATGTGCTTGGCAAAGGCCTGTAGCTCAGGTCCCGTCCCGGTCGCAGTTCGACCGGGACTGACCTGAGGCCTTTCCCCGCTGTGGTACTCTAAACTTCATGGACGCCCCGCAGAAATCGCGCCGTGCCATGCTGGAACAGATTGTCTCCGCCAACCCGAATGATGCCTTTGCGCGCTACGGACTGGCTCTCGAGTGTGTGAATGCCGGGGACGCCCCCGGTGCCGACCAGCATTTCCGCCAGCTCCTGATATCGCACCCAGAATATGTGCCCGGCTACTTCCACTTCGGCCAGCTCCTGCTCCGGCTGGGACAGCCCGACCAGGCACGCAAGACTTTTACCGATGGTGTTGGCGTAGCCGCAAAAGCCGGCGACACCCACGCGCAGAGCGAATTGCAAGCGGCACTGGAGGCACTGGAGTGATCGCGGCCCCGGGAGCAGCATGGCCGTTCCCGGCGCGCATCTCTCCGGAAAAGAAGGATGGAGACGAAACGCATCCCTCTCTTCCCGCTGGAAGTTGTGCTCTTCCCCGGCGCTCTCCTGCCCCTGCACATTTTTGAGCCCCGCTACAAGTTGATGGTGCGCCACTGCCGCGAAAAGGAGCAGCCTTTCGGCGTGGTCCTCTCCCAGGGCGAAGCCTTCGCGCAAGTCGGCTGCAGCGCGGAAATCCTCGAAGTGGCCAAGGAATACCCGGACGGGAAACTCGATATCCTCACCATGGGCCGGCTTCCCTATCGCGTGATCGAGATTTTTCAGGAGCGCGAGTACTGGGAAGCGAGCGCGGAGTTTTTGGAAGAAGAACCGTTCGAAGAACCCTCTCCCAACGCCTCGTTGATCGAACTGTACAGCCAGTGTCACCATCTGGTCTTCGGCGGACCTCCCGACATGTCGGAGGAAAGCAGCTTCGAGTTTCTCACTTTCCAGATCGCTAGTGAGATGCCCTTGGACCTGGCCTACAAACAAAAGTTGCTGGAGATGCGCAATGAGGGTGACCGCCAGATGAGCCTGGAAAGCGCCCTGCACAAATGGCTGATGGACTTCGAGCAGCTCAGCCGCGCGCGGCGGATTGCCGGGGGCAATGGCCACGCCAAGCTCAATTAAGCTGCCGGTGGGGTACTGGGCTAGTTTCCGAGTGCGCCGTCATCCGCCCGCAATCAGAAACCTCCAAAACGAGCTTCCAACTTCCCACCAGCGGATTTCTGCCCGTTTCGCCGGATTAATGTTCACGCACCGCGTTATAGGTCACTGAGGCTTATTGATCTCTCAGACGTGACAGACGGACAAGTTAAGTTGCTGGAACCACGGCGAGCGGAATTTCTTGTGGAGAAGGAATTCTCCGTATGGAGGATCGGATGCTTCGGTCGTGAACGCGCTCCTCGACAGAAAGGACGTCGAAGACGGGAACTTTTTCCGGCCCGGATTCCTACGGGGCCAGAGCGTCTGAATGGTAGCCACGACGATTCTTCGGGGCCTGCGCGAAGAATTCAGGGGAAAACGGGTATCCATTTTGTCGGACGATTCGTTCAACGCGACGGAGCCCGCCTCTGTGGACGGAGCGAAAACATTCCGGGTATATCGTCGCCAAGCATTCAACAACGAAGACCGACCTTGAAGGTGCCTGTCAACTCTCCAGCTCGATGTCGACGCGGTCATTGATGGCGCACTGGAGATGCCACCTGCAGTCGATGCGGGGGCTATTTAATAGCAACCATAGAGAGGTACATAGTGGAGCACACGCTGTCTTGGCTTCGGAGTGCCCTACAACTTTTCAGGGAAGGTGACCGGCCAGAACCCCGAGCAACTCGCGTTCAGGCAACAGAAGTCCGCGTGCATCTAAGGAGCATTTCTCCAACCAATTCACCATGCTTTGATTCACTCTGTGCTCCGTCCCATGCGGCCTTTGGGAAGTAGAACTGAGGTTGTTGCGCCAGAGCGCGAGCGTAACTGTTATACAAGCCACACCGACCCGAAGAGACATATTGGTCACTGAAGCAACCGCACGGAGTCCAAGCCAAAGCTGATACCGAGACGATTCGACCACGGCAGCTTCTTGCCGGTGTGAGAGAGGGCCGATAGGCAGTTCAGCCATTTCTTGTAACGATACATTCTTGAACCACTGGCGCCTTGCAACCCAACCAAACAAGGTTGCACTCCCGAATAACTGGACGGCTAGGCTTTTGTCTTTTGGATTGGACTGACCAAAGGTGGCCAACTCTTTTCCGAGACGAATGCCAAGACCTGCGCTATGGAAACGTTGCAGTACGTCCTGTGATTGGTGAAGTGCCAGTATTCGCAAACCCGTGGCAAGCGCTCCGCAAAAAGAATTCCTGAATTGCGAATCCAACCAGTGCCTAGTGCACAGATTATCTAAGAACTTGGGGGCCAGAGGACGCGCGCTTTCGGGGACGTTGTTTAGAATCCAAGCGACATTCGCGAAGGCCATACCTATTGGCGGAAAATCTTTGCCATTGGCCCGGCGTAGCAAGGTTGTAATAAGACCGCTCTTTAAGTCATTGCGTCCAATCTCACCACAGCGTCCCGCGAACCAAGCGCCACCGGTCAAAGGCTGAGATTTGGGGAAGGAGTCCCAGTCCGACGGTTTCATATCGGCCACTGCGGCCTCAACTACGGCATCTGGCACACGTCGGAACCAGGCGGCGAGTTTGTCCAGCGGTGTCTGCCGCGCCAACGCGGATAATCTTGCAGGTTCGGTTTCCAATGCCTGGCAGATTGCCTTGGTGATCGCCGGATGCTCTTGCGCCTTGTCGAGAAAAGAGCCAAGTTGATCCAGTGGTGTGTCCCACCCGCGCGCAGCGAGCTTCTCCGGTTCTTTCTCCAACTCTTCCCAGATCGCCTTCATGATCGCCGGATGCGCTTGCGCCTTCTCGAGGAAAGAACCAAGTTGATCCAGTGGCGTGTCCCACGCGCGAGCAGTGAGTTTTTCTGGTTCTTCTTCCAACGCATCCCAGATTGCCTTGGTGATCGCCGGATGCGCTTGCGCCTTGTCGAGGAAAGAGCCAAGTTGATCCAGTGGCGTGTCCCACGCGCGAGCAGTGAGCTTTTCTGGTTCTTTCTCCAACGCATCCCAGATTGCCTTGGTGATCGCCGGATGCGCTTGCGCCTTGTCGAGGAAGGAACCAACACCTCCCAGCGGCGTATCCCACGCGCGCGCAGCGAGCTTTTCCGGTTCTTTCTCCAATGCATCCCAGAGTGCCTCCGTGATCGCCGGATGCGCTTGCGCCTTGTCGAGAAAAGAGCCAAGGAATCCCAGTGGCGTGTCCCACGCGCGCGCAGCGAGCTTTTCCGGTTCTTTCTCCAACGCATCCCAGATTGCCTTCGTGATCGCCGGATGCGCTTGCGCTTTGTCGAGGAAGGAGCCTACGTCTGCCAGTGGCGTGTACCACGCGCGCGCAGCTAGTTTCTCCGGTTCTTTCTCCAACGCATCCCAGATTGCCTTCGTGATCGCCGGGTGCGCTTGGGTCTTGTCGAGGAAAGTGCCAACGTCTCCCTGTGGAGTGTCCCACGCGCGAGCAGCTAGGCTCTCCGGTTCTTTCTCCAACGCGTCCCAGATTGCCTTGGTGATCGCCGGATGCGCTTGCGCCTTGTCGAGGAAGGAACCAACACCTCCCAGCGGCGTATCCCACGCGCGCGCAGCGAGCTT
>JBGPJC010000115.1:0-11306 GCA_041485165.1 Terriglobia bacterium | reverse complement strand
AATTACGCGGTGGAATTCTGGGATATGACCAACAAACAGGATTGGGGGGCTTGCGAATCGGTGCAACGCGGCGCGGCATCTCCGGGACACCGGCAGGGCCCACTTTCTGCCCGCGAGGGCGTGGTCTACCACTTCCTACGCCAGGTGGCGTGCGCCTACCAGGATGGGCACTTCGAGTTGGCCCCGCCGGATACGGCTGCCGCTTAATTCAGAAAAAAAATCAGGTCCTCGCGGCGCCCGCTGTGGAACCTCCCTGCGGTGCTTTGAACTGTGCCGCCGCTTCCATAAAACTTACGATGACGGGATGCGGCTTTCCGGGCTCAGAGTGCAGCGCAGGCTGAAAGAGCGTGGCGAAGAAGAACGGATGGGGCTGCCCTGTTTCCACCCGCGCTTCGGATTCGGCGATGCGCGCCTCGCCGCCCGCGCCGAAGCCGGTCAGGCGCAAGCCCGCCGCCGCGAGACGTTCCTGGTAAGCGAGGTTTACCTCGTAATTGCAAAAATAACCTTCAAAGATGAACTCGGTCCCGTAAATTTGAAACGCGCGAGAGTCGCGCACCACGCGGACGTTGTTGTCCCCGGAGAGCTTCGGCGCGCCAGCGGCGCAGTTGGGGACCGGACAACTTACCGGGACAATGACCATGTTTGTGGAAGGAACGCCTTCCTCGTCGGAAGTCGCATCGCTGAGGCCCATCACATTTCTCGCATACTCTAACAGAGTATGTTGGAAGCCCCCTCAACACCCGTAAAACGGCCAGCCGCGCGTGCGCGCGAACTCGATGGCCGCCAGCGCGCCTTCCATGCTTTCGTAAGGACTGTTGGGCGGAACAATGATCCCCTGCGCGCTGCCGAGTACCTGTCCGGCATTTGCCCGGGTCACCTCCCGCGTCGGCACCCAATCTATTTGTGCCTCAACGCCGAGATGTTCTGCGGTATGCCCCAGCGATTCATTCAGCGCGGTGTGCGCCCGCACTTCCGACCTGAAATCTCCCACCACCGCAATCCGGATTTTCATTCCCCACTCCGCGAAGGAACGGTTGGACTTCGATGACCGTAAGTGTACGGGAAAAACTTGACCCCGGTCACGGCCAATTTGGCTGCGGCGGGAAGAACGCCATCGTCCAGCGGCGCAGGTTCCCGCGGCCGGGCTCGGGCTGCGGTTTCAACCGGATAGAAAAAACAATCGGCGCAGGCGATGATGCCCCGCGCCGAGTTTATGAAGAAAGAAAAGCGGGCGGCGGGAATGGCCGCCCGCGCCGGATTCGAGGTCCCGCTTACTGGATCACGGCGTAGTTTTTCTTGCCGCTAAACCGGATCTCCTTGATCGCATCGCCGGAGAAGACCAAGGAAGTCTGGTCCATCTTCTTGTCGGCGTCCTTCCACTCCACTTTGGCTTCGGCAACCACTTTGCCGCGCAACTTAAAAACCACCTTGGCATCATCGGCGATCAGCTCGTAATCGCCCGGCTGGAGCTGGGTGCTGCCCAGCTTGCTCGGGTTGGAAAGCTTGATCGTTGTGTTGATGGGCTTGGCCAGTGCCGGAACGGAAAGCGCCAGCAGCGCCAGCAGCGCGAATAGTCCACGAATGTTGCGAAAGAACACACCCATAGCAGTTGCCTCCTTAAGAGTTTAATAAATTATGATGTCCGCCCCACCCAGAGGCGCTGAAGAGAAGCGCCGTCGCTTCTCGTTCCGCGTAGCCCCTACAGGAGAACGCTCACTTGCTTAGACGAAGGCAGCTGTGGATTTGTTTCATCCCCTCGGTAAAGTTTTTTTCTTCCTGTAACTACCTGAGGCCTTTCATTTTCCAGTGCCGGGCCGGCGGGCGGAGGCAGCGCACAACAATTTGGCCCGGTGCGTTGACAGCTTGGCGAGGGTGCAGAATACTCTTCGGGGATGATCGGACAACTGCGCGGGCGGCTGGCGGAGAAACGTCCCAACCATCTGCTGGTGGATGTCGGCGGCGTGGGTTACGTGGTGCAAATCTCGCTCTCCACGTTCGCCGCCCTGGGCGATCTGCACAGCGAGGTCACCCTGCTGATCCACACCCACGTGCGCGAGGATCAGCTTTCCCTCTACGGCTTCGTTACCACGCGGGAAAAACATCTCTTCGAGCTGCTGCTCTCGGTTTCCGGTGTGGGCCCTTCGCTGGCGCTGAAAGTCCTTTCCGGAATGAGCGCGGAGGAGATCGTGCCGGCCGTCCGCCGCGGCGACCTGGCACAACTGGTGCGCATCCCCGGGGTGGGAAAGAAAACCGCCGAGCGCATCGTACTGGAACTGCGTGACAAGCTGGCCCCCGCAGATGGTTCCGAGCCGGTGCGGGCCACACCGCAAACCGAGCTCGAATCCGACGTCCTCTCCGCGCTCCTCAACCTCGGCTACGAGCGTCGCGACGCTGAGCGCGCCCTCGAAGAAGTCCCGCGCGGCGGCGCAGCCGGCGGGTTCGAGAACGTACTCCGCGCAGCGCTCAGCCGCCTCAGCCCTCCGGCGCGGCAGGCGGCGAGATCTCAGGAGTGACTCCCGGCCCCGGCGATTCTCGGAACTTCCTGCGCCCGGGTTAGCTGGAGTACGATGGGAGGGATTTGTAGGCCCACGTGAACGAACAGAAAACACCGCGGCGAATCCTCTCCGGCGCGGCACTCGATGAAGACGCCCGCATCGAGGCCAGCGTCCGTCCTCGGCATCTGACCGAGTTCATCGGCCAGGGCCGCGTCAAAGAAGTGATCTCCATCGCCATCGAGGCGGCGCGCAGCCGCGGCGAGGCGCTCGACCACGTCCTGCTCTACGGCCCACCCGGTCTGGGCAAGACCACGCTGGCACAGATCCTCGCCTGCGAGCTGGGCGTGGCCATCAAGACCAGCTCGGGCCCGTTGCTCGAACGCAAGGGCGATCTGACGGCCGTGCTCACTTCTCTCGAGCCGCGGGAGATGCTCTTCCTCGATGAAATCCACCGCCTGCTTCCGGCCATCGAGGAAATCCTCTACCCGGCGATGGAAGATTTTCGCTTGGACCTGGTGATCGGACAGGGTCCCGGCGCGCGCATCCATCCGTATCGCCTGAACAAGTTCACCCTGGTCGGCGCGACTACGCGCGCCGGCTTGCTTACCGCGCCGCTGCGCTCGCGCTTTGGCATTGTCCACCGGCTTGATTTTTATACCCCCGACGACTTGTGTGAGATTGTCCAGCGCTCGGCGAAGATCCTGAGCATCGCCGTGGACGATGGCGGCGCCCGAGAAATCGCCCGGCGCAGCCGCGGCACTCCGCGCGTGGCCAATCGCCTGCTGCGGCGCGTGCGCGACTTCGCCGAGGTGCGCGCCTCCGGCCGCATCACCCTCGATGTGGCCCGCGAGGCGCTGAAGATGCTCGGCGTGGACGAACATGGCCTCGACGAAATGGACCGCAATCTGGTGCTCACCATCCTGCAAAAATACGCCGGCGGGCCGGTGGGCCTGAACACTCTCGCCGCGGCGCTCAGCGAAGAAGAAGACGCCATCGAGGAGATGTACGAGCCGTACCTGATGCAGTTGGGCCTGCTCGACCGCACCCCGCGCGGCCGCGTGGCTACCGCGCTGGCCTACAAACATTTCGGCATTGCCGATCCCCGCAGCCAGAGCCCGCTGTTCCCCGCCTCGTAGCGCAGTAATAAAGGCTCGTCACTCTGATGGCCCGAAGGGCTCGAAGAATCTATCTTCGTTGTGCCCAGAAGGAACGGGGATTCTTCGCTTCGCTCAGAATGACGACCAGCAGCCATCCCATACGGGACCACTCGGAATTTCGGTACAATTCAAGTGTCATGCCGGAGGGTAAGACTGTCTATCTCTCGTTGGGCTCAAACTTGGGCGATCGCGCCGCGCATATCCGCGCCGCGATCGAGGCGCTGGAAGCGGCTGGCGTGCACCAGCGTCGTTGTTCTTCCCTCTACGCCACCGAACCGGTCGGGTTCACGCCGCAGAATTGGTTCCTCAACTCCGTGCTCCAGGCCGAAACATCGCTGATGCCGCGGCAACTGTTGCGCGTGGTGAGGGAAATCGAGCGAAAGCTCGGCCGCCGCAGAATGGTGCAAGGTGGGCCGCGCACCGTGGATATTGATATCCTGCTCTACGGGTCGAGCGTCATCCGCACCGCCGAACTCGAAGTGCCGCATCCGCGGATGACCGCGCGGCGCTTTGTGCTGGTGCCGTTGCAGGAGATCGCGCCCGGGCTGCGTCACCCCAGCCTGCGCCAAACTGTAGCTCAACTCTTGGCGGCAACGCCGGACTCGAGCCAGGTCCGCCTGTGGAGACCGACGGCGGGTGGAGGGAGAGAAAATCCATGAGCGCATCGCATTTGAGCGAAGCGGACTTCCTGCGCGCAGCAATCGCCAAGGCGCGAGAGGGCATCGCCGCGGGTCAATCCCCATTCGGTTCGGTGATCGTACGCGACGCCAAGGTAGTCGCTGCGACCCACAACACCGTGTGGCGCGACACCGACCCCACGGCGCACGCCGAAGTGAACAACATACGTGCGGCAGCGCGGGCGCTGGGGACCATTGATCTCTCCGGTTGCGTGCTCTACAGCACCTGCGAGCCTTGCCCCATGTGCCTCTCCGCCATCCACTGGGCCAAAATCAGCCGCGTGGTCTTCGGCGCGACCATCGCCGACGCCGCCGCTGCGGGATTCAGCGAATTGAACGTTGGCGCGCGCCAACTCGCGAAGATGGGAGGAAGTCCCCTGGTGGTCGAAGACGGCCTGCTGGCCGAGGAATGCCGCGCGCTGTTCCCGGAATTCCTGCGCGCCACCAAGAATAAAACGTACTGAGCCAGGGCGATTTCCGATTCAGGATTTCGCCCAATCCTCCCAGACCAGGCCGTTCACACGTCCAAACTCTCTCGCGTTGGCTGTGACCAACGTCAGTTTGAGGCGCAATGCCTGACCAGCGATCAGGAGGTCATAGGCCCCAATCGGTTTCCCTGCGATTTCCAACGCAGCCCTGATTTGGCCGGCACTCCGGGCGTCTTCCTCTTCGAAAGGCAGCAAGCTGACCGGCCCGGCGAAGAAGGTTTCGACGCGTTTTGCATTGGCTTCCTGGCGAGAGCTCTTAGCAACTCCGTACCACAGTTCGAAAGCCGCCACCGTTGGGACCAGCACCTGGTGGCGTGAATCGAGCGCCTTTTGCAGGCGGGCGCGGACCGAAGACGGCTTGCCGTTGATCAGCGCAATGCATGCGTTGGTGTCGAGAAGATACGTCACTTGAACACCGCGCGGCGTGGAGCCACTGGCTGCCGTCGTCCCTTTCTCAAGAATGGCCCGGCGTCGAGCCGGTCCAGTTCGGCGAACCATTGCAGCGCATCCGGAATGAGCGGTTCCAACAGCACGCCCTCCGCGACCCGCCGGATGCGCACGCGATCTCCCTCGAAGCGAAATTCACGGGGAAGCCGGACGGCCTGGCTGCGGCCGTTGCGAAACAGTTTGGCGACTCCATGCTTGGCCATGTGCGGGCTCCTTCCTCTTGATATATACCATAAATCTATATCATGGGTGAAGGGGATGTGCTTGCAAAAGACTGGCCACATATTGTCCGGCGCAGGATTCCCCGGCCACAATGTGCAGCTGCGGTTTCGCTTCAGTCGGGATGGTGCGGGGTAGGCCCGTTCTCAGATCGGCCGCTTGGTCAACTTGCGCTTCTTTTCTTCTTCTTTTTCAGTCTTCTCGAATTCAGCAATCTCTTCTTCGGTCATGTAATAGTCTTCCCGCGAAGCAAACATAGGATTCGTGCGGCGGTCCTTGTTGCTGCGACGGTCGGCTTTTTTCCTGCGGTCGGCATTCAGCTGGCCAAAGCTCTTCTCACGGATGGATTTGGGCAAAGCCTTGGCCTCGACGAGCAGGTCGCTGACTTTTTCCAGAAAATCGTGCAGATGGAACGGCTTGAGGACGTACGGCAGGTGTCCGGCTTCAAGCTGCGGTTGCGCCTGCGAGGCCAGGAGTTCCGGCACGACGAACAGCACTCTCACCCGCGATTTCTCCGCTTCCACCGGCGCGGCCGCGGCCAGCTCGGAGAGCGTGGTGAATACCGGACCTTCCAGGCCGGTCAGCGCGACATTGGCGATGACCATTGACCAGCTGCCCTGGGAGAGCTCTTTCATCCCCTGGGTCAGCAGCGGCACCACGCGCACGCGCCAGCCCTCCGAATCGAGCAGCACGCGCAGCGCGTTCTGGCTCTCCGTGTCGTCATCGAAAACGAGGATGCTGATTTCCGCCAACGGGGTCCCTTTGCCGCTGCGCTAGAGTATAGACCACAACCGCGCCGACCCTGGTTCTTAAGGATAAGGCCGCATGTGCCAGCCGGTGTTTGCGGTCGCAATTTGCGACCTCACGTCCATGGGAGAACAAAAAGAGAAAATACTTCTTGACAGAGAGAACAAAAAGCGAATATAGTCTGGCCTGCGAGGCGGGTTTTGGCCACTTCACCCACGCTTGGCTCGGCCCCGGCCGTCAGCTTTCGGCCGTCGCGCCGCACCAAGACTATCCCGCCTTCTCTATTCCCTGACCCCAGGGACAGCCAACCCGCTCGGGCGGATGTCTCCACGCCCCCTCCGGATTCGATCCGGGGAGGAGACCCACCCACGCCGTACTGCGGGATCGCTCGCCTCGCCGCCTCCTCTCCCCTACTCGGGGAGAAACGCGACACGGAATACTACCTTCTCCCAGTGAAATCCATCCTCAACCGCTGCTCTTCCGACCGCGTGCCCTTCACCTGGACCGTCAACCCTTACCGCGGCTGCGAATTCGGCTGCCGGTACTGCTACGCGCGCTACACCCACGAATTCATGGAGCTGGACGGGGCGGATTTCGAGCGCAAGATCTACGTGAAGCAGAACGCCGGCGCCCTGGCGCGGCGCGATCTGGCCACCGAAAACGTCTTCGGTGAGCACATCGCCATCGGTACAGCCACCGATCCTTACCAGCCGGCGGAAAAAGAGTTCGGCGCCACGCGCGCCATCCTGGAGCAGGCCGCCGAACTGGAAGGACTGAGCCTCTCGATCACAACGAAGTCGAACCAGGTGGTGAGGGACATTGACCTGCTGCAGCGCATCGCCGCGCGCTCCTCGCTCGCCGTGAACATTACCATCACCACGCTGCGAACGCGTCTGGCGCGCCTGCTTGAGCCGCGTGCTCCCCGGCCGGACCTGCGGCTGGCCGCAGTCAAGGCGCTGCGCGAAGCAGGGCTCGACGCCGGCGTCTTCGCCATGCCCGTCCTGCCCGGACTCACCGACCGCGAGGAAGACCTCGATGCCCTGGCGTGCGCCGCGCGCGATGCCGGAGCGCAGTGGTTCGCCGGGAGCGTGGTCTTCCTGATGCCGTCGGCGCAAAAGGCCTTTCTTCCTTTTCTCCAGGAGAAGTTTCCGAAGCTGGCGCGCGGGTATCGTCAGTGGTACTCGCGGTCGGGCTATGCTCCAGACTCTTACCGCAAGGAGATTTCACAGCGTATCGAGGGGCTGAGGAAGAAGTACGGTCTGGGCAACCGGCCATATTCTCCCGAAGGAGCCGCGCGGCAATCGGCGCAACTCTCCCTGGACCTCGTGCAGAAACAGGCGCCCTGTGGCCAGGCCGTCAGGGCATGATGATGCGAGGCGCTTCCGGCGCCGCGGCGTCCTGGGGGAATTGCGCGGCGAGGTAATCAAGGAACGCGCGGGATTTCGGCCGGCCGCCGGTTCGCAGGCGCAGCAGCCGAGCCAGGAAAACGAGTACGTAATAAACATCGCTGTCTTTGAACGGCGCGAGTCCGCTCCGTTCCGATACCTGTTTCTTCAGCCCCGCGAGAGATTCCGTCAGGTGTCCGTACAGCGCCCGCGCCGGGCCGCCCTCCGGTGGCTTTTCGTAATAGAGGCCGGAGTCCAGTGTGCGATAAGTTTCCCCCAGGGCTCCCAGCGTCACAGCGGCGTCGGGATCCTGCAGGGCACGGTGTTGGCGCGAGAAAGCGAGCAGGCTCACCGCCAGGGTGGTCACCAACGGCTGCTGGATTTCGATCAGGCCCGCGGGGATGCGTACATCGGGAAATGGCAATTCTTTTGGCGAAAGCGGCTTGCTGTGGGCCTCGTCGCTTTGGCGCGCACGAATCAGGTAGGGGCAATTCGACGGGCAGTCAATCGTCACTTCGCGCTCGGTCCCGCAGCAGACCGCGCAAATCGTTTCGCCCCGCGCGGGGCAGAATCGCGACGCATTCCGTTTTTCGCAGATGGGGCAGCTCATGGCGTTTTTCCGTGAGCAACAGAAACCCTGAGGGTACGGGAAGCAATAGCATGACGCAAGCGGCCTGGGGTTGTTCCGTGGAGTTGTAGCTCACGTCCCGTTCGGGCCCGATGTCCGGGCCCGAACTGACGTAAGGCTCTTTTGCTCAAGCTGCTTGGCGATTGCGAATTTCTGGGTTTGTCGCGACAAGAAAAGCCGCGGTCACACGGCGATAACTTTCTTCTGGAAGCGCTTGGCGGCGAGCAGGAGCAGCAGCGAGCCCATGACCATCAGTGCCAGGGCATCAATCCACAAGTGTTGGAGCCCGGCGCCGCGGAGGATGATCCCGCGCGTGATGTTGATAAAATACGTTGCCGGCACGAAGAAGCTGAGCACGTAGAACGGCAGCGGCATGGTCTCCCGCGGGAAGAGGTACCCGGAAAAGAAAATGGTCGGCAGAAAAGTGAGGAAGGCCAGTTGCATGGCCTCTGATTGGCTATTGGCCTTGCTCGAGATCAGCAACCCGATAGAGAGCGCCACGAACAGATAAGGCAGCGAAAGGAGAATGAGCAGCGTCACGCTGCCGTTGATGGGCACCTGGAAAACGGTGCGCATGAAAAAGATGATGGCGCACAGCTCAAAGAATCCGATGCCGTAGTAAGGCACCAGCTTGCCGAGCAACAGCCCCAGCGGACGCACCGGCGTGACGAAGAGCTGCTCGAGCGTGCCCTTCTCTTTTTCCCGGACGATGGCGAAAGCGGTAAGAAATGTCGTCACGCTGAGCAGCAGGACGGCGGTGAGGCCGGGAAGGAAAAAATTCGGCGAGCGCGAATCGGGGTTGAACAGCAGCTTGGGCCGCATTTCGATCGGCATGGCCTGCCGCGGCGGAAGGATGCGCCGCAGAGATTCGTCCAGGCCGATCGAAGTGGCCACATTCAGCGCTTGCCCGGAGACCGAAGAATCCGAGCCGTCAATCAGCACCAGGACTTGCGCAGTGTCATTTTTGAGCAGCCGGTCGGAAAAATCCACCGGGATCTTGATGCCCACTTTGGCCCGGCCGCCGACGATGGCGTCGTTCAGCTCCGCGTCGGAATCTACAAAGCCGATAATCCGGTAAGTGTCTGAGTTGCGCAGGCGGTCGAGCAGTTCGCGGCTCTCCCGGCGGTTGTCCTGGTTGTAGACCACGGTGTTGACCTGGCGGACGTTGGTGTCAATGGCGAAGCCCAGGAAGGTCATCTGCAGGATGGGGATGATCAGCGCGAAGAGAAGGGCGTTGGCGTCGCGGCGGACGTGCAGCGTCTCCTTGTAGACCACGGCAACGAATCCTCGGAACGGGTTAGTCACGGCCAGCCTCCACTGCTTCCAGGGCTTTGTGCTTGTAGGTCAGCTCGACAAACACATCTTCGAGACTCGCCTGCAGCGGGCGAATCTCCGTCACCGCAATGCCCTCGCGCCGCAGTGCGGAAGTTAGGTCTGCCTCGCTGAAGCGGTCCTCGACCAGCGCGTGGATGGACTGGCCAAATATAGTCGCGCTGCGTATTCCTTCCAGGTGGCGCGCGTAGCGCAGCGCCCGGGTCACCTCGGGAGAGGTGATCTCCACCCGGCGCGTCCCCGGCGTATTCACCTCCGGAAGCTGCTTGAGCGACTCGGGAGTGCCGTCGGCGATCAGCTTGCCGTAGTAGATGTAGGCCACGTGGCTGCAGCGCTCGGCCTCATCCATGTAGTGCGTGGTGACAAAAAAGGTGATGCCCGTGCCGGAGAGCTGGAAGATCAAGTCCCAGAGCTGGCGCCGCGCCACCGGATCGATCCCCGCTGTGGGCTCGTCGAGGAAAAGGATCTTGGGCTCGTGCAGCATGGCGCAGCACAGCGCCAGCCGCTGCTTCCAACCTCCGGAAAGCTTCCCGGCCTGGCGGGAGACGTAAGGCCCCAGCCCATTCATCTCGATCACTTCGGCCGTGCGGCGCTTCCGCCGCGCCTCTTCGAGGCCATAGACCTGGCCGTAGAAGGTGAGGTTCTCCAGAACGGTCAGGTCGTCATACAAGCTGAAATTCTGCGACATGTAGCCGATGCGCTCGCGCACCTCCTCCGAGTTTGTGCGCACATCAAGCCCATCCACGTGTGCCTCGCCGCCCGTGAGCGGCAACAGGCCGGTGAGCATCTTGATCACCGTGGTCTTCCCGCTGCCATTGGGCCCCAGGAAGCCGAACACTTCGCCCTGCTCGACGGTAAAACTCACGCCGTCCACGGCGGTGAAGTCACCGAACCTGCGTACCAGATTTTCCGCGACGATTGCGGCCATCTCAATTCTCCGCCAGCTTCAGGCGCAGGTCGGCGGCCATGCCCGCGCGGATCCGCCCGCTCGGATCGTTCACCCGCACCTTGAGGCCGAACATCTGGTGGACGCGCTCCTCACGTGTTTGCACGTTGCGCGGTAGGAATTCTGCCTTCTGGTTGATCTGCTCGATCACGCCCTCAAAGACATCGCTGGGGAACGAATTGACGCGGATCTCGGTTTTCTGTCCCACGTGCACCAGCCCGATCTGCGTTTCCGGGACGTAAATGCGGATGTAGAGTTGGTCGCGCTCGAGCAGCGTCCCGATGGGAGTGTTGGGGGCGATCAGATCTCCGGGGCGCACGTCCAGCACCTCGACTGTGGCTGAGGCCGGGGCCAGCACTTCCCGTTCGCGGTACCTGGCTTGGTCCATGGCGAACTGCGCGCGCGCCAGGTCCACATCCTCGCGGCGAAAGCCGCGCTCCATCTCCTCCAGGCTGGCCTTCGCGCGCTCGTACTGCGCCTTGGCCGAGGCGACCTCCTCCGGGCGGAAGCCGCGCTCCAGCGCATCCAGCTTCTGCTGCGCGTTCTCGGTTTGCGCCAGGTTCATCTTCCAGGTGGCCTCGGCAAGATCCTTCTGCTGCCGGGAAAATACACCGGCGTCAGCCAGTTCCTTCGCTCGTTTGTAGTCGAGCTCGGCGCGGACCGCGTCCGCTTTCGCTTTGGCCAGGTCGGCGCGCCCGGCCTCGATGTCTTCCTTGCGGTAGCCGGTGCGCTTGAGTTCATAGTCGGCCAGGGACTGGCGTTCCTGCGCTCGCGCCTGAGCGATT
>JBGPJC010000114.1:0-11366 GCA_041485165.1 Terriglobia bacterium | reverse complement strand
GGCGCGCGCGCTGGCGGTGGTGGCCGGTGCGCTCATCTTTGTGAGCCTGGTGGACATCTTTTGGCTGCTGGTGCCCGGGTTCGGGATTGAAGGACTCCGGGTTCACTGGATGGACGTGGCCGCGCCGTTGGGAATCGGCGGAGTGTGGATGGCGGCGTTCCTGGCGCAGTTGAAGAAGCGCCCGCTGGTTCCGCTGCACGA
The DNA here is from genome assembly GCA_041485165.1 of Terriglobia bacterium. Classification (GTDB taxonomy): domain Bacteria; phylum Acidobacteriota; class Terriglobia; order Acidiferrales; family UBA7541; genus JAAFGT01. The sequence goes on along the minus strand of JBGPJC010000114.1, from coordinate 11,165 downwards.
CCCGCGCATGGAAGGAGTGCACGCCCATGCAGAATAAACCCAACGGCGCCCCGGCGGGGGCCGGATACGAAAAGCGTGACGCCGATGCGGGGGCCCTGCTGCGTTTTGCACTGGGGCTGTTCCTGGTTATGGTGGCGGTTTTTGTCTCCATGCGCTGGGTGTTTTTCCATTTTGCTGAGGTGCAACAGCTCGGACCTGCGGCTTCGCCCTTCGAGCAGGCGCGCGCCCTGCCGCCGCAGCCCCGGCTGCAGCCGGATCCAAAGGTGGACCTGCAACACGTGCGCGAGGGGCAGCAGGCAGCGCTCAATTCTTACGGCTGGGTGGACCGGCAGAACGGCACCGTGCACATCCCCATTGAGCTGGCCATGAAACTGGTCCTGGATGGCCGTCTGCCGGTGCGCCCGGCCGCCGGGGGCGGGCCTGTAACACCAAAGAAGGAAAGTGTGCGGCGGTGATCTTGGCCAGGCAAATCCATCAACGAGAAAAGCGAGCGGCCGCTGCGCGAAGGCTCGCGGTCTTTCTGGTCGCAGCCTTGGCGAGCGCCGTGTGCATTTTGCCGGTCCGTGCGCAAGCGCCGTTCATGACTCAGAACCCGTCCGGTCGCCCGGAGATCCTGCGCGACGTGGGCATTGACCAAAAGCTCGACCAAACCATCCCGCTGGAGCTGACGTTTCACGACGAATCCGGCAAGACCATCCGCTTGCGGGATTTCTTCGGCCGCAAGCCGGTGATCCTCACGCTGGTCTACTACCAGTGCCCCATGCTGTGCACCCAGGTGCTCAATGGCCAGCTCCGCGCGATGAAAAACATCTCGCTTGATCTCGGCGACCAGTATGAGGCAGTGACCGTCAGCATCGACCCCAGCGAGCGCCCCATCCTGGCCGAGGCCAAGAAAGCGATGTACGCCGGTCTCTACGGGCGTCCCGCCGCAATGCAGGGTTGGCATTTCCTGACTGGTTCGCAGGAATCCATCGCGCAGCTCGCGCGCGCCACCGGATTCCGCTACGCCTTCGACAAAGCCTCGGGGCAATTCGCGCACGCCAGTGCGATTATGGTGCTGACGCCGCAGGGCAAGCTTTCACGCTACTTCTACGGCATCCAATATCCTGCGCGCGACCTGCGCTTGGCGCTGGTCGAGGCTTCCGAGGGCAAAATCGGCACGCCGGTGGACCAGATCCTGCTCTTTTGTTACCACTACGACCCGATCACCGGGAAATACGGTCTGGCCATCGCCAATCTGGTCCGCGCGGCAGGCGCGCTCACTGTGTTGGGCATTGGGATCATGATGCTGGTGCTTTTCCGCCGCGAGAATTACAGCCTGGAGAAAAGATGAGGGAGGAGCGGCTGCGGCGGACTCCGGGACGCTGGGATTCGAATTGCCTTTGCTTATGATCAACCCTGACGCGCTGGCGAAGTTCGCGATGCTCTTCGACGGATGGGCGGGATTCCCGATATTCCCGGACCAGGGTTCGACGATTGCCGAGGGTGTGGACCACCTGCACTATTTCCTGACCGCCATCACCCTGTTCTTCACCTTCATTATTTTCTCCACCATTTTCTATTTCGCGGTGAAGTACCGCCGGCGGTCCGAGGACGAGCAGCCCGCAGCGACGAAAACCTACCTTCCTCTCGAGCTCACCTGGACGCTGGTGCCCACCGGCCTGTGCGTCATCATCTTCATGTGGGGTTCCAGCCTGTACTTCCGCAACTCGCGCCCGCCCACCGCCTCCATGGAAATCTTTGTCGTGGGCAAGCAGTGGATGTGGCACCTGCAGCACCCCGAGGGGCCGCGGGAAATCAACGAGCTGCACATCCCCGTGGGCGTGCCGGTGAAGCTGACCATGACCTCGGAAGACGTCATCCACGATTTCTACGTGCCGGCATTCCGCGTGAAGAAAGATGTTCTGCCGGGGCGTTACTCGTCGCTCTGGTTTCAGGCCACCAAGACCGGCAAATATCATTTCTTTTGCGCGCAATACTGCGGCGCGCAGCACTCCGGAATGATCGGCTGGGTGTACGTGATGACGCCCACTGACTATGCCGATTGGCTGAGCGGCGGCACCAAGGGCGAGACCATGGTCCAGGCCGGCGAGCGCCTCTTCACCCAGTATGGCTGCATCACCTGCCACATCGCCGACGGCACCGGGCGCGGGCCCGTCCTGCAAGGGCTGTTCGGCAAGGAAGTCCGCCTCAAGGAAGGGCAGACTCGGGTAGCTGACGAAGGATTCGTCCGCCAGGCCATCACCAACCCGAATTCGATGCCCCTGGCCGGCTATCCGCCCATCATGCCGACGTATCTCGGGCAGATGAACGAGGAGCAGATCCTGCAGCTCATCGCTTATATCAAGTCCCTGGCCAGCGAAGAAAGGAAGACGAAGGGAAAATGAGCACCGCGAACACCGAACTCGTTGCCGCCCCTCGCGTCCATTATCTGAACGCGAGTTATGGAGTGAAGTCCTGGCTGCTCACCACCGACCACAAGCGCATCGCCCTGCTCTACCTGGCCTCCATCACCCTGATGTTCTTCGTAGGCGGGTCGGCGGCGGTGCTGATGCGCCTGCACCTGATCGAGCCGCAAGGCGCGCTGGTGCAGCCGGAGACTTACAACAAGCTGTTCACCATGCACGGCGTGGTGATGGTCTTTTTCTTCCTGATCCCTTCGATCCCCGCGGTGCTGGGCAACTTCCTGGTGCCGATGATGATCGGCGCGCGCGACCTGGCTTTCCCGCGGCTCAACCTGCTGAGCTGGTACGTCTACGTCATCGGCGCGCTGTTCACATTGTATGCGCTGCTGACCGGCGGCGTGGACACTGGCTGGACCTTCTACACGCCCTACAGCAGCACCTATGCCAAGACCCAGGTGATCGCCACCGCGCTGGGCGTGTTCATCACCGGATTTTCGTCCATCCTCACCGGCCTCAATTTCGTGGTCACCATCCACAAGATGCGCGCCCCGGGCCTCACCTGGTTCAAGATGCCGCTGTTCCTGTGGGCCATGTACGCCACCAGCATCATCTTTATCCTCGGCACTCCGGTTCTGGCCATCACAATTTTCCTGCTGGCGCTCGAGCGCCTGCTGCACGTGGGCATCTTCGATCCCGCCCTGGGCGGCGACCCCCTGCTCTTCCAGCACCTGTTCTGGTTCTACTCCCACCCGGCGGTGTACATCATGATCCTGCCGGGCATGGGAGTGGTCAGCGAGCTGATCACCTGCTTTTCGCGCAAAAAGATTTTTGGTTACACCTTTGTCGCGTTTTCGAGCATGTCCATCGCCGTGATCAGCTTCCTGGTGTGGGGACATCACATGTTCGTCACCGGCCAATCCATTTACGCCGGTCTGATTTTCTCCTTACTGAGTTTCCTGGTGGCCATCCCCTCGGCGATCAAAGTGTTCAATTGGACGGCCACGCTCTACAAAGGCTCGATTTCCTATCAGGCGCCGATGATTTACGCCCTGGGGTTTATCGGGCTGTTCACCATGGGCGGCCTCACCGGCCTGTTTCTGGCTTCGCTGGCTACCGATGTGCACCTGAACGGGACGTACTTCATCGTCGCCCATTTCCACTACATCATGGTGGGCGGCGCGGTGATGGCTTACCTTGGCGGCATACACTTCTGGTGGCCCAAAATCACCGGACGGATGTATCCGGACATGTGGGCGCGCATCGCCGCGGTGATCATTTTCTTCGGTTTTAATTTGACGTTCTACCCTCAATTCATACTCGGCTATCTGGGCATGCCGCGGCGCTACGCGGTCTATCCGGCGGAGTTCCAGGTGCTCAACGTGATGTCCTCGGCCGGCGCTTCGATCCTGGCTATCGGCTATGTGATCCCGCTCATCTACCTGATCTGGTCGATGCGCTATGGCCCGGTGGCCTCGTCGAATCCCTTCCACGCCAAGGGCCTGGAATGGCAGACGCCTTCTCCGCCGCCGACTGAGAATTTCGAGGAGATCCCCGTCGTTACCGAAGAAGCCTACGCCTACGGAAGCGAGGAGAGCGCCCATGCATGACGCAGCCGCCGCCGGCGCTCACCCTGCGGCACTGAGGCATCACTTCGAGGATCTGGACCAGCAGCAGGAGGCCGGCAACCTGGGCATGTGGGTTTTCCTGGTCACCGAGATCATGTTCTTCGGCGGGCTGTTCGCCGGTTATGCCATCTACCGCGCGGAGTTTCTCCCCGCATTTGAGGCTGGGAGCCGCCTGCTGGATATCCAACTCGGAGCGACGAACACCGCAGTGCTCATCGGCAGCAGCCTGACCATGGCGCTGGCTGTCCACGCCGCGCAAACCGGAAAGCGCAATGCCCAGGTGTTCTTCCTGCTGCTGACCATGGTTCTCGGCGCGGCGTTTCTGGGCATCAAGTACGTCGAATATGCGCACAAGTGGGAGCATCACCTGGTGCCCGGGCTGCGCTTCGCCCCGGATGAAATGCTCAAGCCGGGGACTTCGCTCCCCAACGTCCAACTCTTCTTCTGTTTCTACTTTTTCATGACCGGTCTGCACGGGCTGCACATGATCATCGGGATGGGGATCATGGCCGTGCTCACACGTATGGCCTGGAAGGGGAGATTCCATTCCGGGTATTACGCGCCGGTTGAAGTCAGCGGGCTCTACTGGCACTTCGTCGATATTGTGTGGATTTTTCTTTTCCCGCTGCTCTATTTAATCGGAGGGCGCTACTGATGTCCGGGCACATCGTTGCGGTGCGGGTCTATATCGGCGTGTTCCTCTCCCTGCTGGTGCTTACCGGGGTGACCACCTGGGTGGCGTTCATCGACCTCGGGCCGTTGAATGCCGTGGTCGCGCTGGCCATCGCCACGGTAAAAATGCTGCTGGTAATTCTTTTTTTCATGCACGTGCGTTACAGCGGCGGCCTGACACGCATCGTCATCCTTACCGGTTTTTTATGGCTGGCACTGTTGATCGCCCTGACCATGACCGACGCCTTCACGCGGCAGTGGTCTCCCCTCCCCGAGGGATGGGGAGCTTCCACCGCCACCCCGCAGAGCCCCCGCTGAGTGATTCTCCAGGCTGCGTCAGCAAGCCAGAATGGGCACCGTAGCGCCGCCGTCCCGGCGGCCTTGCGGGAGCGCAAGCAACCATCACAGCCACAACCAGGCTTGACGCTGGGAAACTGAGAGCAAGAACAAGGCCGGCGAGACGCCGGCGCTACGGCGCCGCGCTTACTCCTGCGTCCGCCGCGAAGCGCCGGAATAGCGCGACTTCTTCGCTGCTGCCAATCACCAAGGGAATTCTCTGGTGCACCGCGGACGAAGGAACCTCGAGCACATCCTGGCTCCCGGTGCTTGCCGCGCCACCGGCTTCGCGCATGACAAAGCCCAGCGGAGAACATTCGTACATCAGCCGCAGCTTGCCTTCACTGTGACTGGCGTCTGCGGGATAGAAGTAGATCCCCCCTTCCAACAGGATGCGGTGCACATCGGCGACCAGCGCCCCCGAATAGCGCAGCGAGTACGGCCGCCCGCTGGCGGCGTCCGCGTCCAGGACATGGTCCACATATTTGCGGATGCCGGCGTTCCATTCGCGCAGATGGCCCAGGTTGGCGCTGAAGCTCCGGCCGCGCTTAGGACACTGGATGTTCGGATGGGAGAGCAGGAACTCGCCGAGGTCGTGATCGAGCGTAAAACCATGCACGCCCTGCCCGGCGGTGTACACCAGCACGGTGCTGCTGCTGTACAGGATGTAACCCGCGAGGATCTGCTCGGAGCCGGGGCGCAGCACCTCGTTCGTCGTGGCGCGGGTGCCGGTGTGCGCGCGGCGGTAAAAGCCGAAGATGGTCGCCAGCGGGCCGTTGATATCCGTATTCGATGAGCCATCCAGCGGGTCGGTGCAGAGCACGTAGCGGCCATCGTCTCCGCAGTTCACGTGCTTCACCTCTTCCATCTCTTCGGAAACCACCGCGGCCACCAGTCCGGTGGCACTGAATGCATCCACCAGCGTCTGGTTGGCGTAGATGTCCAGTTTTTTCTGGGCGTCGCCGGTAGCGTTGCGCTCTCCCACCAGGCCCAGCTCTCCAACCAGGGCGGCCCGGCGCATTTCCCGCGCCAGCGATTTGGCGGCGAACCCCAGTTGGGCGATCAGCGTGGAAAGCTCACCGGTGATCCTGGGGTGGCGGCGCCCCTGTTCCAGGATGTGCCGGCTGAGAGTCATGCCGATTTCGCTCATGGTGCTCCTTTTGCCGGGATGGACGGCGCGCCGCGGCGCTCAGTCCGTCTGCCAGTGCCGCGCGTCGCGCTCGATCAGCTCTGCGGCTTCCGGTGGGCCCCAGGTTCCAGCCGCATAGTTTGGAAAACTCCGCGGGGGAAGCGCCCGCCAGACGTCCAGCACCGGCTGCACCACTGTCCAGGCTGCTTCCACCATGTCCGCGCGCTGGAACAGCGTGGCGTCTCCCAATATGCAGTCGTAGATCAGCCGCTCGTAGCCGGTGCTCGGGGTGCATCCGAAATGCGTGGCATAGTCGAAATTCATGTCCACCGTGCCGAGCTGCATCACCGGGCCGGGAATTTTCGCGCCGAAGCGCAGGGAAATCCCTTCGTCCGGCTGGAGGTGCAGGACCAGGCGGTTGGCGGAGAGCTCCTCGACCCCGGTCTTGCGAAAGAGCACAAACGGCGCGCGCCTGAATTGCACGACGATCTCGGTGACGCGCCGCGGCAGGCACTTGCCGGTGCGCAGGTAGAACGGGACGTCGTTCCAGCGCCAGTTTTCAATCAGCAGCTTGGCGGCCACAAATGTTTCTGTGCTGGAGTCCTGCCCCACTTTCGGTTCGGCGCGATACGCGGCCACGCGCTTCCCCGTCGAGGTGCCTTCGCCGTACTGGCCGCGGGCCACGCGCTGCAGGACGTCTTCGGGCCGGTAGGGCTGGATGGCGCGCAGGATCTTGGTCTGCTCGTCGCGCACCGCGTCGGCGTCGAAAGAGATGGGCGGCTCCATGGCGATCAGGGTGACCAGTTGGAAGATGTGGTTGGGCACCATGTCGCGCAACGCGCCGGAGTGGTCGTAGTAACCGCCGCGGGTTTCCACGCCCACGGTCTCGGCCACGGTGATCTGCACGTGGTCCACATAGCGGCGGTTCCACACCGGTTCGAAGATGCCGTTCGAGAAGCGGAACACCATGATGTTTTGGACCGTTTCTTTGCCCAGGTAGTGGTCAATCCGGTAGATTTGATTCTCCTCGAGCACCTGGCGCAGTTCTTTATTCAGGCTCTGGGCGGACGGCAGGTCGGTGCCGAAGGGCTTTTCGATGATCACGCGCCGCCACTGGCCGTCTTTTTCCTGCAGCAGCCCCGCGGCGCCAAGCTGCTTGGCAACCGCTGAGAAAAACTCAGGCGCGGTGGCCAGGTAGTAGAAGTAGTTGCCTTTGGTGCCGTGTGTAGCGTCCAGTTCTGCGAGCAGCGCGCCCAGGCGGCCATAGGCTTCCGGGTCTGTAAACGTTCCGCTGAGGTAATAGACGCGGCTGATTAGCCAGTCGCAGATGTCGGCCTCGGTGGGTCCGGTCGCGTACTCGCCCATATCCTCGTGCAGCTTGGCCCGGAATTCTTCCGCGCTCATGGCCGCGCGGGCAAAGCCGATCACGGCGAAGTTTTCAGAAAGCAGACCGCCTTTGGCCAGGTTGTACAGCGCGGGGATCAGCTTGCGCTTGGTCAGATCGCCGCCGGACCCAAAGATCACCATGATGCAGGGCGGAGCCGGCTGGGCGATCCCGGGTTTGCGCGCATCCGCAGATGCCATTCTTGTCTCTCCCTTTTCCGGACCGCGGCCGGCCCGGAGTTTTCTGTGCTCGCTGCCCTGCTCCGCCGGGGTGCTACCCGCCGGACGCTTTTTCCACGTGCCCGCCGAACTTCTGCCGCATCGCGGAGAGGATCTTCTCCGCAAAGGTGTGCTCCTGGCGCGAGCGAAAGCGTGTGTACAGCGCCTCGGTGAGCACCGGGGCCGGCACCGCCTCCTCGATGGCCGCCATGATGGTCCAGCGGCCCTCGCCCGAGTCGGCGACCGAGCCGGTGTAATTGGAGAGCGTGGGGTTTTCCGCCAGCGCCATGGAGGTCAGGTCCAGCAGCCACGAGCTGACCACGCTGCCGCGCCGCCACAGCTCGGCGATATCCGCGAGGTTCAAGTTGTAGCGGATATCCTCGGGCAGCTCCTTCGAACCGGCATTTCGGAAAATATCGAAACCCTCGGCGTAGGCCTGCATCAATCCGTACTCGATCCCGTTGTGGATCATCTTGACGAAGTGGCCGGCGCCGGAGGGACCGCAATAGAGGTAGCCGTCCTCGGCGGTGCCGCCGAACTTTTCCCGGCCGGGCGTGCGCGGGACATCGCCGCGTCCCGGAGCCAGCGTTTTGAAGATGGGATCGAGATGCTGGACGATTTTTTCGGGGCCGCCGATCATCATGCAGTAGCCGCGGTCGATGCCCCAGATGCCGCCGCTGGTGCCCACGTCCACGTAATGGATGCCTTTCTTCTGCAACTCCTTTGACCGGCGCACGTCGTCCTTGAAATAAGAATTCCCTCCATCAATCAGGATGTCTCCCCGCTGCATGTGCGCGGCCAGCGATTGCACGGTCTGCTCGGTCGGACCTCCTGAGGGGACCATCAACCAGGCCACGCGCGGCGTGATGAGTTTCGCGACGAAGTCGTCCATAGATACCGCACCGGTGGCGCCCTCGCGCGCGAGCTGCTCGACGTTGGCCGCGGTCAAGTCCAACACCACGCAGGAATGTCCGCCGCGCATCAAGCGCCGCGCCATGTTCCCGCCCATGCGTCCCAGCCCCACCATCCCGATCTGCATCGTCTCGTCTCCTTCTTGATCTCGCTACCAGCCGGATTTCTTGCCGCTAGCGCAACGCCTCTGTGATGGCGCCGCGCAATCGCGCCAGCCCGGCGGCAACGTCGGCGCCCAGGTGGACGCGCAGCGCGCGGCGGTTACGCTCAGCCAGAACTTCAAAATCACCGCGGGCCTGCGCAGCCTTGACCACGCCGAAGGTGTACTTCTGACCTGGAACCGGCAAGTCCGCCGCGTCGTCGGCGGTAATCTGCAGGAAGACGCCGGAGTTCGGCCCGCCCTTGTAGGCCTGCCCGGTGGAATGCAGGAAGCGCGGCCCAAAGCCAAGACATGTGGCCACCGCTTTCTTTTCACCCACTGCATTGCGGACCGCTTGCAACTCGCGATCGTGGGCCTCTTTCATCTCGATGTATCCCAACACGGCAAAGTAATCGCCGGGCCGGATGCGTCCCAGATGCGCGCGAAGATAGCCGCTGAGCGATTTGCTTCCCGCAGCGGCCTGAGCGAGCTCCGCGGCATTGCGCGCGTCTGCGAACAGCCGTATGCCGTTTTCCTCGAGCAGCGGCTGCTCGGGCGGCAGCTTGCCGGTCTGTTCGTACTCGCTGGTCAGCTTTCGGGTGGCATTCTTGCTGGCTTCGACGTCCGGCTGGTTGAACACGTGAATGCCCAGGATGGCGCCGGCGACGGCGGTGGCCATCTCCCAGCGGAAGAATTCCTGCCCCAGGTCGTAGATGTCGCGGACGGCGATGCGCACCACGGGATGCCCGGCGCGCTCGAGTGCTTCAACGGCGCGGTCCTGCTCCGCATCCGGCCCGGACTCCAGGCGCAGGTAAGCAAACACGCGGTCCTTGCCGTAATTCTGCGGCGAGCGCAGCGGCTCGCGGTCCACCGGGATGATTCCCTTGCCTTCCTTTCCGGTGGATTCGGCGATCAACTGCTCGAGCCAGGCGCCCAGATCGGAGATGCCCGGCGAGGTAATCAAGGTAAGTTTGTCGTGGCCGTGCCGGCAGAGCACGCCGAGGACCGCCCCGAGCGTGGCGCCGGGGTTGTCTTCCGCGCGCACGCACGCCGCGCAGGCGTGCACCATCTCTTCGGCGCGGTCAAGGAACTTGGCCACATCCAGTCCCATGACTGCGGCAGGCACGATCCCAAAATTCGACAACGCCGAGTAGCGCCCGCCAATGCTGGGCTCACCCGAGAAAATGTGCCGGAAGCCGTCGGCTTCCGCCGCGGCCTCGAGCTTTGAACCCGGATCAGTGATGGCGATAAAGCGGTTGCCCGCCGCTTCCGGGCCCACGACTTGCCGGACGCGCTCGAGAAAGTACTGCTTGAAGATGTTGGGCTCGAGCGTCGACCCGGACTTGCTGGAGACGATAAAAATCGTTTTCTTCAGGTCGAGCTTGGCTTCCACGGCGCGGATCTGCGCCGGGTCGGTGGAATCCAGAACGTGCAACTCCGGCGCGCCGGGGATCTTGCCAAACGTCATCTTGAGCACTTCCGGGCACAAGCTGGAGCCGCCCATGCCGAGCAGAAGAGCGTGGGTGAATCCTTCATTGCGCACCTCGGCGGCGAGTTCGGTCAAACGCTGGATGTGAGCGAGCTGGTCGTCGGTGATGCCCAGCCAGCCGAGCCATTTGCCTTCGTCGCTTCCCGTCCACAGCCCGGCATCGCGCGCCCACAGGCGGCGTGTTTTGCCGGTCAGGCGCCAATCCTCGAGTGTCGCGGCTACTTCTGTGGCCAGCCCATCGGAAAGCGCCAACGATTGGCGGTTTAATTTTTCCTTGGAGAAGATTTTGCAGGTTTTATCCACCGCCCCAAGCAGCTTGTCAAACGCGTCGGCAAACAGGCGCACGCCCTCGTCGAGCAGCTTGTCGGTCACCGCAGGGAGCGAGATACCGGCCGCGGCAAGCGATTCGAGCGTGTGCCGCGCGTCTTCCACACCCTCGGTGAGGCTCGCGCGGAGTTTGCCGTGTTGGCGAAACGCGTCGTAGGTAGCCGGAGGCATGGTGTTGACGGTGTCCGTCCCGATCAACTCCTCGACGTACAAGACGTCGCTGTACTTCGGGTTCTTGGTGCCGGTGCTGGCCCACAGCAGCCGCTGCGTCTGCGCGCCGCGCGCCGAAAGCGTCCGCCAGCGCGGGCCGGAGAAAATCTCGCCGTAGCGCGCATAGGTCAGCTTGGCGTTGGCGATGGCGGTCTTGCCCAACAAACCGCGCAGCCGCTCCTGGGCGGCGGGCGAGGCGGTCTTCAGTTGCGCGGAAATCAGCGCGTCCGCAGCGTTGTCAATGCGGCTGATGAAGAAGCTGGCCACGCTGGCCACGCGGCTCACGTCCCCGCGGGATTTGGCCAGCATCTCCAGCCCT
>JBGPJC010000113.1:0-11453 GCA_041485165.1 Terriglobia bacterium | reverse complement strand
CTTCCGCTCCACCCGCGCGCATAACTGCGTGACGCTGGATCACTGCAATCAGGCCGAACCCCTGGACCCTTTCAACTGGCGCGCCATCCCGCGGGTCCGCCTGGAGCGAAACTGGATGCTCGGCCATCTGGATTGCGCCGTCGCTTCCCACGATGGATTCCTGCGGCTGCCGGGCGGCGGAGTCCATCGCCGCACGGTCGTCTTCGTGAAACCGGATTATTGGCTGATCGCCGATGCCCTGGAGGGAAGCGGCGCGCACACTGCGGAGTTCTTCTTTCACTTCGCCGCGGACGTCTCCGTGGCTCTCGAGGGCGCCACCGCGCTGGCGCGAAAGGAGGGACAAACCTTCCGAGTCGCTGGCGCTGCGCCGGGGGCCGAATTCCGCGTGGTCCGCGGCGCCGCGCCGCCGCAGCAACCTGACATCCAAGGTTGGGTTGCCGAGGACTATGGCCGGCGCGCTCCCGCCCTGGTGCTCGAAGCGACGATGCGCGCCACGCTTCCCGCAACGGCACTCTGGCTGCTCTCGCCAGAGGCTTCGCCGGCCCCAGTGCTGCAAGCCCTCAGCCCGGCCGGCGCTGCCGGTCTTCGCGCGCTGGTGGAAACCCGCCACGGCAAAGATTTCTTTTCCGTGTGCTCGGCTGCGGAATGGGGAAATACCCCGGGGTTATCAACCGACGCCGAGCTTGCCTTCTTGCGGCAGGCCCCATCAGGAAACTTCACCAGAATCTCGCTGGCCAACGGCTGCTGCCTCGATCTTGACGGCCGGCCATTGCTGCGCGCTGGCAACTGGCTGGACAAATTGGAAATCGAGTGCGCCGGAGACCGCCTGGATATTCGCATGGAACCCGCGCGCCCCTTGCGGTTGCGCGAACCGTCCGCGGCCCGTATTCTCGTCAATGATCGAGAAACGCCGTTTCTCCGCCGCGGCGAATGGATCGAGATCGCGGGAGTGAGCTGAGCATGTGCGGCATTTGTGGAGTTCTGGCGCTGCGGGGAGGCCGTCCGGCCACTCGGGAAGAGCTTCTCCCCATGACCGAGGCCATCTTCCATCGCGGGCCGGACGATGACGGCTACCACTTCGCTCCGCCGGTGGCCTTTGGCTTCCGGCGTCTGAGCATTGTGGACCTGGCCGGTGGCCACCAGCCGATGTCGAATGAAGACGGCACGGTGTGGATCATCTTCAACGGCGAGATTTACAACCACCAGGACATCCGCGCCGAGCTCGAGCGCCGCGGCCATCGCTACACCACGCGCAGCGACACCGAAACCATTGTTCACGCCTACGAGGAGTACGGCGCGGACTGCGTCCACCACCTCCGCGGGATGTTTGCCTTCGCCATTTGGGACGCGCGACGCAACCGGCTGTTTTGCGCCCGCGACCGCCTGGGCATCAAACCTCTCTACTACGCCACAGTGGACGGGCGATTTGCCTTCGCATCGGAGATCAAGGCACTGCTCCAGCTCCGCGGTCTGCGCGCCGAGATGAACCGTCCAGCGCTGCCGGAGTTCTTCGCCCTGGGTTACCTGGCCGGCGAAGAGACTATGTTCCGGGGCATCTACAAACTGCTCCCCGGCCATCACCTGACCATCACCCTCGATGGCCAAGCCGCTTCTCCGCGCATCGAGCAGTATTGGGACGTGGACATCACCCCAGACGAGTCCCTCTCCAGCGAAGCGCAGTACATCGAGCGATTCCGCGAGCTGTTCACCGAGTCGGTGCGCCTGCGACTGATGAGCGACGTGCCGCTGGGCGTCTTCCTGAGCGGCGGCCTGGATTCCAGCGCCATCGCCGCGACCATGGCCGGGATGATGGGCGAGCGGCTCAAGACCTTCTCCGTAGGCTACGCCGAGGACCAGTTCAGCGAGCTGCCCTACGCCAAGCTGGTCGCCGAGAAGCTCGGCGCGGAGTACAACCAGGTCCTGATGGGCCCCGATGACTTTTTCTCCTGCCTGCCGCAGATGGTATGGCAGGAGGATGAGCCGGTGGTCTGGCCTTCCAGCGTTTCTTTGCACTTTGTTTCCCGCCTGGCGCGGCAGAAGGTGACCGTGGTCCTCACCGGCGAGGGTGGCGACGAGCTTTTTGCCGGCTACATGAAATACCGCGCGACGTTGTGGAACCTGCGCTGGAGCCCCCTGTACCGAAAACTCGTCCCCGAAGCCCTGCGCAACCTGGTGCGTGGAGCGGTGGGGTCGCGCCTGCTGCCGGAGCCCGTCCGCAGGAAGCTGCGCCACACCTTTCTCAATTACTCGGAAGTTTTCGAGCAGATTTACTTCGACAATTTCTACTCCGTCTTCCCGCAGGAGGAACAGTCGCGCCTTTTCACTCCGCAGCTCGCCGCCGAGCTGCGCGGCGTCAACGCCTATGCCGGCTCGATGGCCTTCTACCGCCCGGGCGATCGTGAAAACCTGCTGAGCCGCCTGCTCTACCTGGATATCAAGACCTATCTGGTCGAGTTGCTGATGAAGCAGGACCAGATGAGCATGGCCGCCTCGATCGAGAGCCGCGTGCCGTTCCTCGACCACAAGCTCCTGGAGTTTGCCGTGCGCATCCCCGCCCGGCACAAAGTGCGCTATCTCTCTGGAAAATACCTGCTTCGAAAAGCGATGGAAGGCCGCCTCCCGGATGAAGTTCTAAACCGCCGCAAGATGGGGTTTCCGACGCCGGTGAAACCCTGGCTGCGCCACCAGCTTTTTGACCGCGTCTCCGCGCTGCTCACCGACGGGCGTCTCGCGGAAAGAAAATTGCTCGACGACAATTATTTGCGCAACCTGCTCGAGGCGCACCGCACTGGCCGCGTGGATGCCACCGACGCTCTGTGGCGCCTGGTAAACTTCGAGTTGTGGAACCGCGTCTTTTTCGACCGCGACCCCGCGTTCCAGCCGCGTTCGCCGGAAGAGCACGCCGCGGCTGTTGCTCGATGAGCGGGACCTTCCGCGGCTCACCATCAATCTACTGGTAGGATGATCGCGCGGCCGCGGATACTCCGGCCGCCTGCGGGAGAACTTGGGCGCCAATGCTGATCCTGGGCCTCACCGGTTTCGAGCACGACTCCGCCGCGGTGCTCCTCGGCGACAACGGAGTTGTGGCCGCCATTGAAGAGGACAAGCTGGCCCGGACGCCGAAGATTGGCGGCATTCCGCGCCTGGCCATGCAGTTTGTTCTTCGCCGCGCCGGTGCGCGCCCTGCCGACCTGGCCGCGGTGGCGCTCTCCGCCTCTCCCCGCCGCGCATGGATGAGCGAAGAACTCTTCCGCATGCAGATGCTGATTTCACGCCCGCGGTCTGCGTACCAGACCGGTGCTCTGGGCCGCATCTACCGCGCGCGGAATCACTCCCGCCAACTGCGCAGTGAGCTGGGAGCGGCCACTCCGCGGCTTGAATTCCGACACCATCTCTGCCACGCAGCGAGTGCCTGGTACCCCTCCCCCTTCGACCGCGGTCTGGTGCTCACCCTCGACGAGACCGGCGATATGTGTACTGGGCAACTCGCGATTGGCGAGGGCGACGAACTCCGCCCGCTGGCGAGACTGCATTTCCCCAACTCCCTGGGATGGTTTTACACCCGTGTAACTCATCTGCTCGGAATGCGCCCGCGCCTGGATGAGGGCAAGGTGCAATGGCTGGCCTGCTCGGGCAAGCCGGACTACCTCCAGGCGTTTCGCCGCTTTTTCCGCATCACTCGCGGCGGCCTGCCCCATCTCCAGCGCGATTATTTCGGCGATGGGATTGCCGGAGAGTGGTCATTCTCAGCGCAAGCCCGCCGCGCCCTGGGCCTCGAAGGCTCCGAACCGCCACGGGACGACGCGCACCGCGCCGCCATTGCGCGCAGCGCACAGGATTTTCTGGAGGAAACTGTCGTTGCCCTGGCCGAGCGCTTCCGCGGGACCACCGGCACGAATTTTCTCGCTGTCGCCGGCGGCGTCTTCCTGAACGTGCCGCTGGTGCGCGCGCTGGAGACACGAACCGGATTCTCCAAAGTGTTCGTCCAGCCGGTGGCGGGAAACCCGGGAACGGCGCTGGGCGCGGCGCATTTGGCCGCCAAGCGGCTGACCGGCCGGCCGCTCCGCCGCCCGCTGCAGTCCCTCGACTGGGGCCCGGAATTCGATTCCGGAGAGATGAAAGCGGTCCTGGACAACTCCAAGATCATCTATCGCTTTCTGCAGAGCGAAGACGATTTACTGGCCGAGACGGTGCAACTGCTGCTGCGGGGGAAGATCGTGGCCTGGTGCCAGGGCCGCTTGGAATTCGGTCTCCGCGCGCTGGGGAATCGCAGCCTTCTGGCCTCGCCGTTTTCTCCGTTTGTGATCGAGAACCTGAACCGCTTCATCAAACACCGCGAGGGATTCCATCCCTTCGCACTGGCGGCGCCCGCCGAGGACGCGCCGCGGATGTTCGACGCCAGTGACAATTGCCGCTTCCTGGCTTCCGTTGCCGAGCTGCGTGAGGGCCAAGCGGAACTCGAGCAGTTCTGCTTCCGTGGCCGCGAGGTGAGGTTCCACCTGGTGGAGCGCGAGGCCAACCCGCGGTTCTGGAAGCTGCTGCGCGCCTTTGGCGCTGCCGCCCCGGTCCCCGTGCTGGTGAATGCCTCCTTCAACTTGTTCGGAGAGCCGCTGGTCTCCGAGCCGCGCGACGCGGTGCGCAGCTTTTACTGCTCCGGAACGGACGCACTGGTGCTCGGAAATTTCCTGATGACGAAGTGATTCTGCGGTTGTAGCCTCGAAATCTGCTGCTATCGTTTATAATCTGAAATCCAAGGGTCAAAACGAATGCCTAGAGACGAGCTGCAGAAGACAGGAAGATGGCGGCGAAGAGTTCTACTGGTCATATTCTCCACACTGATCAGTTTGGTCGGCGTGGAGGCCCTTCTCCGCATTTTCGATTTCGCAGACCCGCCGGTGTTCGAAGAGAATCCTGACTACGGGTATCTGATGAAGCCGAACCAGTGGGTTTCGACCTGGGGACACCGTTTCCACATCAATCGCGCAGGGTTCCGCGGCATTGAGTTCGCAACCTCCAAGTCTTCCGATACCTACCGAATTGCCTTCCTGGGCGATTCGATTACCTATGGCGGAGGTTCGATTCCAGACGGGACATTGTTCGTGAACAAGGTCACTTCCGCGCTGAGAGGCCAGGTGGGCGACCGGATTGAGGCGATCAACATCTCCGTGCCTGGGTGGGGCATTGAAAACCTGACCGGCTACGTGGAAAAGATGGGATTTTTCCAGGCGGACCTGTTGGTGTGGGTGGTGTCCGCGGCCGATTTCCGGCGTCCGAAGACCTACGCAAGCGACTACGGTTTCCCGGACAGAAAGCCGAGAAGTCGCCTTCTCTACGCGCTCAGTCGCAGCTTCCGAGTGCTCACGGGGGGGTTGTTTCGCCGCCCTTCGCAAAGTCCTGCCCCGTCCTCTGCGGAAACCCTGAAGCGGAACCTGCTCCTCTTTCGAGGCACACTCGCGAAAACGCTTCATGAAGGTGCGAGGGTCGCCGTGGTCATGGTGCCGACTGAAGACGGAGAACTCGCCCAAGATCGGGATGCCTTTCGCGCGGCGGCCGATGGCTTCTCGGTGCCTTTCCTGGACACGATGCCGATCTTGCAGCAACAGCGACCGAAGGAGTTATTCCAGGACGGAGTGCACTTGAACCCGAGCGGCCATGAACTGGTTGCCGCTGCTATCGCTGAGTTCTTGAAAGAAAAAGTCTTCGCAGCGCATAGTGCCCGCGGAGTGAACTGAGGATGACGAGTCCAGCAAGCCCGGCGGCCGCCACGAGCTGGAAAAAACAGGTATTGCTATCGCTCTTCGGACTGCTGATTGCCGCAAGCTTCCTCGAAGCTGGCTTGCGCGTCATGAATGCCATGCAGAAACGGCGCGCGCGCGAAGAAGCCCGCGTCTCCGCCGGGACATCCGGAGAGTATTGGGCCATTTACGACCGGGACCTCGGTTACCGCATGAATCCGAAGTACGGGGACTTGAATCCCGACGGTCTGCGTGACCGCCCGGTCGGACCCAAGCAGGGCCGATTCCGCCTGCTCTTTCTGGGCGATTCGATCTGCTTCTATGGCGACGACCTGGACGACACCATGGTCGGACACATGCGCGCGGAGCTGCGTAAGAATCCCGCCAACGAACGCGTGGACGTAGTCAACGCCTGCATCAAGGGCTACACCAACTACCAGGAGGTCGGCTACCTGAAGAAATATGGGGTGAAGTATGAGCCCGACCTGGTGGGCGTCGAGTTCTGTCTCAATGACATTCCCAAATTTCTGATGGCTTTCCATTTCGACGAAAACGGCAAGATCATGCCGGGCAGCTATGGGCTTTCCAGCGAAGCTTTGAGCCATGCGCGAAGCTGGCCTCGCCGCTTGATGAGTCATAGCGCTCTGCTCGTCTGGCTGCGCGACCACATCGGCGTGGTCGGCAACCTGGCTTCCTGGCAGGCGAAACGTGGGTTTTCTTTCGACTACCGGACAGACATCAACACCGCCTGGAAAGAGGACGGCTGGCCGGACATCGAAAAGCAGCTCGCCGAAGCCACCGCACTCGGCCGCGAAAAGGGCTTCCGGGTTTTCCTGACCGTCTTTCCTGTGGCTACGCAATACCAGCAGGACTATCTGGCCCGCGATCGCGCCCACGTGCTCATGCCGCAACGCAAGCTCAAGGAGATCTGCGCCCGGCTGGGAATTCCCTTCTACGATCTCTATCCGGAATTGTCTCCCGACTCGATTGGTCCCGACGCTCTCCACTTGACCAAAGAAGGGCGAGTCCGCGCCGGCCAGGCCGTCGCCAGATTTCTCGAGCGGGAAAACTTGTTATCCGTGGGCCGTCCGTCAACCCCGGAGAGAGCTCCGCGATAGCGCAAACAAATGCACAAAAATGCCGTAGCGGGGTCTGCGCCAACCCCCTATACCTCTCCTATTTCTTGTGTTATCATATCTTTGCCTGACTTCCGGGTAGGCCTCTTGCTTGCCCTTAAATCGACGTCCGTCTGCTACGGGAGTGCAAACATGATTTGGGTGAGGCACGAATGAGCTTCCTGAAGACAGCCACAAGGCGTTTCGGCATTGCCGGAGAGTTGCTCTCCTTTTTCATGGCCAACAAGCGCTGGTGGCTGGTTCCCATGGTCACGGTGCTTCTGCTTTTCGGGGTATTGATGATCCTCGCCCAGAGCTCGGCCATCGCTCCGTTTATTTACACACTGTTTTAGGCCCGGACATGTCCAAATTACTGAAGCGCGTGTGGGAAGGCTGGAAGCGCGTCGCCCACGTCATCGGTGATTTTCAGGCGCGGTTGATCCTCACCGTGTTTTACGCCGTATTGGTGCTTCCTTTCGGCCTTCTGGTCCGGCTCTTCGCCGATCCGCTCGAGCTTCGTCACCCGCCGGCGGCCTGGCACGATCGCCCCGCGGAAACCGTTGACACCGACTGGGCGCGGAGACAGTGGTAGGTGAACATACTGGGAATTTCCTGCTACTACCATGACGCAGCCGCCGCGCTGCTGCGCGACGGCCAGCTCGTCGCCGCCGCGGAAGAAGAACGCTTCAGCCGCGTCAAGCACGACTACAAGTTCCCGGCCAACGCCATCCAGTTCTGTCTCGAGTCTGCGGGCATTCGCGGCGAAGACCTCGACCATGTGGTCTTCTTCGAGAAGCCATTCCGAAAGTTCGATCGCATCCTGATGTCCGTGCTCCAAACCTACCCGCAGTCCTGGAAAGTCTTCCGGGAATCGATGATCACCTGGATGATCGACAAGCTGTGGGTGGGCAGCAAGCTGGAAACGGAGCTGGGTGTGCCGCGTGAGAAGGTGCTGTTTTGCGATCACCACCTCTCTCATGCCGCCAGCGCTTTCCTCTGCTCTCCCTTCGAGGAGTCCGCCATTCTGACCGTGGATGGCGTGGGCGAGTGGACCACGTCCACCTGGGGCGTCGGTCGCGGCACGCAGATCGAGCTAAAGGGACAGACAAATTTCCCCCATTCGATCGGCCTGCTCTACAGCGCATTTACCGCCTTCCTGGGCTTCGAGGTGAACGAAGGCGAGTACAAAGTGATGGGCATGGCGCCGTACGGCCAGCCTCGCTATGTGGACAAAGTGTGGAAAGTGGTCCAGCAGAATGCCGACGGTTCATTCGCGCTGAACATGGACTACTTCTGCTTCCATCATTCCACCGAGCGTACGTTCAGCAGTAAGTTCCTCGACCTGTTCGGCGACCCGCGTCCTCCCTCGATGCATTTCTTCACTCCCGGGACCGGCTATCCGAGCTATTTCGGGCCGCGTCCGGACAACTTTGACGAGCTGGGACGCCTCAACCAGCACTATGCGGACATCGCCGCCAGTATTCAGAAGGTGACCGAGGAGTTGCTGCTGGGGATGGCCCGCCACGTCCAACAGCAGACCGGGCTCAAGCGCCTGTGTATCGCCGGCGGAGTGGGACTGAACAGCGTAGCCAACTCGCGCATCCTGCGGGAGACCCCTTTCGAGGAAATTTTCGTGCAGCCGGCCGCGGGTGACGGAGGGGGCGCGCTGGGTGCGGCGCTGTGGGCTTACAACTCGCTGCTGGGCAAGCCGCGGGCCTTCTGCATGGAGCACGCTTACTGGGGCCGCGGATATTCGTCGGGAGAAATCCGGTCCTTCCTCGACGAAAATGCCATCCCCTACGAGCAATTCTCAGACCAGGAACGGCAATTGGACCGTGTCGTTGATCGCCTCACCTCGGGGAAAGTAATCGGCTGGTTCCAGGGCCGTTTTGAATGGGGACCGCGCGCGCTCGGTCACCGCAGCATCCTGGCCGACCCCCGCAACCCGCAGATGAAAGACATCGTCAACACCAAGATCAAATTCCGCGAGCCGTACCGGCCCTTCGCCCCCTCGGTGCTGGTGGAAGCGGCTGAAAAGTACTTTGAGCTCGATCAGGCTGCGCGGCACTACCCCGCCAGGTATATGCTGTATGTGGTTCCTGTGCGCGAAGCCGGGCAGGCAGCCTTGCCCGCCATCACCCATGTGGACAAGACCGGCCGGCTACAGACCGTCTTCCGCGAGCACAGCCCTTTGTATTACCGCTTGATCGAGCGCTTCGGCCAGGCGACGGGAGTGCCGGTGCTTTTGAATACTTCGTTCAACCTGAAAGGCGAGCCGGTGGTCAACACACCGGCCAACGCCTTCAGCACGTTTTCCAAGAGCGAAATGGATTGCCTGGTGCTCGGCGAATTCCTGGTGGAAAAGCAAGCGCTGCTATCAGGCGGGAAGACAGCGCGATGAAAACCCTGGCGCAGCTCCCGCGGCCACTTTTCCTGGCGGACACCGCAGGAAAGATCAGATCGCTCGCGATCTTCCGGAATACGCCCAAACGCTCTGACGTCCCGGCGATGGTGCTGGCCGGCCCGGCACGAGCACTGCCCTCCGGGGAAATCGATCACGCCGCGGCGGTCACCGGATAACGATGGCAACTACGGGAACACTTGCGTCCAAATCCTCGCGCGGCAAGGCTGCTCCCGGCGCTGCTTCTGCCGACCGCGCCGCCGCAGGCGAACCGCTGTCGGAACCGCAGGAAGGCAAAATCGTATTTTTTCTTCTGCTGGTATTCACGGTCATCCTTCTGGCCCGCCCTCAGGACTTCATCTGGCAAATGTGGCAGGTCCCTATCGCGATGATCGTCGGCGTTCCGGCCATCGCACTTTTCGGCATTTCGCTGATTAAGGGCGATCTCCGGCTGCTGATGCCGACGGAGCTGAAGTTGATGTTTGCGTTAACCATCTGGCTGGCGCTCGGAATTCCTTTCTCATACTGGCGCACAGGCAGCATTCAATTGTTGAGCGACGCGTGGCTGAAAGCGCTGATCATCTTTTTCATGCTCTGCCAGACGATTCTTTCGCTGCGCCGCGTCCGGCAGCTCCTGTGGGTGATGTTCCTGAGCGGCTTCATCGCCACCGGCCTCTCGCTCGCCCTGGGCGGGGCGCAGCTGAGCAACGCCATGGAAGAGGACGCAAGGTTCCTTGGCCTGACAAAAGGCTTTTTCAGCGGAAATTACCTGGGCATCGCGGTATCCGTCATACTTCCCTATATGGCGGCGATGATGATGCACACGCGCTCGTTTTTCAAGCAGCTTCTCCTCATCACCTCGTTCGGGGCAATGATTTACCTGATCGTCTTCACCGCCTCGCGCGGCAACATGATCTCGATTGTCATATGCCTGATTCTAGTTTGGTCTCTCATCCTCCGAAGGTCCATCAAAGCCCACTTCATTGGTGCAGTTTTTGTTCTGGGCTTGATAGGCGCCGTTGCCCTGGCCCCCAGCGCCTTCTGGGAACGCGTCGGCTCCATGTGGGACCCCGACAGTTATGCGGCCAGCGGAGTGACGGAATCCGCGCGCCAATCCCAATTCCAGCGCAAAGAGCTCCTGCTAGACTCCATTTCATACACGGTTCACCACCCCGTTTTCGGTTTGGGCATGGGTAACTTCGCCATCGCCCACGGAACGGACACCCAGAACGCCCAGTCCTGGTTGGGAACGCACAATACCTTCACACAGTTTTCTTCGGAGGGGGGAATCCCCGCCCTGGTTCTCTTTCTATGTCTGCTCTGGGCGGTGGTCTCACACATGAGGCAGGTCATTCGGACAACCGGAGGCGGCCCGGAGATGGACCAATTGCGCTCTCTGGCCTTGGCCACGATCGTGAGCCTCGTTTCCTTCGTGGTTGGCGGCCTTTTCGCCCACCTAGCGTACGACTATTACGTGTATTATCTGGCAGCGATCGGTGTTGGAATCCAGAATAGTATGGCTGGCCTTGCGGCGGCCCTGCCCACCAAGGACAAGCGCGCCCGGAACGGTTTCCGTGCGCACCTGAACCGCGACGGCAAGGAGGCGCTGCCGTGAACTCGAGGGCTGCGGCGGCGGTTTTCTGGGTCCTTCTGTTCGCGATGATCTATACCTATGTGCTCTATCCTGTGCTGCTCTTCCTTCTCGCCTCCCTGCGGCAAACCGGGCGCGACCTGAATTTCCTGCTGGGCCGGAGAGTGAGGCGAAGCGCGGACCGGGAGAGCTTCACACCTTCCGTGGCCATGCTGGTGGCGGCTCATAACGAAGCCGCGGTGATCGAGGCCAAGCTCCGCAACACCACCGTCCTCGACTACCCCGCAGGGCAATTCCAACTGCTTCTGGGACTCGATGCGTCGACTGACACCACGAGGGATCTTGCAGGTCGCGTGAGCCACCCCTCTTTCAGCATCTTTCCCTTCACCGAGCGCCGCGGGAAGCTGGCCGTCCTGGCTGATCTGGCGCAGCGTGCCACGGCCGACATCCTGGTTTTCTCCGACGCAAACACTTTGCTCGACCCGGCCGCGCTCCGGAAGCTGGCACGGCATTTCTCCGACCCCGGGGTTGGAGCGGTTTGCGGGGAGTTGCGCTTGATGAGCGCGGACGGCAAGCCGGCCATGGAAGCGCAGTACTGGCGGTACGAAGTG
>JBGPJC010000112.1:0-11509 GCA_041485165.1 Terriglobia bacterium | reverse complement strand
GTGGCCGCGGAGAATGACCCCATCCCCTCCATCCTCGGCGAAATTGGCATCAGCGTCGAGCTGCTGGACCCGGCGGCTTTGGCCTTCAGCGATCTCAGCCGCTTCGACGCCATCGCTGTGGGCATCCGTGCCTACGAGCTGCGCGCGGACCTGGCGCGGTCCAATCGCCGCCTGCTTGATTTTGCCGCGGCTGGAGGAACTCTGGTGGTGCAGTACCAGCGTGGCAACGATTGGGAACGGTTGAAACCGGCGCCGTATCCGGCCACCGTCGGCCAGCCCACGGTCCGCATCGTGGACGAGGATTCCCCGGTGCGCCTGCTGCTGCCGGAGAGTCCCGTGTTGACCTTCCCCAACCGCATTGGCGCCGAGGATTTCCGGGGCTGGGTGCAGGAGCGCGGCCTCTACTTCTGGAGCACCTTTGATCCGCGGTACGTGCCGCTGCTGGCTCTGCGCGATCCCGGCGAGCAGGAAGTGAATGGCGGGCTGCTGGCCGCAAACACCGGCCAGGGCACCTATATCTACACCGGCCTGGCGTTTTTCCGTCAATTGCCCGAAGGCGTGCCGGGGGCGCTGCGCTTGTTTGTCAACCTGCTCAGCCAGTCGCGCGCCTCTCGGGGGCCGGTTGCTCGCTGATGCCGCGCGAGGAAGACCTGCAACTCTTTTGGACAATCACGAAGCGGCCGCCTCCCCGGCCCGCGGATGTTCCGTGATATCCTGCGCGCGGGAGAAACTCTGCCGCCAGCCAGCCGGTAAAGGTAAATCTCGTTCAGGGGCGTCCTCGATCAGCGAGGTGCGCCGGGAGTCAAAATCGAATGAAGCGCCGCACGCTGTGGTTGCTTTTCGCGCTGCTTATTGCGTTGCAGTCATCGCCCGCCCGGCCTCAGAAAGAGAAAAAATCACCGCCGCCGACACCGCAGAAAACGATGCTGCCGCCCAACCAGCCCGATGAGGAAGTGCTGGAAATAGAGATCTCACAGATGTTGGGCGCATGGCAGATCGGCGACGCCGCCATGTTGAAGAACTACTACGCCGACGATGTGACCGTGGTGAGCGGGGCATGGGAACCGCCCCTGGTCGGCTGGAGCAATTACCTGCAAGCCTTCCTGCGGCAGCGCGAACGCCTGCAGCGTGTGCGCATGGACCGGCGCAACACGCTAATCCGCACGGTGGGGAATTTTGCCTGGGCCACTTACCAGTGGGACTTCGAAGCTATGGTGGATGATCGTGGGAGCACGGCGCGCGGCCAAACGACGCTCCTGTTCCAAAAGCGCGACTCCCACTGGCTCATCGTCCACAACCACACTTCTTTGGTTGCCGAGACGCAGGCGGACAAGCCTCAGGTCCCGCCCCAGCCTCCCGCCCCCAAACCCTAAAGGGAGAGAGCGGGGAAATTCATTCCGCCGGGCGGCGCGGGGGGAGTTTTGACAAGCCGCCATTCGTACGGTGGCGGGACGCTCGCTCCGTATCGGCGAGAGGCAGGATCCCTGGACCTTTGTAGCCTAATCGCACTGCCGACGGACGCCGATTCGCATGCCGCCTGCTAAGAACGGTTAAAGCCTTCCCAGACCCACATCCCCACGATTACCAGCAGCAGGCCTCCGCATGCGAAGAAGAGGAACCGGATCGGTTTGGTGAGCTGATCGACCTTGCGGCTGATTTCTGCTTGTTCCCTGGCCAGGTGCGCTTGCGCCTGATCGAGAATCAACTCGGTATCTTCGTTGATGCCCACCACGCCGCGATAAATGACCAGCACGACCAGGCAGGCAGCCATCAGCAGCCAGGTGAGAAGAAGAACAGTGAACAGGTTGAGGTGAGTCAGATCCATAGGCACCCCCGGAAGGGCCCGGGAACTTCAGGAGGGAACGGGCACAAGATTCGGGCCCTTGCAAGGGAGAGTATATACCGGGGAAGACAAGAAACAAGGATCAGGCGCTGCGTTCAGCAGGGGGAAAGCGGATACCCCAGATCTCTTCGCGCGTTTCTATCAGTTCGATGCCGATGTCGAAGCGGCCCTCTTTGGCGCGCTCGCCCACCCAGACCACACGGAATCGCTCGGTCTCCTGGGAGAGCCCGTGGCGAACTTCGAGACTGCTGCCCGGCTTCAGCGGCGTCACCGCTCGCACCAGAGCGCCGTTGCGGCTGATGACCACGGCCTCGGCATCTTCATTCACGTGCTTGCCGTCTTTGCCTATGCCGTAGACCTTGATCTGGACGCGGATCAGGACGCGCTCACCACGCCGGCGTTCGCGGATTTTTGGTTCAGATGCCATGTGCGATTTCCCGTCTTGGGAATTTTAAAGCGTCCCGACTGTATGCTTTAGCCAGGGGTGCGTCAATCTGGTACTGCGCTGGCGTTTCCTATTCGTCATGGCCTGCACTCCTGCTCCGCGGCTGAGGTGGGGACTAGAAAGACGTAATCTGCCGTGTTGCAGCGTGGAGAGCTGACGGCGAGGCACGAGCTTCGCGTTGACAATCTGCGATGGGACGGGCAGAATTTATACTCCTGTTTACGCTGTTCTTCGCAGTGCCCAAGTGGCGGAATTGGCAGACGCGCTAGATTCAGGGTCTAGTGCCCGCAAGGGTGTGGAGGTTCGAGTCCTCTCTTGGGCACCATTCGTTTTTTGAAGTTTGGGCTGAGACTAGCACAGACGCCGCAGAGTCTTCCGCTAACCTGGCACCAGTTTGACCCCATCCAAGAGTTTGCTGCCAACCGACTTATTATAAACTCGCCCCCCCCAGGGAGGTTTACTTCGCGCAGCGTCAGCGCGGCTTGCCCACTTGGCAGTTCAACACTACGAGATTGGAAAACACGATCATCCCGGAACTTGCTCCATTTCCTCCGGGCCGCCGAGGGAAACCGGGCGCTGTAACACAATCTTAACCTGAGGCTAAAACTTCATTCATACCCCGCCCGTAAGCTTGTGCGCTGTTGGGTCAGCAGTCCAGGCGTGGGCCCGCGATACGCCATCGCCACCGGTTGGACTCGTCGATACGAGGGTTCGCAGATCATCGCCATCTCTCGCAGGCGCGGTAAACTCTGACACGGTTGTTGGGGGGATCCTCTGGGGGGTTGTCTGCTTCTCCTGTCAATTGGGGGTTCTCGCGTGGAGCCAGGCGAAAGCAGCCGGTGTCTGCGGCGGAGATTTGCCCGCGCAATTGGCGCACCAGGCGCTGCGCTGGTTCCCGGGGAGTGGCCAAATCTGCTTCCCGGTCATCGGAGCAGTCCGGCGTGAGAGTACGCCAAAGATTCCAAGGTGAAACGCGGCAGTAAGAATTTAAGGAGGAATGCATGCGATCGCTAGCAATCGGACTACTGGTCATCAGCCTCTGCTTCGGCGGGCCGGCGATGGCGACAGACAACGGGAATGGCAATCCGAAACCGGAAGAGCCCAAGAACTCTCCGACGACTCCGGCGCCGCGTGAAACCCAGCCCGCCAATACCGCTGGAAAGGTTGCGGAAATCGAGAGTCAAATTCAGCAGTTGCGGGAGTTGCTCCAGAGCCAGGCGCAGCAGTTGGAGGCACAACGCGCGGCGCTACAGCAGCAGAAGGCCGAGATCGAGAACCTCAAAAATGTGCTCAAGGCCGGCAAAGATCCCGCGGTTACGACCGGGACGATTACCTCCCCGGTCCTCTCTGTCGCCGGCCCGGTGGATGCCGGCCTCGAAAGCGGCGTCAAGTCGATTGCGTCGGCGCAGGAAGAGCAGGGGCAGAAGATCGCCAAGATCGAAACGGAGGTAAACAACACCAAGAAGTCGGTGGATGCGATCAAGAAGGCCAACCCGTTCACCTTCAGCGGCGACGTCCGCTTCCGCGTTGAGCCGTTCTACGGCGGGCCGGTCAGCATCACAGCCGGCCAGACGGTGCGCGCGCTGGAGCAGGTGCGCACGCGGGTGCGCGCGCGGTTCAATATCAATGCCAAATTGAACGACGACCTGAGCGGCGGCGTATCGTTTGCTTCAGGCGATGTCAATGACCCCATCGCGACGAATCAGACCCTGTCCAGCTACTACTCCCGGAAACCGTTGTTGTTCGACCGCTTCTTCATCAACTATAACCCGCACTGGTTCAAGCCGTTGACTCTGACCGTGGGCAAGTTCGCCTACCCGTGGTACCGCACCGAGCTGACCTGGGACAACGACCTGAACCCCGAAGGCGCGGCACAGACGCTGTCCTTCAAGATCAAAACGCCGGTCCTCAAGAAAATCACCGTGGTTGCTTTTGAGTTGCCGTTCAACAATGTGGCCGGAAACGCGACCAACGGCGGCTCGGGCGCCAACGCAAGGCTGATCAACAGCAGCTTTGTCTACGGCGGACAGGTGCAGACCAACTGGGAATTCACCAGCGCGGTGAAAGTGGGCGCCTATCTGGGCTACTACGATTACCACCGCGCCGACGGCATCGCCGTAGGGCTGGACGCGGCTAACACCTCGCAGCAGTTTGCCAACATCTTCCGCCTCGGCG
Organism: Terriglobia bacterium; assembly: GCA_041485165.1. Lineage (GTDB taxonomy): Bacteria > Acidobacteriota > Terriglobia > Acidiferrales > UBA7541 > JAAFGT01. The sequence goes on along the minus strand of JBGPJC010000112.1, from coordinate 7,046 downwards.
GCGCCAGCATTCAGAACGTGATCGCCAGCGTCCCCACAGGTACGGTTGTGACCACGCTGAATGCCGCCGGAACTCCGACTTTCTCCACCACATTCACGCCCGGCGGGCCGTTCCAGTTCGCTTCCAAGTTCGGCCTGCTGGACGCCATCCTTCGCGGGGACATCAAGACCGGTTTCAACCGCTACCCGGTGACCCTGATCGCTGATTTCGTCCAGAACACCCGCGCCTGCTCGAACCAACTGCCCGCCAACGCCGTGCTCACCAACGGGCTGCCGGGTTATTCCGTCTCCGTGGCCGCCGGTGGCACACTCACGCCGCCTGCCAGCGCCACATGCCGCCCGCAGGACCGCCGCGGATACTGGCTGGAAGTGCGCACCGGCCGAACGCAGGAAAAGGGCGACTGGAACTTCGGCTACACCTACATCCGCATTGAGCGCGAAGCGGTGGTGACCGCGTTCAACTTCAGCGACCTGCGCCAGAACTCCAACCTACTCAACCATCGCCTGGAGGTCTTCTACCAGGCGCACAAAAACGTACAGCTCGCGTTTACGGGGCTCTTCGGACGGCCGCTGGCCACCACCGAACCGCTTCTCAAGCGCCTGCAGTTCGACCTCGTTTACAAATTCTAGCTGCTTGCCTCGCGGAAGGATGTGGTGAAGGGGCGCCCTCGAAAGCGGGCGCCTGTTTCACATGGAAACGCGTGGACAGATTGTTTTCTGATTCTGTGCAGTCCGGCTATTCGGTCTTGCGCTGTTCCCGTAGATCAATCCCCAGTTGTTCGCACTTCTTGTAGAGGTGGCTGCGCTCCAGTCCCAGCGCGCGGGCCGTGCGGCTCATGTTGTGGTTGTTGCGCTTGAGCGCTTCGAGCACCGCGTGACGCTCGAATGCCGCCGTACGCGCGGCCAGCGTCCCGGTCTCCGGCGCCGCGCCTATCCCGGCTGACGGCGCCTCCAAGCCGGCTCCCGGCAGGGCCAGAGCAACTGCGTCTGCTCCCACGGTTTCCCCCTGCTCGAGAAGCAGGAGGCGCTCGACAACATTGCGCAGCTCGCGCACATTGCCGGGCCACCCGTAGCGCTGGAGCGCGGCCATCGCTTCGGGCGCAAACGCCTTTTGTTTCCAGCCATTCTGTTGCGCGAGCTGCGCAGCGAAATGAGCAGCGAGCAGACCGATATCCTCGGCGCGCTCGCGCAGCGGCGGCAGGCGCAGCGGAAATACGTAGATGCGGTGGTAGAGGTCCTGGCGAAAGCTCCCCTGGCGCACCAACTCCTCGAGGTTGCGGTGCGTGGCCACGACCACGCGCACATCCACGGCCACCGGCCGGTCGCCTCCCACGCGCTCGATTTCACCCTCTTCCAGCACGCGCAGCAGCTTGGCTTGCATGGGCTGGGGCATGTCCCCGATCTCATCGAGGAAGAGTGTGCCGCCGTGGGCCTGTTCGAACTTTCCCTTGTGGCGTGAAGCCGCGCCGGTGAACGACCCCTTCTCGTGGCCGAACAGCTCCGATTCGATCAGCTCGCTGGGTACCGCAGCGCAGTTGAGAGTGATAAAGGGCCTTTCGCGCCGCGCGCTGCGCTCGTGCAACGTCCTGGCGACGAGCTCCTTGCCCGTTCCGGTCTCCCCCAGGATGCACACCCGGGTTTCACCGGTAGCCACGCGCTCGATCTGGTCCATCACGCGCTGCATCGCCGGGCTGCGCCACATCAGCTCGTGTTTTGACAGGCGCTGGCGGAGCTGGCGGTTCTCCTCCTGCAGCCGGACGAGTTTCAACGCGTTCTCGACGGTGAGCAACAACTTCTCGGTGGAGAGCGGCTTTTCGAGGAAGTCCACCGCGCCCAGGCGCGTGGCGCGCACCGCCATTTCGACCGTCGCCTGGCCGGAAATCATCACCACGGGAATTGAGATGCCCAGCGACTTAAGGTCCTCGAGGAGGGCGAGGCCGTCCTTGCGCGGCATCACTACGTCAGAGAGCAATAGGTCGAAGCTCTGCGCGCGAATCAGCTCGAGGGCGCGCGTGGCGTCGTCGCAAACGGTGGCTTCGTAACCCTCCAGGCGAAATGCGCGGGCCAGCGAAGCCAGCGTGTTCTTGTCATCGTCGAGGATCAGTAGATGCGCTTTGGCGGACATGTGTTTACGCACCCGCTCGCGTCACGGCAGCCGGGACCACAGCGGGCAACTCGATGTGAAACGTGGTTCCCTGCCCCGCTTCGCTGGCGACTGAAATCCTTCCTCCGTGATCGCTGATTACCGACTGTACGATGGCCAGGCCCAGTCCGGTGCCGTGTTCCTTGGTGGTGTAGTAGGGGGTGAACAACCGCTCGCGCTCCTCGGGCTTGAGCCCCACGCCGCTGTCGGCGAACTCGATGTGCACGCTGGCACCTGAACGGCGCGTGCGCACGGTCAGGGTGCCTCCCTCGGGCATAGCGTCGAGCGTGTTCAGGACCAGATTCTCAAACGCGCGCCGCAGCAGCACAGGATCGGCTGGGATGTTGCCCACCTCGGTGTCGAGCGCAAATTCGGCGCGGATGGGCGGGCGCCCCGCGCCGGCGAACTGCGGCTCGAACAGCCGGACCGAGTCGCGCAGCAGGTCGTTCACGCTCACCGCCTCGAGGTGCGGAGCCGGCATCTTGGCGAAGTCGCTGAAGCGGCCAATGATCGCCGTCATGTTGCGCAGCTCGGCGAGCAGCGTCGCGGTGCTCTCGCGGAACACCTCGTCGAACTGCTGGGGGGCGCGCTCGCGGGCACGCTGGAGATTCTCCACCGTGATCTGCAACGGGAAAAGCGGATTCTTCAGCTCGTGCGCCAGGCGGCGGGCCAGCTCGCGCCAAGCGGCCACGCGCTCGGACTGGACCAGGCGTTCGCGATGTTCGGCCAGTTGCCGGGTCATCTGGTTGAATGCCCGTCCAAGCTCGCCGATTTCGTCATTTGAATCCGCCTCCACGCGCGCCTGCCAATCGCCTGCGGCCACGGCGCGAGCGCCCGCGGCGAGCTGTTCAACCGGCCGGGTGATGCGGCTGGAAAGCCACGCAGCCAGCGCCAGCCCGAGCAGGAGTCCAATGCCGCCCGCGCCGGCGCCGAACCACCGCATGCGCCGCCCGAGCAGCACCACTCCCCGCTGCGAGTTCCCCACCAGGAGCAGGCCGAGCATTTCCTGCCCGCGGCCGCGCAGCGGCTGAGCGTAAAATGTTTCTGCGTCAGCCGCGTCGCCCGACCAGTTCACTGTCTGCGACTGCTCCTTTCCCTCGCGGCGCACGCGCTCGACCAGGCCGGCGAGTTTCTCTCCTTGCGCCAAGCTGCCCGAAGCGTCATTCAACGACTGGAGAGAGAAGCCCGGCTCGACGTCGCGATAGAGCAGGGCGCGCATCCCGGCGGGCAAGGCCAGCGAGGCCAGGAATTCACGGTCCAGGCGCTGCCCGCCGATGATGTAGAGATTTTTTCCTCCGACGCGGACCACGCGCACCGCGAGCAGTGCCAAAGTGGCGCCGCGGACCAGTTCTTCGCGCTGGAGGAAGGCAGGGATTTTCTCCCACTCGGCGGTCTGCGTCACCCAGGGGTTGCGGTATCCAAACCGCGCCGGCCAGTGCGCTGAAGAAATAATCCTGCCGTCGCCAGCGACGATTTCCAGCAAATCGAGTTGGCGCGCGGCGGCGATGTCCCGCGCTTCGTTGACGTAGAGCGAATAGTCCGGGGCCTGCCCGGCGAGGCCCACGGCCATGCGCAACGTGGCGTCTGCGTCGGCGATGCCTTGCACGCGCTTTGCTACCTCTTCACCGCGCCGCGCAAATTCATGCCGCACCTGTTCGACCAGCGCGTCGGTGCGCTCGCGTTCGGCCTGGGCAAAGGCGCGTCGCGTGAGCGCCGAAGTTCCCCACACCACCAGCACCACCGCGGCGAGGACTGTGGCGCCAAACACCATCAGCAGACGGTTGCGGTAGCTCATGGCTTCTCCGGAGCAAGCCACAGCGAGTCCAGACGCCATTCCCCTGTGGCGGTCGGTTGCCAGTTTCTCACGCGCGCGCTCAAGCCAGCTATCTCGGGCAAGTGGAACAGCGGGATCACCTGATAGCTTTCCACCAGGGCGCGCTCGGCGCGGTAGAGATCCTCGGCGGAGGGAGCGGCTGGAAGCGGCGGCATGCCCAGACCCAGCGCAGCCGCCAATTCGCTCAACGCGCGGCGCGGCTCGGTCGAGCCTATCCGCAGCCTCACCAGCCGGGCATCGAAGCCAGGATCGGAACCCGAGTCCGCGCTGCCGGAAGGGCGTGCGGAAACCTCCACGGTGATGGAGGCCTCGCGCGCATCCACGGCGATGCGCTCGGCAACGGCCTGGGCCAGCGCATCGCCCTCGTCGTAGACCAGCTTCACCGGACGCAGAGAGGGCGGGAGACCTGCGCCGACCTTTCGCGGGCGCGTGCCGTCCGCGGGCGCGAGCAAGAAAGCATATCCGCTGAGCCACTGGGGCAGCAGGCCGCCTGCGGATTCGCCCTGTTTCTGCAGCAGAACGGCGCGCATGCTCCCGCGGTCCACCGCTCTGGCCAGCGCCTCGCGGAGGGAAGCATCGGCCGCCGCTGGACGCCCAGGCGCGAAAATAATGGCCATCAATTCGAGCGGCGCGGATAACCAGATGCGGCCGGAAGATTGATCCTGGCGGCGCGCATCCCCGGCATTGATCTCCGCGAGATCGGCGGCGCCAAGCTCGAGCGCCACGCGCTGCTCGCGCAGCGGCATGCCCATCTGGATCTCGATTCCGTCGAGGAAGGCACGGCCGCGCCAATCGCGCTCATTTGCGGCAAGCGTAGCGCGGCTGCCGGGCTGCCACAGCACCACTCGAAACGGTCCGGTGCCGATCAGCGAGCCGTCCGGTAGCACGCGAAAGATGGCATGGCGCAGCGAAGCCAGCTCGGAAAGCAAATCGGGCATGGGCTTCCGGCTCTCGATTACCACGCCATCCCCTGAGACGGTGACGGTGCGCTCGAGACCGGGAAACTGCAGCGCGCTCGCTACGGTCTCCGCCGTCAGCGGCGTGCCATCACTGAACTCCACGCCGGGGCGGAGACGTATCGTCCAGCGCCTGGCCCCGGCATCGTGCTTCCAGGCGATGGCCAGCTCCGGCTCAGGCGCGCCGTTTTCGTCCAGGCGTACGAGGCGGTCGAACACGATTGCGGCCACGCGTTCCATGGCCGCAGCTTCTGCCGGACCCGAAGGCCACTGGCGCAAGTCGAGAGCGCTGAGACGGGCGCGCCAGACGACGCGAAGAGTTCCGCCATAGTGCGGCCGAGTGGCCCCGCTCAGTGGGACGGAGAGCAGCAGGCTAACGGCCGCAAGCAATCGTAAGAGTGATGGCCTCATAACGCCTTGTACCAAGATTCCGCACCACCGCGCGAGCTGTCGCGCCGTTCTCGGCCGGCCACAGCGCGAATACAGGGCCGGCCATTTCCGACGGCGGGCTCACCGCGATCGGCTGGCGGTCGCTGATCTCAAAAGCCTGCAGCGCGTCGGGCTGGGTGTCGTCGCCGGGGCGCGTCGCCAGGATCACCACGCCGCTGCCGCAACCGCTCTTCAACGCAGCGAGATCGCTGCCCCATTGGGTCCAAGAGGCGGCGGGTTCGCCATCGCGGCCGGCGCCGGACAGCTCGTAGAGCAGCGTCCGGCCATCGAGCGCAGCAATCACGCGGAGCGCCAAGTTTCCGGCATCGATTTCCGCGGAGGAGTAAAAGGCCACAGGCTGTCGTACGCCCGCGCTGTCTTTGATTGACCATTCGAAATAGTTTCTGCCGGGGACCCAAGACAAGGGCTGGCTGGTTGGAGTGAGCTTCCAGGCCGCGCCTTGTTCCTGGCAGTCGAGCGTCAGCGCGGGGAGAGTTTTTCCTGCGCAGTCGATTCCCGGCAGATGCACGGCGATGGTGTCGGCTTGGACCTCGAGGCGGCCACGGAGTTCCCGCACGGCTACTTTCGGCGCCGGAACTGGCACGGCTTGCTGCCGCTTCCATCGCGCGCCTTCCCAGACATAGGCCACCAGCCGGCCGGGCTCGAGGACCAGCATGCGCAGCGGCGCGGTATCCGCAGCTTCAATCACCGTGAAATCCAGGATGGGCGATTCCTGCTCGGTCACCTTTTGCGAACGAACCAGCATTTGTGGAACATCTCCAATCGCGGCAGAGTCGCGCCGGCGCTTGAACTCCACAATGTGTACTTCGCGATTTCCGCCCGTGACCAGCTCGACCACCCAGACGTAGTTGCGCAGATTTTCCGCCAGCGTCACCGTGGCCTGCACCGCGGAGCCGCCGGGCGCCTCCCGGCTTGCGCCCCGCTCCGCCGACGTTTGCGGCAAGTGAGCCGCCAGCCGCGCCGCGAGCTCGCGGCGAATCAATTCCGCATCGGCCGCGGTAAGCGAGGAGCGGTTGACCACCGAAAGCACGAGCGGCTGGCCGGGCGCGAGCTTGCTTTCGATCCAGTCGGCGAGGGCAGGGACGTTTGAAGCGAAGTCGGCAGCGGCGGCGAAGCCGGCGAAGGCGAATACCAAAATGAAAGGACAAATCGTACGGAGCAGGGGAACTCGGCGGGATATCGGCATCAGGCCACGCCAAACGCTTTCGACGCGGAATCATAACACACCCTGGAGAAACGTTTGGGAATTGGCTCGGCGGGGGTAGTGGTTCAGTTTGGCCCTAGCTTCCGGTAAGCCGGCTAAACTTCCAAGTGAGATTGGATCATCGAGGCCACGGTGACTTCCCACAACGGGACTTCTGGCCCGGAATAACTTCCGGTTAGCCCGTAAGCCGTCCAGGATCGATGTCAAGCGCGGAGATCACTTCCTACAAGCCGACTTATCAGGAGTTAGCCAACTATGCGACTGCGAAGGACGCGGGCCAAAACACCGCCCCGCGCACAAGGCGCGAGCATAATTAAGACACTCCTGACTCCAGGTTTGTACGTGATCAGAGATGTGAGCAACCCACCAAGAAAAACTGAGGAACGGTGGGGCCAGCCCCGGGGATTTACTTCGCTGTCGCCTTCGCGCCTCTGGCGGCCTCTTCGATAAGCTTTGCGAC
>JBGPJC010000111.1:0-11676 GCA_041485165.1 Terriglobia bacterium | reverse complement strand
GGACAGCATTCATCGGCTCCTCAGCCGGACGTTCGGGCTGATGATCGTCTATCGTTGCCAAAAGCGCGAGGTACTCTCATGACTCGGAGCGATACACAAACATGTGTGGAATAGCGGGCATCGTCAACCGCGACCGCGAGCAGCCGGTAGACCGCAACGCCGTCCTGGCGATGATGTCGGCGCTGAACCATCGCGGCCCCGACGACGAGGGCGCCTGGTTCGACGGCGCGGTCGGCCTCGGCCACAAGCGGCTCACCATCATCGACCTCCAGACCGGCCGCCAGCCCATGACCAACGAGGACGGGTCCCTGTGGATCATCTTCAATGGGGAAATCTACAACTACCTCGAGCTGCGCCGAGACTTGGCCAGCCATCACACTTTCCAGACGCAATCCGACACCGAAGTGATCCTCCACCTCTACGAGGAACTCGGCGAACGCTGCGTCGAGCGGCTCAACGGCATGTTCAGCTTCGTTATCTGGGACACCCACCAGCAGCGTTTGTTCGCCGCCCGAGACCGCGCCGGGATCAAACCGTTCTACTGGCACATGGATGGCCGGCGCTTCAGCTTCGCCAGCGAGCCAAAGGCGTTGTTCGCGGCGGGGCTGGTCCAGCCCCAGGTGGACGCGCAAGGCCTCGAGGAGTACCTGACCTTCCAGTTCTGCCTAGGCGAGCGCACGCTCTTCCGCGACATCGTCAAGCTCGAGCCCGGTCACTACCTCACCTTCCGGCCGTTCCGCGACGCCGCGCCGTCCGTGGTGCGCTACTGGGACTACAACTACGAAGTGGACACCCATCACACCGAGGACTACTTCGTCGAACAGCTCCTGCTTCTGCTCCAGGATGCGGTGCGGTTGCAGCTCCGCAGCGATGTGCCGGTGGGCGCGCACCTTTCCGGCGGCATCGACAGTTCGACCGTCGTTTCTCTTGCCGCTCCAGCTTATGGCGGGTCGTTCCACACTTTCACCGGTGCCTTCCGCGAAGGGCCGGAATATGACGAGACTCGCTACGCCCGCGGTGTCGCCGAGCACGTCGGCTCGATCCATCACGAAGTGTGGCCCACCGCGCAGGACTTTGCCGACGACCTGCCCTGGCTGATGTACATGATGGACGAGCCCGCCGCAGGACCAGGGCTCTTCCCGCAGTACCACGTTTCCAAGCTGGCCAAAGAAAATGTGAAAGTGGTGCTCGGCGGGCAGGGCGGCGACGAAATCTTCGGCGGCTACGCGCGCTACCTGATTGCTTATCTCGAGCAGTGCCTCAAAGGCTCGATCTACGGCACGCAGGACGAAGGGAAATACCTGGTGAGCTGGGAGAGCATCCAGCCCAACCTTTCCCTGCTGCGCAATTACCAGCCGCTGTTGCAGACCTTCTGGCGCGAGGGCCTGTTCGAAGATATGGACCGGCGCTACTTCCGGCTGGTCAGCAGGGCCGAGAATGTCGAAGAACTCTATACGGGTGACGCCTGGAGCGCGTCGAGCCCGGGGCGGATGTTCGATTCCTTCTCCAGCGTTTTTTCCAACCCGTCGACCAAGAGTTACTTCAACAAGATGACCAACTTCGACCTGAAGACGCTACTCCCTGCCTTGCTCCACGTCGAAGACCGCACCAGCATGAGTGTCTCGCTGGAATCGCGCGTCCCGCTGCTCGACCACCGCATCTCCGAACTGGTCACGCGCATGCCTCCCACCACGCGCTTCAAGGGCGGCGACACCAAGCGCGTTTTCCGCGATGCCGTCAAGCAATTGCTCCCCGAAGCCATCTTCAGCCGGCGCGACAAGATGGGCTTTCCCGTGCCGCTCTCGGAATGGCTGCGCGGGCCGCTGCGCGGATTTGTGAACGACGTGCTGCTCAGCCCGCAGGCGCGCAGTCGCGGCATTTACCGCGTTGCCGGGGTGGAAAAACTGCTGACGCATGAGCGCAAGTTCGGCCGCGAGCTGTGGGGCCTGCTGTGTCTGGAGTTGTGGTTCCACGCGTTTATCGACGGAGAAGGGCTGCGGCATGCGCGCGGCGAAGCGGCCAGCGCGGAAAGCGTGGTTGCTCCCTCCTCCGGCAGCGGCGGCCGACGCCTCGAGGGGCGATGATGAAGATTGCCGTTTTTGGTTACGGCCAATGGGGACGCAACCTGGTCCGCGTCTTCCACGAGTTGGGCGCCCTCCACGCGGTGTGCGATGACCGCCCCGAAGCTCTGGCCGAAGCGGAAAAAAAGTATCCCGGCGTGCGCGCCGTCGGTGCTCCCGATGCGCTGCTCGGCGACTCGCAAGTGGACGCCGTGGTTTTTGCCACTCCCGCGGAGACGCACTTCCGGCTGGCCAGCGCGGCGCTCGAAGCCGGAAAAGATGTGATGGTGGAGAAGCCGCTGGCCCTGCACGTCCGCGAGGCTGAAGCGCTGGTGCAACTGGCCAAGGCGCGCGGGCGCATCCTGATGGTCGGCCACCTGCTCCGCTACCATCCCGCGGTGATCCGGCTGAAGGAGATGTGCGTGGCCGGCGAGTTGGGCCGCATCGAATACGCTTACTCCAACCGTCTGAACCTTGGCCGCGTGCGCCGCGAAGAGAACGCCCTGTGGAGCTTTGCCCCGCACGACGTCTCCGTACTGCTCCATCTGTTCGAGGCGATGCCCATTCAGGTCTCTGCCGTCGGCGGGACCTACCTGCAAGCGAACATCCCGGACGTGAGTGTCTCTAACCTGCTCTTCGACCGCGGCTCCCGCGCGCACATCTTCGTGAGCTGGCTGCACCCTTTCAAGGAACAGAAGCTGGTGGTGGTCGGCGAGAAAAAGATGGCCGTATTCGATGACCGCCATCCCCTGGCCAAGCTGATGCTGTTCGACAAGAGCATCGAGATGGTCAGCGGCAACATCGTCGCTCGCGGCACGGAGGGCACTCCCGTTCCGCTCGACGGCGCCGAGCCGCTTCGCCGTGAATGCCAGCACTTCCTGGACTGCGTGGCCAAGCGCGCCACGCCGGCGACCGACGGGCTCGAAGGCGTCCGCGTCCTCCGCGTCCTCGAAGCCTGCCAGAGATCGCTGCAACTGAACGGAGAGCCCGTAGTGCTGGCGGGCGCCGCGGAGACGACTGTCCATGCCTGAGCGCCCCGGTGTTTACGTGCATCCCAGTGCGGTGGTGGACGAGCCGTGCACCATCGGCGAGGGCACCAAGATCTGGCACTTCTGCCATGTCATGCGCGACTCGAAGATCGGAAAGGACTGCAACTTCGGGCAAAATGTTTTCGTGGCCCGCGGCGTGGAGATCGGCGACCACGTGAAAATTCAAAACAATGTGTCCGTCTACGAGGGCGTCACGCTGGGCGATTATGTCTTCTGCGGCCCTTCCATGGTGTTCACCAACGTCATCAACCCGCGCGGAGGCATCGAGCGCAAGAATGAGTTCCAGGCCACCCAGGTCGAGCGCGGCGTCACCTTCGGCGCCAACTGCACCATCCTGTGCGGACATCGCATCGGCGAATACGCCTTCATCGGCGCTGGCGCTGTGGTGACCAAGGATGTGGCTCCGTACGCTCTGCTGGTCGGCAACCCTGCCAGGCAGGTCGGCTGGATGTGCCGTTGCGCGACGCGGCTGCCCGAAGGCAGCGGACGCCTGCGCTGTGCGGCTTGCGGCGCCGCATACCAGGAGCAAGGCGGCCGGCTGAGCGCTGTGACCGCCTGAGCTTGCTCACCCAGGAGATTTCTTTGAGCCCAACGACCTCAAGAGACAAGAATGAAGTCCCCATGCTCGACCTGCGCGCGCAGTATGCCGCGCTGCGCGAGGAAATCCGCGCCGCGATTGACGGCGTGCTGGAGGCCGGCCAGTTCATCCTGGGTCCGAACGTCCGCGCGCTCGAGGAGGAGCTGGCGCGCTACTGCGGATGCAAGCACGGCGTCGGACTCGCCTCGGGGACGGATTCGCTTATCCTCTCGATGCACGCGCTCGGCGTGCGGCCGGGCGACGAGGTGATCGTGCCGGCATTCACCTACATCGCCACTGCGGACACCATCGGGCTGCTCGGCGCCACGCCGGTTTTCACCGACATACTGCCGGACACATTCAACATGGATCCGGCGCAAATCGAATCTCGCATCACTCCGCGCACCCGCGCGATCGTCCCCGTGCACCTCTATGGCCAGCCCGCGGACATGGATCCGATCGTCGAAATCGCCCGGCGGCGCGGCCTGCCGGTGATCGAAGACAACGCCCAAGCCATCGGAGCAACGTACCAGGGCCGGAAGACCGGAACCTTCGGAGCGCTGGGTTCGATCAGCTTCTTCCCCACCAAAAACCTCGGGGCCTACGGCGATGGCGGCATGGTGGTGACCGATTCCGAGCCGCTGGCCACGCGCCTGCGCAGTCTGCGCGCCCACGGCACTACGAAGAACAAGTACCTGAGCGACGAGCAGGGTTGGAACAGCCGCCTCGACGAGCTGCAGGCCGCCATCCTGCGGGTTAAGCTCCGCCACCTGGACGCCTGGAAGGCGGGACGCCAGGCGCACGCCGCGCGCTACAACGCGCTGCTCGGCGGCGTGGACGGAATCGTGACCCCGCATGTTGCCGCCGGCTGCGACCACGTCTACCACCAATACACCATTCGCGTCCCGCGCCGCGATGCCGTTCAGAAGGCGCTGGCCGAGAGCGGCATCGCCAGCACGGTCTACTACCCCGTGCCGCTTCATCTGCAGCCGATGTACTCCTCCCTCGGCCACAAAGCGGGCGCTTTCCCTGTGGCGGAACAGGCCGCGCGCGAGGTCCTCTCCCTTCCTGTTTATCCTGAGCTTTCGCCCGAGCAGATCGAGCGCGTCGCAGCGGCGGTCACCGCGGCGGTACTGAGCTAGCACCACCTTTAACTAACTTTGTGAAACTTCGTTGACTTGCGATACTTGGCGCGGGCAGCGTCAGCATGGACCAGCATACACAGAGGGGTGACACGGTGGCGGATTGGCAGGATGAGCACCAGGCGGGTGGGCTCCCGCTGCTCCGCCAGCGTAGTTCACCAGCCGGACTGGCGTTGCTGCTTGCGCTTGCCGGCGTCCACATTGTATTCACCTGGGGACATCTGGGCTCCCTATGGGGCGATGCAGGGAGCTGGCTTCATGAGGTGGACAGGTCGGCCCACGGCGAAGTCCCTTACCGAGACTTCTACTGGCCGTACCCTCCTGTGTCCATCTGGCTCTTGGGCGGACTCGGCACGGTATTTGGTTCGGGGGTTGCTCCGATCTGGACAATGATGTCTGTCGTCTTCCTGTCCATCTGGCTGGTTTACGATCGCTACGTTCATCTGTTGGTAGCGAAGCCCGTGGCTCTGCCCGCACTCCTGGGAGCTTTTCTCCTCGCATGCGGCTATGCGCATGTGGTGTCGCCTCCGCTGCCGACGGGCATGTACACCCCCGCGGCCCCGTTGGGCCTGCTGCTGCTTCTCCTGGCGGCGATTTGTACCTTACGTTTACTGGAGGGTTTTAGGCCGGGCCATGCCATCGGGACGGGCATTTTCTGCGGGCTGTGCATCCTGACCAAGCAGGATTTTTGGATTCCGGCGGTGTATCTGGTAGCGGTTGGAAGCGCCCTGCTGTTCTTGCATCGCCAGGCGAGGATGCAAAGACTGGCCTTGCTGGTCTGGAGCACCTTTCTGCTCACCGTTTTCGCCGGCGCTGCTGTGGTATACGCCCAAGCTGGCGGGCACGCCCTGTTGAGTGTCCTGGGGGGAGGAGGCCAGGTGGCAGAGATCCGCGGCCGCACATTTCCGAGCGGCCAGCGGCTTACCAGCGAAATGATCACCCTGGCTTCGCTCGGATTCTTGTCCGTCATCCTGCTGCTTGCCGGCCGCACCGTATCTTGGAAGGCTGCGCGGAAGTGGGTGGCGATCTTCGGTCTTGCGGCGATTCTGGGCTGCTCGCTCCACCTGTTCATGAGCTACCACGAGGGTTTGCGGCTTCTTTCCGGAGCCCCCGCACGTCTTCCGGTGGAAAGCGCGCCGTATCTTCAGAGACCTGTTGATACCAAGGCCCACCTTCTCGTGCTTTGCCTGGTCTGGTTGAAGTCGAACCTCTTGCTGCACGCTCTCCCGTTCTTGCTCCCCGTCAGCGTCCTGCTGCTGGTGGCATTCCGGCGGTGGCGGTCCGAAGGCTCCTCCATCGAAAGCCCGGTCTTGTTTCTATTGGGGCTATGCGTTGCCACGCGTGTGAGGCGGGGCTTCGAATTCGTGGACTGGTACCAGTGCCTGCTGGAAATCCCGGTTTACGTTGCGGTGGTGTTACTTTACATTCCGAAAGAAACGGAGAAAACGCCGCGTGCTCTTAGCCTGGGATTGGCGCTTCTCCTGGCCTTCGGCGGATACTCGTACTGGTACTGGGGTATGGGCTCGCTGACCCGGCGTAGTGAGTTCGAACGCGTGGACACGCCGCGCGGCCGAGTCTGGGTCTCGACCGGTGGCCGCGCGGAATTCCTGGTCTTACAGAAACTCCTGGACCAAGCCGACACGGGCGGCGGGCGGCCGTTGTTCGTCTTTGGGTATATGGGCGGATACGATTACTTCCTGGACCGTAAGAACCCAACGCCACTGACGCAGGGTTTCGGCCTATCAAACTTCGACCCGGCCCGTGCCGTACAAGCTGTGCTCACGCACAACCCATCGGCCCTTGTCCTGGATACGACGAGGTTCGATGAGATGCGTGGCGCCTCCCCTAATTTCCGCCCCTTCTCCTGGAATATTGAAACCGTCTTAAACGTTTACGCCCGCTTCGACAGGCCGTATTTCCTGCAAATTCTCGCCCGATGTCGCGAAGTCGCGAAGCTGAGGCTAAGCCCAGGGCAACTCTACACTCTCCACGACTGTTCGAAACCTCCCGAATAATCCGACTTAAGATGACCATGGGTCTGCTCGGCGTGGCTCTTCTCGGGGGGGGTGATTTTGGCTCTCACCCACTGGAGTTCCACCTCCGGAGGGCTTCCGTGTGCTCGGTTGACTTGCGAACACAGGTGATCCATATCTTCTACACTCTTATCGCCTATTTTCAAATCGGAAAACCGGGTTACAATCTTGAGCATATTCTGGACCTGCAGAGTGTCCTAAAGGAGGTGCACCGAGTGCTGTGGCCTGAAGGGAGATTCCTGGTCGCTCTGCCATGCGAAGGGGGCCTTCTGTTGAATCTGGGCCTGGAAATCAGCACCCGGCGGGCTTTCCAAAAAAAGTACGGCATCAATTACGACAAACTCATCGCCTACGAACATGTTTGGAACCTGGCAGGCGTGCTGCAGGAAATCAAACGGAGTGGTCGATTCTCGATTGATTGCTATCAGCTCTTCCCAACGCGGCTCCCCACGGTGCACCTCAATCTGGTTGCGTGCTTGTCCTGCTCGAAGCTTGCAATCGCCGCATGAGAACAAAATCTTTGAGAATCCTGACTATCGTCGGCGCGCGCCCGCAGTTTGTAAAGGCGGCGGCGGTGTCCCGCGCAATCGCCGTGTGGAACGGCAACAGAGCAGGCGCCGGAGCCGGAAGCGCGCGCATCGAGGAGCGTCTGGTCCACACCGGCCAGCATTACGACCCCAATCTCTCCCAGGTTTTCTTCGACGAGTTGGAGATCCCCGCGCCAAGCCACCACCTGGGCATCGGCTCCCTCTCCCACGGAGCGCAGACCGGGCGCATGCTTGCCGCCATCGAGGCGGTGCTGCTCGAAGAGAAGCCGGATTGCGTGATGGTTTACGGTGACACCAATTCGACGCTGGCCGGTGCGCTGGCGGCAAAAAAGCTGTGCATCCCGCTGGTCCATGTGGAAGCGGGCCTGCGCTCGTTCAACTGGAAAATGCCGGAAGAGATCAACCGCGTGCTCACCGACCGCATCTCCGACCTGCTCTTCTGTCCCACGCCGACAGCGGTGGCCAACCTGCGCGGCGAGGGGATCACCGCCGGTGTCGAGCAAGTGGGCGATGTGATGTATGACGCCGCTCTGTTCTACCGCGAGCGCGCGAGAGAGCGCAGCCGCATCCTTGAAACACTTCAGCTCGCGCCGGGCACGTTCGTCCTGGCCACCGTGCATCGCGCCGAGAACACCGACGACCCCGCGCGGCTTCGCGGGATTCTGGCGGGACTCGCCGCGGTGGCGGGCGATTCGCCCGTAGTCCTGGCGCTGCACCCGCGCACGCGGAAAATCCTGGCCGAGCAGGGTCTCGACAATATGCCCGGCGGCGTGCGGGCCATCGATGCCGTGCCTTACCTGGACATGATCCGCCTGGAAGAGGCGGCGCGGGCCATCGTTACTGATTCCGGCGGTGTGCAGAAGGAAGCGTTTTTCTTTCACGTCCCTTGCATTACTCTTCGGGAAGAGACCGAGTGGGTCGAGCTGATCGAGAGCGGCTGGAACCGCCTGGCTGGCGCCGCCGCAGAGCGGATCGCCGCTGCGGTCCGCGCGGCCGCTGTCCCTCCAGGCGCCCCGCCGGAGTTGTACGGCGATGGCGACGCAGCCGGAAAGATCGTGTTCAGCCTGGCGTCGCACTTTCGTTCCCCGCAGGAGCGCGCGGCTTGATGGCGGGCGGAGAGAATTCGAGACCGATGGGCACACCGCGGACGCACATCGCCGTCGGCCTGCTGGCGCTGACACTCTACTTCCCGGCGAGTTGGTGGGGACTGCCGTATGCCACCGCACCCGACCGCGTGCAGTCCTGGGGCGTGGACGACGAGATGCCGCTGCGGCCGCTGTCCGAAGTCCACGGCATGTTCGTGCCCCAGCCCGATCGAAACCTGGGCTATCCCTTGATGCATCCACTATTAGTGGCGGCCGCGTATTCCCCCTACCTCGGCTATCTGTGGGTGAGCGGCCAGTTTGCGCATCCCAGCGGGGCATATCCTTACGGACTGAGGGACCCGGTGGCGATTCTGCGCAATTTGACGCTGATTGCCCGGTTGATCACCCTGCTGATGAGTGCGGGGATAGCCGTGGCGGCGTACGATGCCGGACTGGCGCTCTGGGATCGCCGCACGGGACTGCTCTCTGCCGCGTTTGTCGCGACCATGTTCCCGATGTTCTACTACTCGCGCACTGGAAATGTGGAGGTGCCCGTTCTGTTCTTTACCGCGGGGGCGCTGGCGGCATTTGCCCGCTGCCTCGCATTCGGCTTCAGCGTGCGCCGCGCTCTCTGGCTGGGTGCATTTGTTGGAGGTGCGCTGGCGACCAAGGAGACCGCTGTGGCTTCTTTCCTCGCCTTGCCATTTGTGCTGCTGTGGTTTCATCGTCCCGGCGGCCCGAGCGCACCTCGCTGGTTTCACCGGGAATTCTGGAAGGCGCCGCTCGTTGCTGTGGCCTCAGCCATTTTTGTTTTCGGCATGGGCAGCAGCATTTTCCTCGATCCTCAGCGCTATCTCGACCATGTGCAATTTGTGCGCGGGCGAATCTCCGCGCTGGCGGGAGGCGAAGTGGCTTTCGTCCACACCTACCCGGCTACCTGGGAGGGCAATTTCGCGCTGGTCCGGGCGGTCGGCATCCGCGTCGTGGATTGCCTGACGCTTCCCGGTGTGCTCCTGGCCGCGGCCGGCCTGGTCTGGGTGCTGTGGCGCGAGCCGGCCAAGACTCTGTTCTTTCTTCCCGCGGTGACTTATTTTGGAATCCTGATCATCGGCGCGCGCGGGGTGCAATTACGCTACGTCCTGCCTCTCGCCTTCAGCCTGGCATTCTTTGCGGCTCGCGGCGTCATCCTCGCGCTGCCCTTGCGCAGGCCATGGCTGGCCGCGGGCATGGCGCTGGTGGCGGCGGGCGCGATGGGGCTTAACTTCCTGCGCGGGGCCGACCTCACTTACGCCATGCTGCGCGACTCCCGCTACGACGCTGCGGCGTGGCTGGCGCCCCGTACGGCTTCCGGTGCGCGTATCGAGTATTTTGGCCCGACACAGAAACTCCCTCCGCTGGAGCGCGGCGCGGTCGCCGAGCGCGCCATCCTCTACCTGGGCGCCATTCGCAAAGCCTCCACTGGCCCCGATGCCGTTGCGGAGATCGTCGCCGGATGGGCGGCGCGCCAGCCAAGGTTCATCATCAGCATGCCCGACCATTCCAGCCCTGTGGGCTTTCCGGACAGTGCCACTTGTCCGCCGGCGATTGTCGACGGGCTGCGCGAAGGAAAGTTGGGCTACCAATTGGCGGCGCGTTTCGAGACGCCGCCTCTGCTGCCCTGGGTGCGCCGGCCGGCTCTCGATTACCCCAGCGTGAATCCGCCCATCCAGATTTTTGAGCGTGTTGGAGATCCTGCGACGGGAACCAGATGAGCCGGAGGCGCAAAGTCATCTTCGGGCTGATCCGCGGCATCATCGGCGTCGTTCTGCTGATATACCTGGGTTCGTCCGGGCTGATCAAGTGGGGCTCACTGCTGGGTCTGGTGCGGGCCTGGCCGCTTACCCTCCTGGCTCTGGCCTTCCTGGTCTTCAACTTTCTCATTGGCGCGTGGCGGTTCTGTATTCTGCTGCGGCCTCTCGGGCTTCGCCTGACGATTTGGGACTCGCTCAAGCTGACGCTGATCGGTCAGTTCTTCAGCACTTTCCTGCCGGGGGGAACGAGCGGCGATGTAATGAAAATCTACTACGCCGCCGAAGGGAATGCCGGACGCAGGACCGAAGTTGCGACCATTGTTCTGCTGGACCGCGCCGTGGGCATGTTTGCCATGCTTCTGCTGCCGCTCATGTTGATCCCCTTCTTCGCCAACCTGGTCTCGTCTTCCCGCGCGCTGCGCGATATCCTGTGGTTCGACGCGCTCATCGCCGCCGCTATGTTGTGCGGGTTTCTGTTGTGTTTTTCGACGCGGGTTCGCAACAGCCGTCTGCTTCTGTGGTTCTTCGGCAAGGCGCCCCTGGGCGTCTACGCCGAGCGGATCTTCGATACCGTCCACGGATTCGGCCGGCATTTGTATCCTCTCTTCGCCGGCGTGGGCCTCTCCCTGGTTGGGCATTTGCAGACCATCGTGATCCTTCTTCTGCTCGCCGCAGCCACGGTGCCGGGAGAGCCGGTGTGGCGGGCCGGCCTGATGGTGCCGCTCGGCCTGCTGGTCAACACCGTGCCGCTGACACCGGGCGGTTTGGGCTTCGGGGAAGCGGCCTTCGAAAAACTTTTCCGGATCGCCAACATTACGTCCGGAGCGGAGTCCATGCTGGCCTGGCGCGTGCTCACCGCACTGCTCGGCCTCGCCGGCATGCTCTTCTACTTGAAGGGACGCGAAAGGCTTCTGCACCCCGCCGAAGCCGAATCAGCCGCAGTAACTACAGACCGGGTCTGAGGCATTCCGCGAGGGGAGGTTCTACCAGGGAATCTCCGCCTTGTGTCGGGCACCACTCGCACGAAGAGAAACGCAGCGCATCGTGCCTCTGGTTTCCTTCAGAGAAACAAGAAGCCCCGGACGTTTGCCCGGGGCTTTCTTGCATCCGCAGCAGCCGCTGCTCGAATGCTCAGTTCACCGTGAAAGTGACCGGGTTGCTGGTGCCGGCGCCGTTACTCAGGGTGACGGTGTGTGCGCCGATTGTTGCGCCAGCGGTAATCGTGAGCGTGCAGGTGAACGTCGTGCCCGACCCGTTCACCGCCTGATTACTGACCGTGATTCCGCTGCCCAAGACGGCAATTTGGGAAGCGAAGAACTGCGTGCCGGTGAGGGTGAGAGGCACCGTCGAGCCCGCGCTTGCGCTGATGGGAGTGATGCTCGAGATCGAGGG
>JBGPJC010000110.1:0-11987 GCA_041485165.1 Terriglobia bacterium | reverse complement strand
GTGCATGGGAATGAAATACTTTGGCCGCACAAGGTTGAGCAGCAGCTTCAACTCTTCCTGGCTGGCGTGACCGGAAACGTGGATGGGTCCGCTGGCGCCGGACTCGTAGTACACCTGGGCCTGGCGCCGGAACATGTGATCGATCATCCGCGAGATGGCCTTCTCGTTGCCGGGGATGATGCGCGCCGAGAGGATCACCGAATCATTGGGGTCAATGGTGATGTGACGGTGATTGTCCACGGCCATGCGCGACATGGAAGACATCGGCTCGGCCTGGCTGCCGCTGGCCAGCACCACGAGTTGCCTGGGGTCGAAACTCTTGACGTCCTGGGGGCGCACCACCATCCCGTCGGGGATGGAGAGCTGGCGGAGGCTGTGGGCGATCTCCACATTGTCCACCATGCTGCGCCCGACAAATGCCACCTTGCGCCCCAGAGAATGGGCGATATCCACGACCTGCTGGATGCGGGGGATCGAGCTGGCAAAGCACGACACGATGATTTTGCGCGGCGCCGCGCGAATCAGCGCCTCGAGTTGCGGCCGCACGGCGCGCTCGGACGGCGTGAACCCGGGACGCTCGGCGTTGGTGCTGTCGCTGAGCAGCGCCAGCACGCCTTCCTTGCCGTACCTGGCGAATGCGTGCAGGTCGAACGGCTGCCCGTCAATCGGCGTGGGGTCCATCTTGAAATCGCCGGTGTGGATGATCACGCCCGCGGGCGTGCGGACGGCCAGCGCCAGACAGTCGATGGTGCTGTGGGTGACGTAAATCGGCTCGACCTCAAAGCAACCGGCTTTTACCTTTGCCCCCGGCTTCATCTCGCGCAGTTCCGCCGTTTCCAGGTGGCCGCTCTCCTGAAGTTTCTTGCGCAGGATGGCCAGCGTGTAGCGGCTGCCGTAGATGGGCACGTGGATGTCGCCGAGAAGATAGGGCAGAGAGCCGATGTGATCCTCGTGGGCATGGGTCAGAAAAATGGCGCGCACGCAAGCGAGGTTTTGTTTCAAATAGGTGATGTCCGGCAACACCACGTCCACGCCGAGCAGCTCGGCTTCCGGGAACATCAATCCGGCATCGATTACCACGATGTCGTCGCCCGAGCGGAGGGCGAGCATGTTCATGCCGAACTCGCCGAGACCTCCGAGAGGAAGAAGAGTTACAGAGGGTGAGCTCAAAGTGTTTGTGTGACCTCCGAAGAAGCAGCCATCGTATCACGGGCGGATGAGGAAGGCGGGGTGATTACGCAGCCGGAGCCCCCCAGTTCAGCCGCCCCGAAGCAAGCTTCGGAAAAAGCACCGCGGGAGCAAGTTCCCGCACTCCATAAAAAGCTACTTGGAACCGGCCAGGGCGCGGGCCAGCGCGACCACCACTACGGCGCCAATCGTCGCCGCGGCAAGACTGCCAATGAAGCCATAGAATTGAATCCCCAGGCGGTCAAACATCCAGCCGCCCACCACCGCGCCAATCAATCCGAGAAGTACGTTG
Source organism: Terriglobia bacterium (assembly GCA_041485165.1). Lineage (GTDB taxonomy): Bacteria > Acidobacteriota > Terriglobia > Acidiferrales > UBA7541 > JAAFGT01. The sequence goes on along the minus strand of JBGPJC010000110.1, from coordinate 10,507 downwards.
CCCAGGCAGCCAAACCCCTTGCCACGGATCAGCTCGCCGCTCAACCATCCGGCCAGCAAGCCGATCAGCAGCCATCCGAATAGATGTGGTCTTTGGAATCCAATGAACACGCCTTCCATCGCGAACAATGCCGGAAACGATCCCATCTTGGTCCTCTCCCCGCACGGTTATGCAATCCCGCCTGACTCTTGTACTATCTGTGGGCGCGTTTTTGCAAATGGCGCGAACGCGCGAGGGTTCCGGATGCCGAAAAAGAAAAGCGGCAAGCCCGCCCCGAAAGCAAAGAAGGCGGCGAAGAAGAAGACCGTGACGGGCCGTGTGCTGCACGACCCGGTTTCCGACCGCTTGCGCCCGATCTTTCCTTTGGACCTTTCCCGGTGCCGCACGATTGACGCGCTGGTCCGCGCCATGGGCGAGACCGCCTTTACCGGCCGCCAGATCGGTGACGCCGCCGACGTGCTCGAGACCATGGCCCGCGACAAGGATTGCTTCGTAGTCCTGACTCTGTCCGGGGCGCTGACCGTGGGCAAAATGGGTTTGATCTTCTGCGACTTGATGGAAGCGGGAATTGTAAAAGCCATTGTCTCGACCGGCGCTCTGATGGCCCACGGTCTGGTCGAGGCTACCGGGCGCTCGCACTTCCGCTACGATCCGAAAATGGACGACCGCGAGCTTTTCCACGCCGGATACAACCGCGTGTACGATTCGCTGGAACCGGAAATCAACCTGGACCACGTCGAAGAAGTGGTGGAGCACGTCCTCGAACAGTGGGATGCGGCCGAGACGGTGTGCAGTTGGAAACTCCACCGCCGCATCGGCGAGTACCTCTGCGCGGAAGTCCCCGGCCGTGGAATCCTGAAAACTGCACGGGAGTGCAACGTGCCGGTCTTTGTCCCCGCCTTCACCGACTCCGAGCTGGGGATTGACTTCGCGCTGCACAAGCGCGCGCGCCGCAAGAAAAATCTCCCGTTGCTGCGCTATGACCCCTTCGAAGATTTTGAATATTTTGCCGAGACCATGCTGGGGCAGAAGAAAATGGGCATCTTCACCATTGGAGGCGGAGTGCCGCGCAACTGGTCGCAGCAGTTTGGCGTCTATGCGGAGCTGCTGGCGCGCCGGGGATATGAAAAGCTGCCGCTCAAGCGCTACAACTACGGCCTGCGCATCTGTCCCGAGCCGGTCAACTGGGGCGGGCTTTCCGGGAGCACCTACCGCGAGGCGGTGTCCTGGGGCAAGTTCGTTCCTGAAGAGGAAGGCGGAATATTTGCCGAGGTGCTGGACGACGCGACCGTAGCTTTGCCGCTGGTGGTGGGGGCGGTTCTCGAGCGTTTGAAATACTTCGACCACGCGCCGCGCAGAAAGCGGTAAAGATGTTCAGGAATCAAGCCGCCGGGAAGCGTCCGAGCTAGTCGTCTTCTCCGATCAGGAAAGCGGAAGCCAGCACAGTGGTCCACAGGCCGCGCTTGTCGCCCACCGCGGACTGCGTGACGTTCATGGTGCGCACGATTTTGTTGGAAATGCGGTAGACCTCTTTCTTCTCATCCCAGGACAAGTCTGGATCAAAATCCACGTTGAGAGTGGTGGCCAGCATTTCCGCGGCCAGCTCCTCGGTGTATTCCCCGGCTACTTCTTCCGTTTCTCCAAAGGAGTGGTGCTCGGAAAGATAACCGTACATGGATTTGTCCGCAGGGAGGGCCACGCCGATGCCCGCGGCGATCAGCCGGTGCGGCTCGCGCGTGGAGTTTTCGCTGATCACGCAGAATGCCACCTGGCCGGGCTTGATCTTCTTGAGCCCTTCGGCGCGGGAGATCAGCTTGCACTGCGGCGGGAAAATCGAAGAGACGCGCACAATGTTGCAGGCGGCGATGCCTGCATTGCGCAGCGCCAGCTCAAAGCTGGAAAGACGCTCGCGGTGTTTTCCGACGCCCTTGGTAAGAAATATTTTTTTTGCAACGAAGGCCATGGAGTGTGGATGCGTCGGAGTGCGCGCTCAGATTCCTCGCTTGTGGAGTGCGCAACGGAAAGTAACAAGAAGGTGCTGGGGTGTCAATCCTTTTATCGGCTTCCGGCAGCAACCGTGTGCGGAGGTGTAAAGACTCGCCGCAGAGGGGAGAAGCCGCAACCCTCTTCCGGCATCTCTTTCACGGCGTAGGGATCAGCGACAGGAAGCGCGCCACCTGGGCCGCGTAGCCGGACAGCTCGCTCAGCTCCCGCGGAGTGAAGTCCGGGCCGGACGAGGTCACGGTCTTTCCTTTGCGCGACACCTGGATCACTCCGGTGACCTTGGCTTCGTGGGTGATCGGGGCGCTCATGATCTTCTGGATGGGGTCGCCGCGCTTCTCGGCCAGTGGGACGGCCTCGAACACTGTGGTGTGACGCGCGATGGTGAAGTTGTTGAGAATCTCAGAGCGCTTCTCGCGTGCCGTGCGCGCGGAAAGGGCGCTGGTGCTGTTGACCGGGATGGTGCCCAAGTTCTGAAACTTCGCCGGGATCACAAACTGAAGAAATTTATCGTCCGCGGTGGTTTTTAGGATGGCCACTTCATCGGCCTTCACGGCAAATGCCTTGCTGATCTCCTCGGCCAATTTCACCGCCGTGACCAGATCAATCGGCTCCCCACGGGAGACCAGCGCATCCACCAGCCGGGTAAACTCGGCCACCGAGGGCTCGGCCATTCCTTGCCTCCTGAGCGGGACTAGACCGCGGAAATCTTACACCGAAAGAGGCACCGATGATTCGGCGAATTTCGAAACCGGTACCACTCGCGGAGCTGGCTTGCTTGACGCCTGCGCGGGCGATATACTGGTCGGCCTGCTACACTGCCGCGCCACCTGAACGGTGACGGCCCCCGGCTCGAGCAGGGCCGTCCAAGTCTGACAAACGGAGATGCCCGCAGATATGCCCGCCTTACAGGGGGAAACGGATTCGAGCTTTTTCTGGCGTAAACTCCATTCCCTTTCTGGAATTATTCCCGTTGGTGCATTCCTCGCCGAGCACTTCTGGTCCAACAGCTATGTCCTGGTCAGCCCGGCCAAGTATGACGAAGTGGGCCAGGGCCTGCAGACCATTCCTTTCCGCATCGTCATCGAAGCCCTGGTCATCTGGATTCCCATCCTTTACCACGGCTGCTACGGAATGTACGTCTGGTGGCAGGGGAAGTCCAACCTGGTGCAGTATCCCTGGCGGGGGAACTGGAGCTATACGCTACAGCGCTGGACGGGGATCATCGCCTTTCTTTTCATCGGCTGGCATTTTTATTCCGCGCGGATCTTGACCGCGGGCCGCTCGAATTTCGTAACGGTCCACGCCGACATGTCCAACAATCTGTACGCGATTCTCTACCTGGTGGGCGTTCTGGCTGCTTCGTTTCACCTGGGAAACGGGGTGTGGAATTTCCTGTGCAAGTGGGGAGTGGCGGTGACCGCGCGGTCGCAGCGCGCCGCCGCTTTGCTGGGCGCGGCAGTGGGGGTGGCATTCTCGCTGGCGGGTGTGGCCATCCTGGTGGGTGCCCGCTATGACTGGCACCCCTTTAAGTTCTACGTGCAATGAGACAGCCAAAAATCATCGTGGTGGGTGGAGGGCTGGCCGGTTTGATGGCCACCATCCGCGCGGCTGAATCGGGCGTTACCGTCGAACTGTTTTCCATCGTCCCGGTGAAGCGTTCACATTCGGTCTGCGCCCAGGGAGGCATCAACGCGGCGAAAAACCTCAAGGGCGAGGGCGATTCCACCGCTAAGCATTTTGACGACAGCATCTATGGCGGAGATTTTCTGGCCAACCAGCCGCCGGTCAAAGCCATGTGCGAGGCCGCCCCGGGCATCGTTGACATGCTCGACCGCATGGGCGTGATGTTCAACCGCACCTCGGAAGGCCTGCTCGACTTCCGCCGCTTTGGTGGCACGCTCTATTGCCGCACCGCATTCGCCGGAGCCACCACCGGGCAGCAGATGCTCTACGCGCTGGATGAGCAGGTGCGCCGCTTCGAGTCCGAAGACAAGGTGAAGAAGTACGAAGGCTGGACATTCCTCTCCGCGGTGCTGGACGAGGGCAAGGTCTGCCGCGGGATTTGCGCCATGGACTTGAAAACCATGGAGGTCAGGACTTTTCCGGCGGATGCGACAATCTTCTGCACCGGCGGCATCGGCGCCATTTTTGGACGGTCGACCAACTCGGTGGTCTGCACCGGTTCGGCGCAATCGGCGCTGTTCCAGCAGGGCGTGGACTACGCCAACGGGGAATTCATCCAGGTGCATCCCACGGCCATCCCCGGCGAGGACAAATGCCGGCTGATGAGCGAATCGGCGCGCGGCGAGGGCGGGCGAATGTGGGTGCCCAAAAAGCCCGGCGACGCGCGGCGGCCACGCGAAATTCCCGAGGCCGAGCGCTTCTACTTCCTCGAGGAGTGGTATCCGAAATACGGCAACCTGGTGCCGCGGGACATCGCCACGCGCGCCATTCACAAGGCGGTGTACGAGCTGAAGCAGGGCCTGGATGGCCGCCCGGCGGTGTACCTGGACGTCACCCACATCCCGCGGGATACGCTCAATCGCAAGCTGGGCGGCATCCTCGAGATTTACGAAAAGTTTCTGGGCGTGGACCCGCGCGAAGAGCCCATGCGAGTTTTTCCGGCCATGCACTACACCATGGGTGGGATTTGGATCGACAATGAGAATGCCGCCACCAACGTGGCCGGAATTTACGCCGCGGGCGAGTGCGATTACCAGTACCACGGGGCCAATCGCCTGGGCGCCAACTCGCTGGTTTCCTGCATCTATGGCGGGATGGTTGCCGGACCGGCCTCTATCCGCTATGCCCGCGGGCTGGAGAAGGGCTATGAGAGCGTTCCGGCAACTTTGTTCGACGCCGAGCGCCGCAAGCAGGAATTCATCAACGAAAGCCTGCTGCACCAGGAAGGCACGGAAAACCCGGTGACCATCTGGAACGAGCTGGGCGAATGGATGAACGAGCATGTCACCGTAGTGCGCCACAACAAGAACCTGGAACGCACCGATGCCAAAATCCAGGAGCTCCTGGAGCGCTACAAGAAGATCAACCTCTCCGACCGCACCTCGTGGTCGAACCAGACATTGAGCTTCTGCCGCGAGCTGTACAACATGCTGATTCTGGCGCGGGTGATCACCATTGGAGCGCTGCGGCGCGACGAGTCGCGGGGCGCGCACTACAAGCCGGATTTCACCGAGCGCAATGACGCGGAGTGGTTGAAGACCACGCGCGCCAGTTACGACCGCGGGCAGATCAAGTTTTCGTACGAGCGAGTGGACACCGGGGCGATCCCGCCGCGTGCCCGCCGCTACGACGCCCAAGCGTAGGCGAGGCTCAGAAGCGTCCGGGAAGAAAAACTATGGTTACCGAAACCTCCAAACACGGCAGCGCGGGAAGCGGGAAGAAGGTGCTGGTGCGCTTCAAACGCCAGGAGGATCTCCGCGAGAAGCCGCACTGGGAAGAGTTTTCACTCGACCATCGCCCGGGGATGAACATCATCATCTGCTTGCGCGACATCGCCGAGCATCCGGTGACCAGCGACGGCAAGCCGACCACTCCGATTGCCTACGATGCCAACTGTCTGGAAGAAGTTTGCGGGGCGTGCGCCATGGTGGTCAACGGGCGGCCGCGCCAGGCCTGTTCTACCCTGGTCGATTCGCTCCAGCAGCCCATTCGCGTCGAGCCGCTGAGCAAGTTTCCGATCGTTCGAGACATGATTGTGGATCGCTCCTCGATGTTCACCAACCTGATGCGCATGAAGGCCTGGGTACCCATTGACGGCACGTACGACCTGGGTCCCGGCCCGCGCATGTCTCCTGAAACGCAAGAAAAGCATTACCCGCTTTCGCGCTGCATCACCTGCGGCAACTGCCTGGAAGTGTGCCCGCAGGTGAACGAAAATTCCGCCTTCGTGGGCGCGGCGATTATCAGCCAGGTGCGGCTGTTCAACTCCCACCCCACCGGGGCCATGCACGCCCGCGAGCGGCTGGCGGCAGTGATGGGCCCCGGCGGCGTGGCCGACTGTGCCAATGCGCAGAATTGCGTCGAGGTGTGTCCCAAGGAGATCCCCCTCACCGAATCGATCGCTGAGATAAACCGCCAGGCGATACGCCAAGCGGTGGTGGGGTGGTTGTTGGGATAAGCGCGGCAGACGGGCTACTCCGCACTTGACCGCGCGTAAACGCTCGCATATAAACGCGGTTCCCCCAGCGCCAGCCGGAGGTCGCGGCTGGCCTTTTTTTGAACGGACGATGGAGATGGGACAGAGGATGACAAAAAGCACGCAGATTCTGCTCGGGGCGGCGCTGGGAGTCGCGGCGCTGGCATTTGCCGCCGGCCGCTCCAGCGCCGACGACATCAGCCAGCGGGCGCAGCGCTTGCTCAAGCGCGCCATCGTCCTCGACACCCACGACGACACCCCGCAGCGCATGATTTACGAGAACTTCGACCTGGCCGCGCGCGACGCGCGGGGGCACATCGACATCCCGCGCATGCGCGAAGGCGGCCTGAACGGAATCTTCTTTTCCATCTGGACGCCGGGCACGGTCCCGCAGCTAGAATCCGTGCAGGTAGCTTTGCGGCAGATTGACGCGGTGCGCGAGCAGGCGCGCCGCCACCCCAACGAGCTGGTGCTGGCCACCACCGCCGCGGACATCCGCGCCGCCCGCGCGCAAGGAAAGATCGCCACGCTGATGGGCGTGGAAGGCGGTCACATGATCGCCGACGACCTGGCCATCCTGCGCATCTACGCCACCCTGGGCGTACGTTACATCACTCTGACGCACAGTGTGAACGACGACTGGGCGGACTCCTCCACTGACAAACCGGCGCACAACGGCTTGACATCTTTCGGTAAGGATGTGGTGCGGGAGATGAACCGCCTGGGGATGATGGTGGACATCTCGCACGTCTCCGACAAGACGTTTTACGATGTCCTGGAGATTACCCGCGCGCCCATGATCGCCTCGCACTCCTCCTGCCGCGCGATCTGCAATGTGCCGCGCAACATGAGCGACGACATGATCCGCGCGCTGGCCAAGAATGGAGGGGTGATCAACATCAACTACCATATCGGATTTCTGAGCCAGGAATACGCCGACGCATCCAAGTCCAGCAAAGAAGCCAGCAAACCGCTGGAAGACCAGCTTGCCGCGGAGTGCGGAAAGAATCAAGCGTGCTTGATCCGCGGTGGAACCCGCATCAACCAGCAGTTGACCGCGGCCGGCAAACTGCCGCCGGTCAGTTGGGAGAAAATCATCGAGCACATCGCTCACGTGGTGAAGCTGGTGGGTCCGAACCACGTGGGGCTGGGCTCGGACTTCGACGGCGCGATCATGCCCCAGGGGATGGAAGATGTTTCGCATCTGCCGCGGATCGCCGAAGCCCTGCTGCGCAAAGGTTATTCCGAGGCCGATGTGGAGAGGATTCTGGGAGGCAATCTCCTGCGGGTGATGGAGCAAGTGGAAAAAGTCAGCAGGGAAGCGCCGGCGACAAAATAAATTCGGCTCATGATGGATTCTTTTTGTGAACGATGGTTATTCTGAATCCGCCGCAGCGGGCGAAGAATCCCGGCCTCGGGCGGACCAGAGGACACTCGAAAGAGGAGAAAATGAAGATGCGCTCAGCACTGAAAATTGTCTTTCTTGCCGGCCTGGCCGGGATTCTCCCGGCCGCCGCGCAACAGTCCGCGCCTCCCAAGACAACGCCAACACCTCCGGCGAAGACCGAGCAGCCCGCGCGCGACCCCGGACTGTACATGACCTTTGACACTTCCATGGGCGCGATCCACTGCCTGCTCTACGAAAACGAGGCGCCGGTGACGGTGCGCACCATGGTGCGGCTCGCGCTGGGCAAGATGAGCTACATCGACCCCAAGACCAAGCAGAGCGTAGCCGGCAAGCATTTCTTTGATGGGCTCACCTTCCATCGCGTTATCCCGCAATTCATGATCCAGGGCGGCGACCCGCTGGGCAACGGCATGGGCAGCCCCGGGGGACCAGGTTTCCCTTACAAGAACGAGACCTCGGCCAGATTGAAGTTCGACATCCCCGGACGCCTGGCCATGGCCAATTCCGGCCCGGACACGAATGGCAGCCAATTCTTCATCACCGAGGTTCCATATCCCAGCCTCAATGGCGGCTACACCATCTGGGGCCAGTGCGAAGACCTGGACGTAGTCAAAGCAATCACTCATGTTCCCACCGGCAAAAAAGCGCGGGAGATGCCCAACACCCCGGTGGTGATTAAGCTGGTCACTGTCGAGCGCGTGGGCCACGTGCCGGCTAATGCTCCCGAGGGCGGCCCGGCGAAGGCGCCGGCGAAGACGGGCACAGCTCCGGCGAAGAAGGCCACGACGAAAGCGCCGGAGAAGAAGTCATCCTGAGGGTGCTCGCGAAGAAGATCGCCGTACAGTCGCGCGCGAATCGGAAAACAGCCACAGCGCAATCGTAGAGGGGAGACCGCCATGGCAAAACAGAACCGCGCGCCGGGCTTGTATTTGACCTTTGAAACCAGCAAAGGCTCGATGACCTGCAAACTATTCGAGAAGGAAGCTCCGGTGACGATCCGCACCATCGTCGGGTTGGCGTTGGGGCACAAGTCTTACGAAGACCCTAGGACCGGGAGCAAAGTTTCCGGTAAGCGGTTTTACGATGGCCTTACTTTCCACCGCGTCATCCCGGAATTCATGATCCAGGGCGGCGACCCACTGGGAAACGGCACCGGGGGCCCGCGCGGGGAGGGCTTTCCCTATCAGGATGAATTTGCGGCGACGCTTAAGTTTGACGTGCCCGGGCGTCTGGCCATGGCCAACTCCGGCCCGCGGACCAACGGCAGCCAGTTTTTCATCACCGAAGTGCCTACGCCGCACCTAAACAACCGTCACACCATCTTCGGGCAGTGCGAGAACCTCGATGTGGTCAAGGTCATCGCGCGGGTGGCGACGGGCTCTTCCAATTTGCCTCGAGAGCCGGTGGTCATCGAGCGCGTGGTGGTGGAACGCGTTGGCCCCGCGCCGGCGAACGCGCCAGAAGCGCCAGAAAAGTAATTGTCGCCGGGAACTGAACTTCAAGAAGGGCGGGCCGAAGGGCTTCCAGGAGCACACCGTCAGATTTTGCCAAGTGAATTGAAAGTGCAAAGGCAAAACATATAGCAGAGAACACAGAGAGGCGGAGAACGCAGAGGAAAGAAAAGACACGAAAGAGACAGTAGCGCCTTGCACCGGCTGCCTCAGGCTGGGCGATACGTCCAGTTGACGAGCGCGGTTAGTCCGAGAACGCCAGGTAGCCCAAGACCACTAGGTTGACCACCGGGAGAAGCAGTCCAATCACCAGTGCCGGTGACTTCTGCCGCGCCTCACACACAGCTATCCAGACGAGGATCAAGATAATCAAGTTCACCAGCGGGATGATGAGCAGCAAAATCCACCACAGCGGCTTTCCGGCGATCTTGATCAGCAGAACGACATTCAGGATGGGGACCCAGGCCCACCAGGCATCGGGCGTATTCGTCTTCTCGGCAATCTTCATCACACAGACGGCGGCATAGATGTAGAAGACGGCAATCAGACACAGGAAGAGCCAGAGAAACTCTGCGAAGAAAGCGGCACCGCCTCTGTCCATTGGTCACTCTCCTTGTGAGCGAGAATCTCTTGCGTACCACTCTCCGTGTTCCGAGCGGCCGCAGGCGAGCGCACTATGTCACATTCCGACGGGTATGCAACGGCAGATTTGAGGGAATGCAGTAATCGTGGCCGGCATCAGACGCCGAGGACGTTGACCAGCTCGCGCACCGCGGCCGAGGACTTCTGCAACGCGGCATTTTCTTCCGGGGTGAGCTTGATCTCGATGATCTGCTCGATCCCGCGCGCGCCCAACTTTACCGGCACGCCGACGAACAAGCCATGGACTCCGTATTCCCCTTCGAGGTAGGCGGCGCAGGGCAGGATTTTCTTCTTGTCTTTCAGTATGGCTTCGACCATCTGCACCGCCGCAGCCGAAGGCGCGTAATAGGCCGAGCCGGTCTTCAGCAGGTTGACGATTTCCGCGCCGCCCTTGCGCGTGCGCTCCACGATGGCATCAATGCGCTCTTTCGGCAGCAGGTCAGGCAAGGGGATCCCGGCCACCGTCGAGTAGCGCGGCAGCGGCACCATGTCGTCGCCATGGCCGCCGAGGACAAACGAGTGGACGTTTTCCACCGAGACGCCCAGCTCGGCGGCGACAAACGAGCTCATCCGCGCGGAATCGAGTACACCGGCCATGCCGATGACACGATTCTTCGGAAACTTGCTGAGCTTGTAGGCCGCCTGAGCCATGGCGTCGAGCGGGTTGGTGACCATGATCAGGATGCTGTCCGGCGAGTGTTTGACGATCTGCGTGACCACCTGCTGGATGACGTCATAGTTGGCGCGCAGTAAATCGTCGCGGCTCATCCCCGGTTTGCGCGGGAAGCCTGCGGTGATGACCACCACGTCGCTCCCCGCCGTGGCGCTGTAATCGCCGCCGGC
>JBGPJC010000109.1:0-12199 GCA_041485165.1 Terriglobia bacterium | reverse complement strand
CTGCGTTTCGTTGGCAAACTCAGGCTCATCCTTGCGCGGATGAATGCAATCCACCGGGCAAACGTCCACGCACGCGGTGTCTTTGGTGCCGATGCACGGCTCGGCAATCACATACGCCATTTCCCGGTCTCCTCCGCAGAGTGATCTCGCCGCACCCTGCTGGCACAAACAGTGTGCCGCAGGGCGAACCTTTTTTATATCACTAAAGCTCGGCCAGTTCAATATCGCGCCAGAATGCGGCTGCCGGCACCAGAAAAGTGTTTCAACGCCGCCGCGGATTCGACACCCGGCGCCCGCCTGTCATACTATGAATGTCGGAGAAGTGCCCTGTCGAATGCGGCTAGTAATGCACGAAACCCAGCGAATGGCTCTCGCATCCAATCTGTTGTCCCCATCGCCGAATCCCGAAGAGGTAAATCCATGAACCTGAAACGCATCGCCATGATCTCCGCCATCGCCCTGATTGCCAGTGCCGGTTGCGCGCAGCAGACTCCGGCCCCGATTGGCACGCGCCTGCCGTCCTTGCCGCTGCTCACGCTGACCGGGGAAAAAACTGATCTTTCGCGCTACACGGGCAAGCAGGGCATCGTGGTGATTTTCGTTGCCACCCAATGTCCTGTCTCGAACGCCTACAACGAACGGATGCAGGAGTTCTCCCGCGCGGCGGCGGCACGCGGCTTTGCCGTGGTGGGGATCAACTCCAACCGCACCGAGCCGTCCGACGTTGTCGTCCAGCACTCCAAGGAACACGGGCTAACATTCCCAATTCTCAAAGATGAGGACAACCGCCTGGCCGACGCGCTGGGCGCCTCCTTCACACCGGAAACCTACGTGTTCGATCGCCAGGGCATACTGCGCTACCACGGGCGGATTGACGACAGCCGCGACGCCACCAAGATCTCGCAGCGCGACCTTCAGGTTGCCGTGGATGCGCTGGCTTCGGGAAAGACCGTGCCGATTTCAGAAACCAAGGCGTTCGGCTGCACCATCAAACGGGTTCCCCGCTCCGACAACAAGTCCGGCAGTTGAACCTGATGGCAGCGAATCCCGGTTCTTTCAGAATACGGTATTTAGCCCGCGGCGCGGGGCTTCTGCTCGCAGCCCTGGCTTCTATTCTGCTGGTCTCCGCCCGAGCGCAGACACCTGTTCCTACGAAATCAAGCCCACCAGCCACACCATCGAAGAAGCTGGCGCAGCCGCGGAACATCGAAGTGATGGAAGCCAGTCGCTTCGATGCGCTGGTGGCCGCGCGCCGCGGCAAACCCTTGATGGTTACATTCTGGGCTACCTGGTGCGAACCTTGCCGCGACGAATTCCCCATGGTTGCCGAGCTGGCCCGCCAGTACCGGGAAAAAGGCCTCACCGTCTTCGGCGTCAGCCTGGATGAAGACGCCGAGGCCGGCCTGGCGCGAAAATTTCTCGCCCTTCACCCCGCAGGCTTCCCCAACTACCGCAAGAAGCCGGGCAAGGAACAGGAGTTCATCAACCAGGTCAGTCCAAGCTGGAGCGGAGCGCTCCCGGCTACATTCTTCTACGCCAAGGATGGCCGGCTGCTCGGGCACATCGAGGGCGAGCAAACGCGCGAGACGTTTGTAAAAATCATCGAAAAAGTTCTCGCCGCTTCAGGGAACTAGACGGCGGAATTTCGCGCAACGCATTGCTCTCCGCGGCATCTCTATTCAGCCCTCCGTCAAACGGATATACTCCTTCTTCCGCGGTCACTCCTCATCCAGGAGCCTCACGCAAAATGCGACTTGAAACCATTGCCGTCCACGCCGGAGCGGAAGTGGATCCGGCGACCGGAGCTGTAGCGCCGCCCATCCATCTCTCCACCACGTTTGAGCACGGCCCGGCCAGCGAACACATCCATGGTTACTCCTACATCCGTGAGAAGAATCCCACCCAGGCGCGTCTCGAAGAGGCCCTGCGGCAGATGGAAGGCGGAGAGGCGGCGCTGGTTTTTTCTTCCGGCATGGCTGCCGGAGCGGCGGTATTGCAGAGCCTCGAGCCCGGCTCGCACGTGATCTTCCCGGACGACATGTACGTGGACTTCCAGCGGCTGCGCCGGGAGTACCTGCCGAAATGGGGTGTGGAAAGCACGGTAGTTGACCTGCGTGACCTCGGCGAGCTGAAGCGCGCGCTGCGGCCGAACACCAAACTCATCTGGGTGGAGACGCCGACCAATCCTCTTCTGAAGATTTTTGACATTGCCGCAATTTCGCAGCTCGCGCAGGAAGCCGGGGCGCGCGTCCTGGTGGACAACACCTTTGCAACCCCCGTCCTGCAGCGCCCGCTGGAGCTGGGAGCGGACCTGGCGCTCCACTCGACCACGAAATATTTTGGAGGGCACAGCGACGTGCAGGGCGGCGGCCTGGTCTCGAAAAGGCGCGACGCCTTCCATGAACAGGTGACCGCGGCCCGCCAGGTGCTTGGCGCCGTGGCCTCGCCCTTCAACTCCTGGCTGGTGCTGCGCGGGGTAAAGTCGCTTCCCTGCCGCATGGAGAGACACTCCGCCAACGCCGCGGCCCTGGCCGCGGCGCTGGCGCAATGTAAACAGGTAGAGGCCGTCTACTACCCTGGATTGCCCTCGCATCCCGGCCACGAAATCGCCGCGAGGCAAATGCGCAGCTATGGGGGCATGATGTCCATCCTGGTTAAGGGCGGCTACGAGCGGGCCATCCGCGCGGCATCGCGAGTGAAGTTGTTCCTCAACGCCACCAGCCTGGGCGGCGTCGAGAGCCTACTCGAACACCGGGCATCCTCAGAAGGCAAACACTCGAAGACGCCGCAAAATCTGCTGCGCTTTTCCATCGGGCTGGAACACCCCGACGATTTGATCGAGGATATTCTGCAAGCGCTGGCTTGATGATTGCCGGCGACAGGCGATACAAGAACTCGATCTGATGGATAGATTGTTAAGGAGGGACGCCGTCATGCTGCTCACGCGCGGCAATCAAATCACCTGGCTGGGTCACAGCACTTTCCGCATCACCACGCCATCCGGCAAGGTGGTCCTGGTGGACCCGTGGCTCAAAGGCAACCCGGCTTGCCCCGCGCCATTGAAGAATGCCGAGCGGGCCGATGTGCTGCTCATTACGCACGGTCATAGCGACCACCTGGGGGAGACGGTGGAGATCGCCATGCGGCTCAAACCGGTGATCGTCTGCAACTTCGAAATCTATTTGTGGCTGGACAGCAAGGGCGTGAAGTCAGTGCAGCCCATGAACAAAGGAGGTACTCAGAAGGCCGGCGAGATCGAAGTGACCATGGTCCACGCCATCCATTCCAGCAGCATCCACGACGGCGACGCCATCATCTACGGGGGAGAGCCGTGCGGTTTCATCATCCGCCTGCCCGGCGGGCTGACCATGTACCACGCTGGGGACACCGGAATCTTCGGCGACATGAAACTGATCGGGGAACTCTACTCGCCGCACCTGGCCTGCCTGCCCATCGGCGATAATTACACCATGGGCCCGCGCGAGGCGGCCATGGCCATCCGCCTGCTGCAAGTTCACCACGTGGTCCCCATGCACTACGCCACGTTTCCGGTCCTGACCGGAACGCCACAAGCGCTGCGCGCGCTGACCGGAGACATTGCCGGCCTGGAGATCCACGCATTGAAACCGGGCGAATCGCTGGCCTGAGCGCGCACGGCGAGCGATCCCTCAAAGCAGGAGAAAAAGCATGTGGACTGCCAAAAACATTACTGCCAAGCCCGTCGAGAAGTACCTGTATGACCTCTTACCGGCAAGCGATCCGGTGCTGCGTGAGATGGAGCGTCTGGCGGGACGCGAGGACATTCCCATCGTCGGGCCCGCCGTCGGGCGCATGCTCTATCTTTTCGCGCAGCTTGCCGGGGCCAGACGCATTTTTGAAATGGGCTCGGCCATCGGCTATTCCACCATCTGGCTGGCGCGCGCGGCGGGAGAAAGCGCCGAAGTGCACTACTCGGATGGCGATCCGAAGAAAGCGCGGCGCGCCGAGGGATTCATTCGCCGCGCGGGAGTCGCCGACCGGGTGCAGATCCACGTCGGCAATTCCATGGACCTGCTCCAGGACGCCCCGGGAGAGTTCGACCTCATCTTCATTGACGTGGACAAGCACCAGTATCCCGAGGCGGCGCGCCTGGCCATGCCGCGCGTGCGCCAAGGCGGGCTGATGATCACCGACAATACGCTGTGGTCCGGCCGGGCAGCGCGGAAGACCCACAAGAACGACCGGGATACGCTGGGGATTCAGAAATTCAACCGCATGGTTTACGCCGCCAAGGACTTCTTCACCATTCTGGTGCCGCTGCGCGACGGCGTCACCGTGTGCAGGAAAGTGTAGCGGCGCCGCGGCCGCATGCGGAGCGCGGACCCGCCTAATTCCGGAACAAATTCCGCGCCAGGAAAACCAGATTGGCGGGCCTTTCGGCGAGGCGGCGCATGAAGTAGGGGAACCAGTCGCGGCCGTAGGGGATGTAGACGCGCATGCGGTAGCCGTCGCGCACCAGCTCCCGCTGCAGGTCGGCGCGGATGCCGTACAGCATCTGGAACTCGAATTTGTCCTTGGCGATGTTCTGCCTGGCAACAAATTCTTTGGTGGCGTCAATCATGGCGGGGTCGTGTGTGGCGATGCCGTGATAGATGCCGCTCTCCAGCAGGATCTGCATCAGCTTGACGTAATTCTTGTCCACGTCCTCCTTGCGCGGGAAGGCCACCTCGGGAGGCTCGTTGTAGGCGCCCTTGCACAGGCGGATGCGGCAGCCCTTCGCGGTCAGATCGCGGATGTCCTGCTCGCTGCGGTAGAGATAGGACTGGATGACCGTGCCCACGGCTTCGCTCTTCTGCCGCAGGAGGAGGGTCATGTCCACGGTGCGCTGGGTATAGGACGAGCCTTCCATGTCCAGGCGCACGAAGTTGCCCAGTGACGCGGCGTGGCGGATGATCGGCTCGGCTTGTTGCGCGCAGAAATCGTCGCCGAAGTCGATGCCCAGTTGCGTGAGCTTGAGGGAGACGTTGGCGTCCAGCTTTTCCTGCGCGATGCGGTCGAACACGCCGAAATACATCTCCCGCGCGCGGACCGCGTCCTCCCGGGAAGCCACGTTCTCCCCGAGGTAATCGAGGCTGACCTTCATCCCCGCCTGGTTGCAAACCCGCGCGGCGGCCAGCGCGTCGTCCAGTTCTTCCCCGGCAACAAACCGGCGCGAGGTCCGGCGCGCCAGGGGATTCGAAAGCACGAACCGCTCAAGCGATTTGGACGTGGAGAGCGCGATGAGAAGTGTGCGCATCACGCCCGGGGGTCCTTTCCGGAACACCCGCAGAGCGAGTGGAGAGAACGGTGAACGATGATCCGCGGCGACTCGCTTCCCCGGGGCGCCGTCAATTAGTGCCCCTGCGCTTCCAGGAAGCGCTCGGCCTCAATGGCAGCCATGCAGCCGGAACCCGCGGCGGTGACCGCCTGGCGGTAGACGTGGTCCTGGACATCGCCGGCAACGAACACGCCCTCGATGCTGGTCATGGTCCCCTTGTCAGGCACTAGGTAACCGCCGGCATCCTTTTTGAGCAGCCCATCGAAAATTTTCGTGTTCGGCTCATGTCCGATTTCGATGAACAGCCCCTCGGCGGGAATCACCTTTACTTCGCCCGAATTCACGTTGCGCACCTTGACACCTTCCACTAGGTTTTTGCTGACGTCCAAAACGTCTTCGATCACATAAGGGGTGAGGAATTGGATTTTGGCGTTGTCGCGGGCGCGCTGCAGCATGATCTTCGATGCCCGGAACTCGTTGCGGCGGTGGACCAAGGTGACTTTGCTGGCGAATTTGGTGAGAAAAGTGGCCTCTTCCATGGCCGAGTCCCCGCCCCCGGTGACTACAATTTCCTTTTCGCGGAAAAAGTAGCCGTCGCAGGTGGCGCAAGTGGAGACGCCATGGCCCATCAGCTTGCGTTCGTTTTCGAGACCCAGTAACCGTGCCGTGGCACCGGCGGCGATGATCAGCGTCTTGGTCTCAAAGGATTCATTCGCGGCAGTGATGCGGAACGGCCGCTGGCCGAGGTCCACGGCGGTCACGCTGCCGGCGCGAAACGTCGCACCAAAGCGCTGCGCCTGCTTGCGCATATTTTCGATCAGGTCAGGGCCCAAGATGCCGTCGGCAAAACCGGGGTAGTTTTCGACCATGGTGGTCAGGGTCAATTGCCCGCCGGGCTCCTGGCCGTCAATGACCAGCGGGGCCAGGTTGGCGCGCGCCGCGTAGATGGCCGCGGTCAGTCCGGCGCAGCCGCTTCCGATGATGATGACGTTGTGCACGGTCCTCTCTCTTTCGGGATTTTCGCCGCGCGGCCGGGTAACGACCGGGTGAATCTGAGAATCGGCGGCTAAAGTCTATCTTAGCATCCCGCTGGATTGCCCCGCCCGCCCTGCTATTTAGAGGATGGGGTGGTTTTCTTCTTCCGGTTCTCCTCGAGGTGTTGCCGCAGACGTTCCAGGACCTGCGTTTCCATCCCTTCGGACTTCTCCCGCTCGATCTCATTGAGCGCGAAATGCACCACGTCATGGTGATGCAGCTCTTCCGGAGCGACCTGGTCGCTGTAGTGCAGCCAGATGCGGTGGATCAAGCCGACCTCGTTGGCGGTGAGGTGCGGCGCATGCGGCCCGAGGAAGAAGAGCTCCGGTTTGTCACCGGGCGAAAAGATTTCCAAGTTGATGGGGGGACGCGGGGGAGGCAGGCGCTCCCAGGCCAGGCCCATCTCGCGGGCCTGTTCGGCGATCGGCGCCCGCGAGGACCTTCCCAAAACGATGGCAGAAGATTTCAGGGAAGCGGCCGCGCGCAGCATGGCGTCCCACACATCGGTAGCGGTAACCATGGCCAGCTTGATGGGCTTGCCGTGCTTTTCCGCCATAGACAGCGCCTGGGTGAACAGGTACTGCTCGACGCTGCCGAATAACTGTTCTGGCGTGAGCCAGGATTCGCCCGAAGCGGCGCGGCTGAGCAGGCGGACGTGGAGCACCACCACGTCCCGCCGCGAGATCTTGACGCGGGACAGCACCGCGTCGAGATGGTAAAGAGAGTGATAGTTGCTGATGGGCACCAGGGTGTTTCCCGGCCGCGCGCCCACCGTTTCCGGCGAGAGGCTTTCGCGCGGCGCCACGTGGAACTGGTCCAAATCACCGTGGGCGTGCCCCCGCTTGTGGGCCAGCTTTTCGGAAAAAGTGAATAGACCGAAGAGCAGCACGGAAAAAGTAATTCCGGCGATGGTGGCCACCTGTTTGGTCAGCAGGTTGGTGATTGCGATCAAGAAAAGCGCCGTGGCGATGGCGGCCAAGCCCAGTGGCAGCTCCACCGATCCCACTTTCAAGTTGAAGGGTACGCGGTACTCGCGCGTCTCCTTATGGGTGAAGCGCAGCACCAGCACGGCCAGCGCCTTCATCACAAAGCTCCAGATCACGCCGAAGGCGTAAGCTTCGCCGAGTGTGTAGACGTTTCCCCGGCTGAGGATGATGGTCAGCACCTGCAGCACGACGATGATGTTGATGATCCGGTACGACGTGCCGAAGCGCGGGTGGGGCTGCCGGAACCAATCATCCAGCACACCGTCCTCGGAGACACGGTTGAGCACGCCGTTCGAACCCACAATCGCCGTGTTCACCGCTCCGGAAAGAATCAGCGTGCCCACCAGAACCACAAAACCCTGGAAGGCCAGCAGCAGCGGGAACGGCCCCACCAGGTTGAGCGCCAGGCCGCCGATGAGGTTGTCAAAATACTGCTTGCGCGTCGCGTCGGGGATGATCATCACCGCGAAAAAGGAAACCATGGAGGTGAAGACCAGACTGTAGACGAAAATGATGAAGCCGGCCTTCTTCAGGTTGGGCAGCTTGGGGTGCTCGATTTCCCGGTACACCTGGGCCAGCGATTCTTCGCCGCTCATGGCCAGCACGGAATGCCCCAGACCCACCAGCACACCCACCAGGGCGATCTGCTTCACCCACTCCTTGCCGTTCAGCCAGCCCAGGGCATCGGGAGAGAAGGTCAGGTTGGAGAGCGCCGGCAGCGGAGGGAGATGCGCGCCGCGGACCCAAAGGGTGTACCCGCACCACCCGATCAGCATCACCACCATCACCGTGGTGAGCTGCATGATGCGCAGCGCCTTCTCGCTCGATTCGGGGATGCCCTTGACGTTTTGCCACCAGAAATAGATGGTCACGGCCACGGCGAACGCAGCGGCCCAGTAGTTTTCGTTCCCCATGGGCTCGCGGTGCAGGTACTGCAAGCCTTCGTTTACGAAGCTGACCACATACTGCCCCGCCGCCACGCCGCTGATCGGCCCGGTCAGGATGTAGTCGAACATCAGGGCGGAGACGGAAAACTTTGCCAGCGTCCCGCCCATAGCTTCCTTCACCACGCGGTACACCCCGCCGCGGACGAACATGCTGCAGCTCTCCACATAGACCGACCGCACGGCGTAGGAGAACAGCATGATCGCCAGGATGAACCAGGGGGCCGACTTGCCCACGGCGTGCTCGGCGATGCCGCCGGCGTAGTAGGCCGAGGAGGCCAGGTCGTTCAGGACAATGGCCGCCGCCCGCCAGAAGGAAATGAAGGTCAGCAGCGCAGTCGAGGCGATCAGAATGCGCTGCGGAGTGACCCCGGTCGGGGCTGGTGGCGGATTGTTGGGACCGTCAGTCGGCATAATGGCCAAAGGACAACCGCGGAAATATACCCCCCCGGCCAGGGAAAGGAAAGCACGACGCGGGGGAGACAGGACACACCGATGCAAAGGTTTCCCTAACTGATTTTAAATCAACAGTAAGCAGTGGCCACTCAGGATCTATCAGAACGCGAGGGAACGGGCGGCCGCAAATCCGGTGGAACTAGTACTAATGGAATCGCGGACCTCGATTTTCTGGTTCTGGCGGAGTTCGCTGCGGTGCGGGGTGTGGTGGCGCTTGGAGCCAGCTACCAGCCGGCGTGGCGCGCCACCCGCGTGGACCCCCTGGTTGCGCTGCGGGCGGAGTAAGAGCGAATGCCCACCGGACGGGTTCATCGGCCTGCGGAAATAAAATGGAACTTATGTGCGTGGAACGGCTAATCCATACTAACCGCCTGATTCCAAACCAGGCAGACAAGACCCGTGGGGCTCGCGCGCTCATTAGCCACCAATCCCCTCAAATTGCGCGGGCTCCCGGGTCTCGATTTTCTCCTCGCGCGACCAGAGGTTTTGGCAACCCCGCCGCTGCGTGGTGCCGCAAGCCGATTCCAACAGACGCAGGCCGGGACAGGTGTGACGCCCGCAGAGTGCGCCAAGTCTGGGGTACAATGGTGGCCGCACGAATGGGAGAAAACGAAAGATGAAAGGCAAATCAGAAGTCATCGCCGCGCTTTCCGAAATGCTGAAGGAAGAACTCGCCGCCATCAACCAGTACATTCTCCACGCGGAGATGTGCGAGAACTGGGGCTACCATCGTCTCAGCAAGTTCACCAAGATGCAGTCCATCGGAGAGATGAAGCACGCCGAAAAGATCATCGAGCGCATCCTTTTTCTCGAGGGCATGCCGCAGATGGACGTGATGGGCAAGATCAGCATCGGCAAGGACGTGCCCCAGCAGCTCAAGAACGACTTGGCGCTGGAGAAAGGCGCGGTGGTCGCGTACAACCACGCCATCGAGACCTGCCGCAAGGCCGGCGACAATGCCACCGCCGATTTCCTCAAGGTGATTCTGATTGACGAAGAAGAACACGTGGACCACCTGGAGACCCAGCTCGAGCTGATCGACCAGCTCGGCCTGCAGAACTACCTCAGCCAGCAGTTGGGTGAGAGTTCTTAGTTTTATCTTACCCCAGCCGCCGAGACCTCGTCATTCTGAGGGACCGAAGACCGAAGAATCACACCCGGCCTTTGCTGCCTGGCGATGAGATTCTTCGGTTCGCTCAGAATGACGATCCCAGCGTTGTTGATCTCTCCCTGAATTCCTCCCGAAGAAAAATCAAGAGCTGGAGCTGCCGTCGCTGCGGAAGGCGCGGGCGCAGTCCTTGCAGGGGCAGAAGGTGCGCAGGTAATCGAAGCTGTAGATTCCCGTGGAGTGGCCGTCACTGAATTCGAAATGGATGGCGTAATTGCCGACCGCCTTGGCTTGGCGCGCAGTGGCTTTTGGCTTGAAGAGCGGGAGCGCGGTCCCGATGCCTCCCATGGTCTGCTTTTTCTCCCGCTCGTCGTTGCACGTCGCGCAGGGACACTTGTCGCGCAAGTAGGCAAAGTCGTAGTGGCTGGAGTGGCCGTCTTCCCAGGTGATGTCAACGCCCAGTCCGGTCGAAACGTGCACCTTTACGGAGGTGGGCTTTTTTCGCGGATCCAGCGCTGTCGGCATGGCGCTCCATCTTAACAGACCCAACTTGCATCACCGCAGGGCCGCCCCCGCCGGGCGGGGCCCCCGTTTACGACGGCCGCGTTGCGCAGCACGAGCCTGGCGGTATGGGGTTGCCGTGCGGGCAGGTTTTGGGGTGCCCCAGGAAAGTGCAGATCTTCTGATCGAGCTGCGGGGAAATGATGTGCTCGAACTTGCATGCCTGGGTGTGAGCCTCGGGGTCGTCAATCGCGAAGGTGTCGGTAAACAGGCGTTCCGCCAGGCGGTGCCGGCGGACAATGTCTCGCGCGCGGTCTTCTCCCCGGCGGGTCAGCAGAACCTCTGGCTCGCGCACTTCGACCAGTCCGGTAGCGGCCATGCGTCCCAGCAAGCGCTGCGGGTCGGTCTGCCCCAGCGTGCTGATGCGCTCGATGCGCGCGGGCGTTCCTTCCTCCCCGCAGATCCAGATTTGCTGGAGCAGATGATCGAAGCGCTCCTCGTCCTCCGAGGTGAACACGGTGATCTGGGAAAGCCGGCCGTGGGCCAGCTCGATACGCCGGTCGGCCAGGCGCCCGATGGTCGGGTCGTGAGTAACCAGCAGGATGGTGTGACCTTCGGCGTGCAATTCGCGGAACAGGTTGACCACCACGCGCTCGTTGGCTTCGTCAAGGTTTCCCGTGGGCTCGTCGGCCAGGATCAGCCGCGGGTGATTAATGAGCGCGCGGGCGATGGCCACGCGCTGCTGTTCGCCGCCGGAGAGCTGTGCGGGTAAGTGGCTGGCGCGGTCGGACAGCCCCACGCGATCGAGCGCTTGGCGCGCTTCCTTCTCGTCCGTCTGGCTGTGGAAATACTGCGCCAGCATTACGTTTTCCAGCGCGGTCAGATACGGCACCAGGTGAAACTGCTGAAAAATGAAGCCGACCTTCTCGGCGCGGTAGCGAGTGAGATCTTTCTCGCTGAGCGGCCCCAGGTCCAGGCCATCCACAACAGCGCGGCCACTGGAAGGCGAATCGAGCCCGCCGAGGATGTTGATCAGCGTGGTCTTGCCCGAGCCAGACGGCCCCATGATGGCGATCCATTCGCCGGACTCGACCGAAAAGCTGACTTCATCGAGCGCGCGCACCCCGCCGAAATGCTTGGAGAGCTGCTCGACTTCGACCAGCACGCTCATCATTCGCCTCGCAGCACCACCGCCGGGCGCACGCCGCCCAGCAGGCGCAGCGGTAAGGCTCCCAACAGCGTGACCCCCACCATCAGCGCGACGGTCAGCGGGAACACTTCAAACCGCGGAGAGATCGCCGTTCCAAACACGCGCTGGCCGATCCACGCTGAGAGCAGCATGCCCAGCAGCGCCCCCAGCGCGCCACCGGCGGCGCCGAGTAAGCCCACCTCGGCGAGAAAGAGGCGCACCACAAGAGGCATCGGCCCGCCCAGCGCCTTCATCAAGCCGACCACAGAGCGGCGCTCCATGGCCCGGGTGGCCATTGCCGCCAGCACGCACAACGAAGTCAGCACCAGCACCAGGACCACAGTGCTGAGCAGGAGCAGGTGCAAGCGTTCGAGCAACTGGCCTTCAGCCTGGGCGATCTGCCGGATGGGCCGCACCTGAAGGCCCGGCAGAGTCGCTCCCAGCAGCGAGGCGTATTGCTGCACCTCTTCGGCCGAGCCGGTCACGCTGATTTGCGCCAGCTGCACTTTGCCGGGCAGAGCGGCAAGTTGTTGCGCCACCGCAAGGTTGACGAAAACTTGACTGTCTTCCGCTCCGCCCGTGGTGACGATCCCGGCGACTCCGAGCCGCACTTGCTGCTCGCCGTGGTGCAGAGTAAAAGGCATTCCCGGCTTGAGCAGGAATTGCTGGGCGACGCGGCGGCCG
>JBGPJC010000108.1:0-12502 GCA_041485165.1 Terriglobia bacterium | reverse complement strand
TGATGCCATCGAGATTGGGCCGCGCGCCCATGCCCCCGGCGATGGTTTCGTAGTAGGCGAACGGCGCGCCGCCGTGCCGCGGGTCGGCGCCGCCGAATGTGAAGTTATTCATGGTCCCCTGGCTGGCGGCGGGGATACGCGAGGGGCAAGCGCGGGCCAGTGCGCGCAGCAGCGTATCCACAATGCGTTGCGAAGCCTCGACGTTTCCACCGGCCACTGCGGCCGGAGGGCGCGCATTGACGATGGTGCCCTCCGGCGCAATCACTTCGATGGGGCGCAGCAGACCCGCCGTGGCCGGCACCTGCTCATCGAGCAGGCATCTGAAAACGTAAAAGACAGCGGAAACGGTGATGGCGGCGACGGCATTGATGCTGCCCTGGCATTGCGGCGCAGAGCCGGTGAAGTCCACCGTAGCCCGCCCGCCGCGGATGCGGATCTCGACGGCGATGCGCACCGGCCGGTCCGTGATGCCGTCGTCATCGAGAAAATCCTCGGCGCGATAGACGCCAGCGGGAATTTCCCGCAGCGCCGCGCGCATCATCCGCGCGGAATAGTCCAGCAAGTGGCGCTCGTATGTCTCCACTTCGCCCAGCCCGTAGCGGCCGACGATTTCATCCAGGCGCCTCTCGCCGATACGGCAAGCGGCAATCTGCGCGGTCAGATCGCCTTCACGTTCCGCGGGAGTGCGCACGTTGGCGAGCAGCAACGAGACCACATCGCGCACCAGCCGGCCCCCCGAACAAAGCTTGACCGGCGGGATGCGTATGCCCTCCTCGAAAATTTCCCGCGAAAGGCCCATCGAGCCGGCCTGCGCGCCGCCGACGTCGGCGTGGTGTGCGCGGCTGGAAACGAAGAACGCCGGACGCCGCCGCCCCAGCGCGAACACCGGCATCACCATGGTGATGTCCGGCAGGTGCGTGCCGCCGGCGTAGGGATCGTTGAGGACGGCGATGTCCCCGGGACCCAGCTTCATGGCGGCGATGGCGGCGGCTACAGACATGGGCATCGAGCCCAGGTGCACGGGCATGTGGTCGCCCATGGCCAGGGCCTGCCCCCTGGCGTCGAAGACGGCGCAGGAGTAGTCGCGCCGCTCTTTGATGTTGGGCGAGAAGGCCGAGCGCCGCAGTGCTGCGCCCATCTCTTCGGCGACGGAATGGAAGAGATTCTTGAAAATCTCCAGGCGGGTGGGGTCAACCCTCATCGCCGCACCGCCTTGAGCAATATATTCTCGACTGCGTCCACATACGCGCTCCAGCCCGGTGGGAGGAAAGTGGTAGCGCCGTATTCGATCACGATCGCCGGCCCGGCAAAGCGATTGCCGGGGCGAAGCCTCCCGCGGTCATAAAGGGCCCCGGAGACTGTCCGGCCGGCGAGAAACACTTTGTGACCGGGCAAAGCAATCCGCGCAGCATCCGCGCGGGCCCCGGAAAGTCTGTGCCGCGGCAAGTCCACCTTCGGCGTCATGCCAGTGAAGCGCTCGCGGACATTCACCACCTCAACCGGCCGTGTGGAATCCGCATAGCCGTACAGCCGGTGATGCGCGGCATGAAAGGAAGCGGCGTAATCGCCCTCGGCACCTACGGCGACTTCGAAGCCCTGCCCCACATAGCGGCAATCGAGAAAACGCGCCCGCGTCACTGCGCGCCGCGAGAATCCCTCGCGCTGCATATCGGCCAGGCCCGCGCGCTCAAGCGCCGCAAAGGCCCGGGCCAGCGCTTTCTTCGTCTGCCCGGTCGAGCCGCCGGCCAGGCGCACAGTCTGCGAGAGTTCTTTGACCACGTCCGCCCGCAGGATGCCCAGGGCGGAAAGTGCGCCAGGAAACTTTGGCAGCAGAGCACTGCGGATGCCCAGCGCACTTGCCAGCTCGCAGGCGTGCAACCCCCCGGCCCCTCCAAACGCGACCAGGGTGTAGTCGCGGGGATCGTAGCCGCGCTCGACGGAAATCACGCGGATGGCTTTTTCCATCGTGGAATTGGCCACGTCGACGATGCCCTGCGCAAATGCTTCAACTGTCCGGATTGGCGAGCGCGCAGCAGTGAGTGTTCGCTCCATCGCGCTTCGCGCCCGGCCGGCGTCGAGGCGGAACTCTCCCCCCAGGAAGCCGCCGGGAGGGATCCGGCCGAGGACCACTTGCGCGTCGGTGACCGTAGGCCGTTCGCCGCGGCCGTAGCAGATGGGGCCGGGATCAGCACCGGCGCTTTCCGGGCCGACGCGCAGCGCCCCGGCGCGGTCAAAGCGCGCGATCGAACCGCCACCGGCGCCCTCCGTGTGGATGTCCAGGACCGGCACGGCCACAGGAATCCCGGCGACGCTGGATTCTTTGGAAGTGCGCGGCGCGCCGTCCACCAGAGCGACATCCGTCGAGGTCCCGCCCATGTCGAAGGTGATGATTCTGGTGAAGCCCGAGAGCCCGGCAGTGTACTGCGCGCCGAGAACGCCTCCCGCGGGGCCGGAGAGAATGGTGCGCACCGGTTCGCGCGCGGCCACGCCCGCGGAGATCACGCCGCCATTCGACTGCATGATGCGCACGCGCGAGGGTTGCAAGGCAGGGGTCGCGTAGGTTTTTCTCTGTGCTGTTGAGGCGCGCCGGCCGATCTCGGCGAGGTAGAGGCTCATCACCGGGGTCAAGTAAGCGTTGACCACGGTTGTGGCGGTGCGCTCGAATTCACGGAACTCCGGCAGGATTTCGTGCGAGACGGAAACAGCAACGCCCGACGGGCGGAGGGCGCGGGCAATCAGGCGCTCGTGCTCGGGATTGGCAAAGGAGAAGAGCAAACAGACGGCGACAGCGTTTGCGCCGCTGCTACGCACCATACGCGCGACACGGGAAAGTTCGGCAAGCGTGGGGCGCAATAGCGCGCGCCCTTGGTCGTCGATGCGCTCGCGTAGACCGAACCTGCGGCTGGCGGGGACCAGCGGCTCGGTACGCTCGACGAACAAATCGTACAGCCGGGGGCGCGCCTGCCGGCCAATCTCCAGGACATCCTCAAAGCCCGCCGTGGTCACCAGGGCCACGCGACCGCCGCGGCGCTCGAGGAGCGCGTTGGTGCCCACCGTGGTGCCGCAGACCAGGTCGAGACCGCCAGCGTAGCGGGACAACCCAGCCCCATCGGCGAGGATTTTTTCCAGCCCCGCCGAAACGGTCTCCGCCGGGTTGCGGGGCATGGAGGGAATTTTCAGGATGCGCAGCTCGGAGCCCTGCGCAAAAACGAAGTCCGTGAAGGTCCCGCCGGTGTCAATCGCGATGCGCACTGCTTCCGCGCTCAGATTCAGCGCCGCGACTTTTTCCGCGCGCGGCCGGGAGTCCCCAGGATCGCTTCGATCTGCCGGATATGGTTCAGGTCATGCCCGGCGAACATGCGGGCGATGGTCTCCAGAGTTTCCTCTCCGCGCTCGCTGTGCAGGCCGTACTGCCTCCACTGCTCGGGCGTGAGTGCCTTGAGCAGGTCGAGGTTCGCCTCGCGTACGGCGCGGAACAAGGCAATGGACTTCTTGGGGTCGCGGCGCGCGTAATTACCGGCGCGGGCCCAATCGTCCTGGTCAAAAGCCGCGACAGGCGTGCCGTTCGAGCCGAGGATCAGGCGTATTCGGAATCCACCGACGATTTCACTCTCCGCCAAATGTGCCAGGATCTCCTTCACTGACCATTTTCCCGGCGCCGGATTCTTGCCCAGGAGTTTCGGCGACGCTCCCTTGATCAGTTTTTCCAGGCGCCCAGCGGTTGCGGCCTGTGTTTTGAGCGGTTCCTGCCCCTGGCTCTGGGCCAGGATCCGTGCTTTATATTCCTGAGGTGTTTCGGCCATGTTTCCCTCCGTATAGAGATAATTGCGCCAAGCATTCTAGTCGAAAGCGCGCTACGCGCTAAGAGCTACTTTGACTCTCAGCGGCGCGGAGAAAGAAGCCCTCCGGCATTTTATTGGGCCATCCATTCTGCGGGCAGGTTGTCCTCCGTTCCGCTCACAATCACGCCAGCGGCAGGTTTGGCGTGGCGCCGGTCCCCTCGGCAGCAACTTCACCGGCCAGCAGGCGAGGATAAGCTGCGGCGGCGATCATCGCGGCGTTGTCTGTAGATAGAGCGCGGCTGGGGAAGAACACATTCAGCCCGCGTTGTGCCGACTGGCCCGCGAAGGTCTCGCGCAGTTCGCGATTTGCCGCGACGCCTCCCGATACCAGGATGCTGCGCGCGTTGCGTTGTTCCGCGCCGGCCAGGGTGCGGCGAACAAGGTCGGACACAACCGATCGCTGGAAGCTGGCCAGCAGGTCGAGCGTGGCGCGCCTGCAGAGCGAGAGAAGCTCCGCCGCGCTGCGCTGGCCTGCGCTCAGAGCAACTTCGCGGACGGCGATCTCCGTCACGAACTCCGGATGCTGGCGGATATAGCGCAGGACGGCGGTCTTGATGCCGCTGAAGCTGAAGTCGAGAACGTTGCCGCGCATATTCGGCGATGTGAAGGGCACCGCCACGGCGTTGCCGTGGACCGCAAGCTGGTCGATCACCGGCCCGCCGGGATAGCCGAGTGCGAGCATCTTGGCAACCTTGTCGTAGGCTTCGCCCGCGGCGTCATCGCGGGTGGCCCCCAGCCTCGAATACGCGCAGCGAATGGCCGGCGGAGCCCCATTCGTTTCCGGCGCTCCCGGTACGCGGTCGACTTCGTACAGCACGGTGTGCCCCCCGGAAACGATCAAGCACACAGCGGGAAACTCCGGCAGGCCGGGGGGACTTCCCTGCTGCGCTTCCAGGAATACCGCGTGGACGTGTCCTTCCAGATGGTTGACGGGAACCAGCGGTTTGCCCAGCGACCGCGCCAGCACCTGCCCATAGGTGTATCCAACCAGCAGCGAGCCGATCAGCCCCGGCCCTCGTGTGACGGCGATGGCGCTTACTTCATTTAGACCCATCCCCGCCTGCCCGAGTGCCTCGCGCACCACGGGCACTATGCGGCGCAGATGCTCGCGCGAAGCCAGTTCAGGGACCACGCCGCCGTACTTGCTGTGGACGTCAATCTGCGAGGCCACGATGCTGGAGAGCACCTCGCGGCCGTCCACCACCACGGCCGCGGCGGTCTCGTCGCAGGAAGACTCGATGCCGAGGATGCGGACCGGTGCAGGCATTTTTCGCAGGGCGAAAGGCCATGTTAGCATACGCACCATGTCCAAACCGCTGGCCCGCGAGTTTCGACGCATCGCGCGCGACCGCACCTCAGGCGCCGCCGAGCTGGCCCTGCAGGCGGTCAGCGCGGTCGAGCAGTGGGTGCACCGCCACCCGGATGCAGGCGAGGCGGAAGTCGAGGACATCGCCGTACAGCTCCTGGGCATGCAGCGCTCGATGGCGCCACTGCTGCGGCTTGCCAATGAGGTCGCTCTGGCCGCTGACTCCAGCCGCCCAGCACGCGCGCTGGCGAAATCTGCCGCGGAGTTCCGCCGCCGGCTGCAGGGCGCCCCGCGAAAGATCTCCCAGAGATTTGCCGCAGAACTCAGCGCGCGGCCTCTCTGGCAGGTGGCCATTTTTTCCTACAGCTCAACCGTGGTGCGCGCCATCGTGGGAGCGCGGCGGCGCATCGCCTCGGTGCTGGCCAGCGAGAGCCGTCCGGGGATGGAAGGGCTGCTTGCGGTTGGCCGCCTGGCGCAATCCGGCTTGCGCGTGCAACTGGCTACTGATGCCGCGCAGCTCAGCCTGCTGCATCCGGCGCGGCTGGTGATGGTTGGCGCGGACGCCATCCTCTCGCACACCTTCGTCAATAAAGTGGGCACACGCGCGCTCTACTTGCGCGCGCGCGAGCTGGGGTGCCTGGTATGGGTGCTGACCGATTCCACCAAGCTGTTGCCGGAAGCCATCGCCGCGCCGTTCTGGCGTCCCAGCGACGGCCCGGCACGCGAAGTGTGGCCCAGACCGACGCGCGGCGTGCAGGTGCTCAACCCTTTGTTCGAGCATACGGAGCTGTCGAGCACCGTGCGCGTCCTGACCGAAAATGGCTGGCTCGAGGCCGGACAAGTGCGCCGCGCGGTCGAAGCGATTCGCACCTCGCCGCGGATGAAGCGGCTGGCCGACTGAGGCCTGCCGGAAGATGATCCCGTTGCCGCCCGGGACACCAATCCCGCCGGCGATGGATTGACACGGCGCAATTGCGCCGGGTATCTTCCGTATTCCTTAGCAATGCCGGGAACCATGGCGCCAACGCAAAAGCGAGTCCGCAAAGCAGTGCTGCCCGCCGCCGGGCTGGGCACCCGTTTTCTTCCCGCCACCAAAGCGCAGCCCAAAGAGATGCTGCCGGTGGTGGACAAGCCGCTGATCCAGTATGCGGTGGAGGAGTGCGTGGCCAGCGGCATCGAAAACATCATCATCGTCACTGGCCGCGGCAAGAACGCCATCGAGGACCACTTTGATGCCTCGCCGGAGTTGGAGCGATTCCTCACGGAGAAAGGCAAGACTCAGCTCGCCGAGATGGTGCGCCGCATCAGCAACATGGTGCAGTTCAGCTACATCCGGCAGAAGGAAGCGCTGGGCCTGGGCCACGCCGTGCTGACCGCCAAGGAATTGGTGGGCGACGAGCCGTTCGCCGTGCTGCTGGGCGACGTGATCATTGATGGCGCGCGCCCGGCCACGCGGCAGCTCGTGGACGTCTACGATGCCACCGGCATCGGCGCCATTGCCGTCGAGCCGGTGCCGCTCGAGCGAATTCATCTTTATGGCGTGGTACAGGCGGAAGCGGCGAAGGCCGGAACCATCGGCAAAGATGCGCCGTTCCCGTTGGAGCGGCTGCTGCGCATCACTGATCTGGTTGAAAAACCCACGAAGGAAGAAGCGCCCTCGAACCTCAGTATCATCGGCCGGTACCTGCTCCCGCCCACCATTTTCGAGTGCCTGGAACGCACCCCAGTCGGCCGCGATGGCGAAATCCAGTTGACCGATGCACTGCGCCTGCTGGCCAAAGAACAGGGGCTGTGGGCGTACCGCTATGAAGGAATATCCTATGACGCGGGGGACAAATTCGGATTCCTGAAAGCCACGGTGGAAATGGCTCTAAAAAACCCAGAGTTTGGCGCCGAGTTCAGGGAATACCTGCGAAAACTGAAGCTCTAGCCGCTGCTTATTTTTTCTTCGCTGATTTAGAGGCTTTTGGCTCGGGTGCGGCTTCCACCTTTTTTTCTGCGGGCTTGGTTGCGGCGGAATCTCCGGCAGATTTGCCGTCCGAGGAACTCACAGGTTTGTCCGCCGCATCCGCGGAACCCGACTTGCTGGAGTAGTCGTTGACGTACCAGCCCGAGCCTTTGAACTGAATGGCCGCGGCGGACACCATCCGGCCAGCTTTTTTGCCGCACTTGGGACATTTTCTCGTCTCAGAGGCGCTCACGTTCTCAATCTTTTCGAAGCGGTGATGACATTTTACGCATTCGTATTCGTACATCGGCACGGAACAAATCCTCCGGAGTTCGCAAACGAGTTAGTATAGCACGCTGAACTTTTCCCATGCCCAGGCGCGCCCACACCGAATCGCCGACAGAGCGCGACGCCGCGCCGCCGGCAGGATGTCTCTATCTGGTGGCCACGCCCATCGGCAACCTCGAGGACATCACCCTGCGGGCCTTGCGCGTGCTCAAGGAAGCCAGCGTAGTGGCCTGCGAGGATACGAGGCGCACACAGAAACTGTTGCAGCACTACGGCATCGCAACGCGCATGGTGAGCTATCACGAACATAACGAGCATTCGCGAACGCCTGAACTGGTAGCCGCGCTCGGGCAAGGCGCGCAGGTGGCCCTGGTGAGCGATGCGGGCATGCCGTTGGTTTCCGACCCCGGGCATCGTCTGGTTACTGCCTGCATCGAGCGCGGCATTCGCGTAGTACCGGTCCCCGGCCCTTCGGCAGTTGTAGCCGCGCTCGCGGCGGCGGGACTGCCGTGCGATGAGTTTGTCTTTGTCGGCTTTCTTCCGGCGAGAAGTGGCGAGCGGCGGCGGGCGCTGGAGCGTCTGCGGAACGAGCCGCGCACCATGGTGTTTTATGAAGCGCCACACAGATTGCTGGACACCCTGACGGCCGCCGCGGAACTTTTCGCCGAGCGACAGGCGGTTGTGGCGCGCGAACTGACCAAGGTGCATGAGGAATTCGTGCGCGGGAGTCTGCGGGAACTGGCGGCGCATTTCTCCGCAAGGCCGCCACGCGGCGAGACCACTTTACTGGTGGCAGCAAGTACCGCTGCGCCCGCATCCGCGGAAATTGCGGCAGATGCCGGCACTTCGTTGGCTGCGCGGGTCGAACAATTGATTCGAGATCAGGGCCTGGACCGCAAAGCGGCGTTGAAACGGGCGGCGAAGGAATTTGGAATTCCCAAACGTGAGGCCTATAAACGGCTGCTGGCGGGTGGGGTGGATGAAGCCTAAGAAAGGCCTCAGGTCAGTCCCGGTCGAAATTCGACCGGGACGGGACCTGAGCTACAACCGCAATCCCGGTCGGAACTCCGAAGGCCATTACGCCGCGGCCGGGCGGGCAAAGAAGGACTCTACGCACTCCATCACTTCGTCCGTAGAGCGCGACATATGCACCCCGCGGCGCAACTCAGCTCCATTGCGCACGCCGTGCGTGAACCAGCAGGAAAACTGCTTCATCTTGCCCAGGGGATCGGGAAGCTCGGAAGCGATCAGGCTGCGGAAATAGCCGGAGAGCAGCTCGTAGCGCGCGTACTCGGGGGGCTCGTCGAAAGCGCCGGTCGAGACATACTGCTCGATCTGGCGAAATATCCAGGGATCCTTGGCCGCGGCGCGGCCGATCATCACCGCGTCGCAGCCGGTCTCTTCCACCATGCGCACGGCATCCGCGGGGACGCGGACATCTCCATTGCCGATCACGGGGATGCGCACCGCCTCCTTCACTTCGCGGATGATGTTCCAATCCGCGGCGCCTTCCATGCCCTGCATGCGCGTGCGGGGGTGCACGGCGATGGCCTCAACGCCAACCGACTCAGCCATACGGGCGACTTCCACGGCAACAATATTCTTGTCATCCCATCCCGCGCGGATCTTGATGGTCAGCGGGATGCGCACCGCGCTGCGCACGGCGCGCAGGATGTTTTCGAGCAGCGGCAAATCGCGCAGCAGCCCCGAACCGCCGCACTTGACCACTTTTTTCGCCGGGCAGCCCAGGTTGATATCCACCACATCGAATCCCAACTCTTCGACCGTGCGGGCGGCTGCGGCCATGGAATCGGGGTTTGCGCCGAAGAGCTGGCCGGTGATGGGATGCTCGTCGGGTTCAAAGTGCAGATAGCGTTGCGAGCGGCGGGAATCCCGCACCACGCATTCCGCGCTGGTGAACTCGGTCATGATCAGCCCGCATCCCCCCAAACCGCGGATGACGCGGCGGAAGACGGTGTCGGTGATGCCGGCCATGGGAGCGAGGATGGTGGCCGGACGGATCAACACGTCGCGGACGGCCAGCGATGAGGGGAACCCAGTCACGGCGCCCTAGCTCCCTTCGGCGGGCGCTTGACTCGCCCCAGGCAGGATCTCGCGCGCTTCGGTTTTCGTCTCTCCGCTCAAGTAGTGCGCCAGCGTGGGATACGAGCCGGCGAAAAAATGCTCGACGATGCGGGCCACCGCGCCGTCGCGGGCCTGGTCGAGCGAAAGGTTTGGCCGGTAGATGTACGCCCGGCCGACTTTGCGCCGGCTGACCAACCCCTTGCTGGCCAGGCGGTCCATGATGGTCATGATGGTGGTGTAGGCGCGAGGGCGCGTGGCGGCGAGCGCGTCGCGGATCTGGCGCACCGTGGCCTCGCCCAGCCTCCACAGGCGGCTCATGCAATCGAGCTCAAGCGGCGCGAGGTCGAGTAACGACCTGCGCGGCTTGGCCACGGGCTGACCGAGATTCTCAGGGTGCGGGTCCACGCGCCTTCAGCCTTTGCCTTCGGTCTTGAACAAGGAAGCTTGCGGAATCTTGCCAGCGGCAGCCGCGGCGCTCTCTTTCTCTTCGGTCTTCTCGGCCATAAGACGATCGACGCGGAGCAGTTTGCGCTCCAGGACGGGCGAGCGCCCGGTCCATTCCGCTTCGCCCTCGGGAGAAGCCAGGGCGCGCTCGATGGCGTTCATGCGCGAATCGATCTCATCCAGGTAGTTGAACAGCACCGCTTCCCGGAATTGCGGCAACTTGGGCGAGCCAAACTCGTACTTGCCGTGATGGCTGGCCAGCAGGTGCTGGACCAGCATCTTGAGCGGCGCGGGAAAACCTTCGATGGCGTCCATGCGCAGCGAAACCATCTCGTAGCCAATCAGGATGTGGCCCAGCAGTTGTCCCGGCGTGGTGTAGGCCACGGCGCGGTCATAGGACAATTCATCGAGCTTGCCGATATCGTGCAGCACCGCGGCGGTGACCAGCAGGTCGCCATCAGTTCCCGGGTAGTGCTCCACCATGGCGAGGCATAACCCGCACAGGCTGACGATGTGTTCCAGCAGCCCGCCGACGTAGGCGTGATGCATGGCTTTTGCGGCCGGGGCGCGCTTGAGCCGCTCGCTCACCTGGAGGTCGCCAAGGATTTCTTCCAGCAAGCGCTTGAGCCATGGATTAGCCACTCCGGCGACGTATTCGTTCAGGCGCACCCACAGGCGCTCTACATTTTCCGGCGTGTGCGGGACCAGGTCCTCCAGGCTGTACTCGGCGGGTTCCGCGGGGCGGATTTTTTCGACGGAGATCTCCAGCTTCCCGCGGTAGAGCTTGACCTTGCCCTGCACCTTGACCACGTCGTCGCGGTCAAAAGTGGCCGCGGACTTTTCATAATCGCGCCACATCTTGCCTTCGACGATGCCGGTGCGGTCGCCCAGCTCGAGCTGCAACCAGGAGTTGCCGCTGGCAGCCGCGCTGCGCACCTCCTTGCTGAATACGACGAAGTACGACACCACGGCCTGGTCGGCAGCCAGATCGGATACAAATGAGGACTTCATGATCCTGCTTTTTTCGCCCCGCCGGACGAGGCGCTCGACTTGGGGGGATTCTTCTTGCTCTTCTTGTCCTTCTTGTCTTTCTTGCCGTTCTTGTCCGTATCGGCGGAAGGCTCGACTTCGGCGATGGGCGAGCTGGCCACTGCGGCGCTATCCACGTAGCCGGGTTTCACCACCACATAACTTTCCTCGCGCAGGGTGCTCAGGTAGGTGCGCAGGTGTGGCTGGGTCTTTTCGGCATAGAGCCGGTTCATGATTTCCGAAGTGACTTTGTCCAGCGGTTGCTGGCCGGCCTCGAACCGCTCGTCGACCTTGAGAATCAGAAAGCCGGTTTTGGTGTGGATAACGTCGGTCATCTCTCCGCGCTTCATCTTGAAAACGATCTCTTCAATTTCTTTGGCCAGCTGCCCGCGCTGGTACCCGCCCAGTCCCCCGCCCTGTTTGGCTGTGCTGCCCTCGGAGAAATGCTTGGCCATCTCCTCGAAGTCCTCGCCCTTCTTGATGCGCTCCAGGTACGCCTTGGCCTTCTCCTCCACTTTAGGGATATCCGCCTCGCTCTTCTTATCCGTGGAGAGAAAGAACTCGCGCAAATAAATCTGCTCGGGGCGGACAAACTCGCTCTTGTGCTCCTCGTAGTATTTCTCCACTTCGTCCTTGCCCACGATGATCCGCGAAGTAACTTCCCGGCGCACCACTTCCTGTGTCAGCAGGCCGTTGCGGATGTTGCTCTTGTAATCCTCCATGGTGATGCCGGCCTTGCGAAGCTCTTCTTCCAGCGCCTCCATGTCGGGGAGTTTGTTCTGCTGGCGGATGCGGTCGAGCTGTTTGATCACGTCCGGCTCGACGTTGATGTTGAGGTCCTTGCCCTTCTGCGCCAGCAGCGCCTGGTCAATCAAATCGCGGATCAGATTCTGCACTCTCTCCTTGAGTATGGTCGTCACTTGAACTTCCGTGCAGGAGGGACAATCCTGGCGGACTTCTTCGGCCAGGGTGGCCTGGGAATGTGCCAGGTCGGTGCGGGTGATGATCTCATTGTTCACCCGGGCGACGATTTCCTCGACCACCTTCGCCTTCTTGTCCTGGGCGGCTAAGCCACTGGAAATCAAGAGGATAAATGCTATTGTCCGTGCGAGCTTCATGCCCTCCCCTGGTGGAACCTTCAGTGTATCCTTATGCTTGGAGTTGCTGCAATACAGATTTGACCGCGGAAATCAGCTCCTGCTTTCCCCGCTGCCAGTCCAGCCAGACAGCCCCGCCGGGATCGAGTCGCAGGTCGCGGCGCTGGCGCACCACACGGACCAGCCGCTCGGGTGGCAGGGTGGTCTGCTCATGGAAGCGAAGAGCGACCTGCTCGGCGCGGCGCTCGACTGAGGCCACCTCAATGCGCTCGCACAGTGCTTTGAGGACGGCGTAGTCCAGAAGGTTGCGTACCGGCTGGGGTGGCGGACCAAAACGGTCAGCAAGTTCCCGCAGCATCTCCTCTTTCTCAATCTCGGAGGTAACACCAGCGATGCGTTTGTAAGTGCGCAGGCGCAAGTTTTCCCCGGGCACGTACTCGGCCGGAATGCGGATATCCATCCC
>JBGPJC010000107.1:0-12505 GCA_041485165.1 Terriglobia bacterium | reverse complement strand
TAGGAGAAGAAGCGCAGATTCCATCAGGGCCCGAGGAGCAACCCGCTCCTCAGTTGTCAGAGGCCGGATATATGCATGCGTCTCAATCAAAAGCGCGACTTTCCGCAGCTCTTGCGTCCGGGATGGGTCCATATATGCCCCCTTTTTCGTCCAGTTCATGACACGACTTCCTCACTCTTGAGTTCCGCCAGAACCGCAAGCCGCAGGAAGAAAGTAGCAACAGGCTTTGAACTCGTGTGAAAATCCCGATGGGTTGTCGCCTGGACATGCGCTCTCATCCATTCCGGTCATCACTTCTCCTGTTTCTTGTCCTGGCCATTGGCGCTGCTCAGCTTTGGCCTGCCGGCGCACTGGGAACATCGGCCAAGCCGGCGCATTCGGGCATGCAGATCGTCCAGCACGGGAGCTATCCCGAGCTGCGCGTGGATGGCCAGCCATTCTTCCTCCATTCCGCGGCATTTTTTTATTCGCGCATCCCGCGCGGCCTGTGGGAGTACTCGCTCGACCGCTATCGCGAGCTGGGCATCAACACCATTGACCTGTACATCATCTGGAACTGGCACGAGCCGGCCGAGGGAGAGTTCGATTTCGACGGCCACACCAATTCGCGCCGCGACCTGCGTGGTTTGCTCCAACTCATCGCCCAAAAGGGATTCAAGCTGGTCGCCCGCCCCGGTCCCACCATCCTCAACGAGTGGCGCAATGGCGGCTACCCGGACTGGCTGCTGGAGAAGCCCGAATACGGCATGCCGCCGCTGGATGTCCTGGAAGGGCGGTATCCGCCGCTGGCCGGTCTGAACGCGCGCAATGCCGAGGAGGCGGCTCGCGGCTGGCTCCAGAACTCGACGCACATGGAGCATGCCCGGAAGTGGCTGGCGGCCGTGGCCCACGAGCTGGCTCCCTATCGCGCCAGCGCCGCCATTTCCCTCATGGAAGTAAAGGGCCAGCGCGAAATTTCCGGGCCGCTGCTCTTCGTCCAGCTCGAAGACGACCAAGCCATTGGCCGCGCCAACTATGCGGGTCCGGTGTTCTGGCACTACATGGACGAGCTGTGCAAGATGCTCGAGCACGGCGGCCTGGACACGCCCTGCTTCATTAATCCGCAGGACATGCGCGTCTCCGCGGCGGGCTCGGCGCTCGCCCGGCCCTTCGGCGCGATGGGGCAGTGGTATCTCTCCCCGCAGGCGGGAAGAACTGCCGGTGACCCGGCCATCACTTCCAGCGATGCTTCGACCATCGAATTCTTTGTGGACACGCTGAAGACCCAGCCGGCCTTCCCGCCGGTCATCATCGAATACCAGGCCGGGTGGTACGCGCCCGGCGACGATGCGCGTCCACCGAACAGCCGGCCGGAAAACACCCTACTCAGCTCGCGCCTGCTGCTGGCCCATGGCGCTCACGGCCTCAACCATTTCCCCCTCCAGGACACTCTCTTCCCCGCCGGTTACGAGACGCCTTGGACCAACCGCCACTACCGCTGGGACGCCGCCTACACGCTCAACGGCTTTCGCCAGCCGCGAGCCGCTGCGGTCGAGCGCACCGGGCAGTTGATGGAAACCTGGGGAGCGTTTCTGGCCTCCTCCCACAAGCGCGCGGATTTTGGCCTGGTCTATCCGCTGGGCTCGTATTCCCAGGAAAGGCTTACGCGAGGCGACATCGAAAAAGTTTCCGGCACAGTGCTGCGCATTGAGCGGCTGGCCCACCTGGCTGGTCTCTCGACCGAGCTGCTCGATCCGGAATATCAACCCGTCGAACAGCTCTTGCGCCACGCCGTCCTCCTGCTCCCCGTGCTGGATCCCGCCAACGAGAAGTTCGTGATGTCGGCGCGCTCGCAGCGCGCGCTGGTCGAGTATGTTCGCAAGGGCGGGATGCTGGTCTGCCTGCCGGCCACGCCCCCCGGTGAAGTCCTGGCGGAACTGTGGAAGGCGCGGCCGGCAGGGCCGCAAGTGCTGTTGAGCGGTGGACGCGCGTGGACTTTTGGCCAGGGCCAGGTGGTGGAAGCGACCAAGGACATCTACTCGTGGGTGGCTCTGGAAGAAGACTTCGCCGCCAACCGTGCGCAGTTCGAGGCGGATTTCTCCATCGCCGCGCTGCACGACATTCTCCTCCACGCCGGCGTACGCCCTGCCGTGCGGCGGCTGGGAACCACACGCGATTCCCCGTCGCTGGTGCTGACGCAGCTGGTCAGCAATGAAGGCACCGAGCCGTTGGGAAAGCGCAGCGCCGGGCGCGGCTTGCTGAGCGTGATTAACCTCGATTACAACGCCTCGGTCGAGGAGAGCCTGGACATCCTGCCGCCGGGAGAGGGAGCCAAAGGCCCGGCCGGAGAGACGCTGCCCCTGCGGCTCAGTATCCCGCCGCGCGAGTCGCTCCTGCTTCCTCTGGGCTTCTCGCTCTGCTCGGCGGCGCCTGCCGGCAGCCGCTGCGAGGATGAAGTGGTCCTGGCCGGCGCCGAGCTGATCCGTGCCGAGCGCGAGGGCAACACACTCAATTTGATGTTCTATACCCCCGCGCGCGCCATGGTGATGCTGCGCTTGCGCGAGCGCCCCGCGCACATATCGCTCGACGACGTCCGCCGTGAGGCCACCTGGTCGCAAGAGCAACACACCCTCTCGCTGGACATCCCCCGCGGCGCCGCGCCGGATTTCCTGCGCGTTCTGCACATCAAAATGCCTTATCAACCCGGCGTTCCCGCCAAGCCTGAACCCGCGCGCGGACCTCACGGCGCGGGAACATTCATGAACTATTCCACGGTCGGCGCGCTGCGGCTTCCGCTGGGAGAAGATTCCTCGCTGCTGAGCTTTCCCCCGCTCTTCGCTCTCCACGAAGGGCGCAACGACTCCGTGGTCATTGCCGCGGAAAACCTCGACGATGCAGGCCACGAGGTGAGTTTCCGGCTGGAAGGTCCGCTCTCCGCCTCGGCGAGCGTCAGAGTTCCGGCGCACGAGTTCCGCACGGTGACTCTGAAGCTGAATACGGACCGGCCGCAGGACCTCTCCGCGGAGCGGCGTGGAGAAAACGGACTTGTGCGCGGAGAGATGAGCATCTCCTCCAACGGCCAGCGCACCCAGACGCCGGTCTATTTCGCGTACATCCCGCGAACCGGGGTGGCCGGCTACCGCTTCGATTTCGATCGCGACGGCAATGAAGAATGGGTGCTGGAGAACTCCGACTTGCGGCTGATCGTTTCGCCGGAAGCCGGCGGGCGGGCCGTGGCTTTGGTGGACAAGCCCACTGGAGTGAACCTGGCCACGACCATCGGGCTGTTTTCTGACCACTTCGCCTTCACACCCAACCCCCCGGGCGGTAATCCGGCGCGGGCTCGCGGGCGGTTCGGCCTGTTCAACCGCGCCTACCGCGCTTCCTGGGTCGTTCAGGAAAATCAGCCGGCGTTGCGGCTTGTCTATCAGGCCCCCGATGTGTTCCCGGACGGCGCAGTGGTGGAGAAAACCATCTACCTCGAAGACGCGGAGCACATCGCAGTGGAGTATTCTGTTGTCCTGGCGTCGGCCGGGAGCGGCGCCCGCACAGAATCACCCGGCACTAATGTCCCGGCGCCCCCGGTAAACACCGTGCAGGCATTTGTAGCCGTAAACTCGATTCCCGCGCGCTCCCGGGGAGAGCACAGCACGCAGCTTTGCTGGCAACAGCCCACAAAGACCGCGGAGGGGAACACCGATGTCAAAGCAAGCGCCGAGCGCTGCGAGGCTTTCGTGCCCGGTGGCGACACTCTGGCGCTTTCGAGCGGCGTCTCGCGCCTGGAGATCCGCACGCCGGGGCGTCCGGGCCTGGCGCTGGACTGGAAGGATGCCCGGATGACCATCGAGATGAAAAACTATTCACTGCTTCTGCGTCTCGAATTCGCGGAACTGGCGCTGGGCGGAGCCGCGGGGCGTTATCGCGTGGGGTATTCCGTGATCCGCGCGCAATGATTGGCGAGGCGCCCGCGATGGCGCGCCAGAGCATCTAAGAAATCGTGAAGAAGAACAGGATCGCGAGAAAGCGCCACCCCGAAGTTGCAGCCGGCCCCGCCTGCCGCATGCTGATTGTCGCCGCCATTCTTGGCGGCCTATCGCCCTGCGCAGCGGCGCAGCAGAGAGGCCCTCTTGCTCCGGTGCCCGAGCGGGAAGTGAAGCGCATCGACGGGCCGGCCAAAGTGGAGGCTCCGGCCATCCCCGTGCCGGAACTCATCAACCGGTTCCTGGCCCGGGAGGATGAGATCAGCCGCGCCCACATGGGCTACGGGTTCCATCGCTCCATAAAAGTACAGGAGTTCCCCGCCGACGGAAGCGAGAGTGCGGCCATCGAGCTCAAAGCGGAGATATTCGTCGCCGACAATGGCAAGCGCTACGAGCGCGTCACCGAGCGGTCCACCGGCTATCTCAAAACCTCGCCGCTCACTTCCCATGACCTCCGCGACCTGGCGCAGATTTCTCTCTTTCCACTCACCAGCGATCAGGCTCCGCGGTATACGATCACCTACGTGGGCGCCCAGCCGCTCGACGAGCTGCATACTTACGTATTTCGCGTGCAGCCCAAGCACCTGGAGCGCAAGCTGCGCCAGTTCGAAGGGCTGGTCTACGTGGACGACCGCGACTTCTCCATCGTGATGATCTTTGGACGCTTTATTTCTGAAGTGTCTGACGACGCGGAGACCGGGCTGCCCTTCACCACCTACGAAATCGTGCGCGAGAGCGTGGACGGCAAGTACTGGTTCCCTACCTATGTGCGCTCGGAAGACACGGTGAAGACCGACAAGGCCGGGTCGCGCCTCAGATTGACTATTCGCATGACCGGCTTCAAGGCTGCGACCTCTCCTGCACCCGGCCAAGCCCCTCCGCCGCCGGCGAATCCTACTCCACCGCCGCAGTCATAGTTTTTCAGCGAGATCCGCCAATAACGCCGGAACTTCGCGGACCGAGCGCACCAGCGCGTCCGGCGCGGCGGCGCGGACACGATCATGCGTGGGGAATGGTCCCAGCACGCCGATGCTGCGCACGCGGGCGCTCCGCGCCATCTCCACGTCCTCGGCCGAGTCTCCCACGTAGAGACAGTCCTCCGGCCTCCTGCCGAGCAGGCGCATGGCCAGCCGCAGCGGGGCAGGATGCGGCTTGTGCTGCCTGGCATCCTCGCTGCACACACGCACGGCGAAACTGCGCGTCAGCGCGAAACGGCGCAACTGCCGGGTGACGCGCGAGCGATCACCGCTGGTCACCAAGCCCAGTTGATAACGCCTCCCCAGCCAGCGCAGCGCGGCCCGGACGCCGGGAAGCAGCTCGGAGACTTCTTCCGCGTAATACAGCCGCCAGGCGCGGTCGGCTTCCATCCAGCGCGATTTCGGGATGCGCGCGGCGCGGTAGACGCGGTACCAGTCGGGGGAATAGTGCTGTTGAAGTTCGGCCAGGCCCCAGGGAACGCCCAGCGCGCCAAACATCTTCAGGTAGGCGGTGGTGTCGGCGCGGAACGAATTAACCAGTGTCCCGTCCCAATCGAGCAGCACGGCGCGGAGCCGCGGCCGGGAAAAATCAGGCATGCCAGGGAGTGTAGCAGAGTGCGGAGCAGGCTACGGTTTGCGGAAGCGGACCGGCAAGGCCTCGTCGCACTGGAATTCGTAGTTGTCAAACGAAGCCGCCACACCGTGCCATCCCGGGGTTTCGCTCTTCTCGGAGCGGATGATGTGCGCGGCTGTGGCCATGCGCACCGTGCCCATCCCCATTGGCCGCTCGACCAGCGCCACTTCGAGTTCGATGGACGTTCCGGGTTGGATGTGTTGCGGGGAGAGAAAATAAACTCCACTGGAGCTGATGTTCTTGGTGATCAGCGTGACCGGCACGCTCTCAAACGTCTTTCCAACGCGCGTCAACCGCAGGGGGAGCCGCAGGAAGGCCCGGGGGCAGACGCGGCGTTCGCCAACGATCCCGACGGCGTGCGTGGGCACGCCAGAAAACAAACGCGTGACGTTGGGTACGGGAATGCCGAGTTGTGAGTCTTCAAGCTCTGCTGCGGTGTGGTGAGTTTCCGGAAAAACCTGATACTTGTGCCTGGCTGCCATCGACGACCCCATAGAGAGAGATATCCCCCACCTGCAGACCGCACTATAGTCTGCTGGTGGCACACATGGTCAGTTCCGGCGAGGAGGGTGGTGTCCTATCTTGCAACAGCGGCAAACCGCAGAGGTCCGCCGGCCTCTGAAGGTAAACCACAGGCCTCTCTCGTCTGCTGGCCTCGGCACGTCAAATGCCTCCGCGGACTGGGTTTACGCCAGACTCGCTGGATGAGGTTTGCTGGCTCCCGCCCGCGCAAGAATCGGATAGCGCACTCATCGAGATTCCATTAGGTTAGGCACTGCAAGGTGCGCATTGGCATGCGGGGCAGATCGATACATGAAAGCGCTGACGCGCGCCGTCTGGGATTACTTAAGCAAAGATTGCAGCGAGGAGAAGAAATGGCCACGGAATTTTATGAAGCGGGATACGGCTCGAGCAGCCAGCTTTACGAACGCGCCCCGGCGCACCTGGGAATGACTCCGGCCACCTACCGGCAGGGCGGCCGCGGCATGCGCATCGGCTATACCATCGCCCCCTCGCCGCTGGGACGCCTGCTGGTGGCGGCAACGCCCCGCGGCCTGAGCGCCATCATGCTGGGCGAGGACGACGCCATCCTCGCCGCCGAGCTTGCCGGCGATTATCCACAGGCGGAAATCTTCCTCGACCGCAGCGGGTTGGAGGGTTACCTCCGCCAGTTGTTGCAGCACCTGCGCGGCGAGCAGCCCCACCTGGACCTGCCTCTCGATGTCCGCGCCACCGCCTTCCAGCGGCGCGTGTGGGAAGAGCTGCGGCGCATCCCCTATGGTGAATCGCGCTCATACTCGCAAGTGGCCTGCGCCATCGGTCAGCCCTCCGCCGTGCGCGCCGTGGCCCGTGCCTGCGCCACCAACCACGTCTCTGTGGTCATCCCCTGTCACCGCGTAGTCGGCGCGGATGGCGAGCTGACCGGCTATCGCTGGGGCCTGGAGCGCAAGCGCGCGCTGTTGGATACCGAGAAGAAGAACGCCGGGAAGGCGCGGACGGAGCGGCCCAGGGCGAATGGCAGGAAAGCTAGCCCTGCGGCTTGACCGCCTTGGTGTCTTTCGGCCAGAAGGGCTTGAATCTGGAATCCGGGAGCTTCATGTTGCGGGCGATGTTGGTGTAGTGGATCTGGAAGTAATCGCCCGAGCCGGTCTCGAAAAATTTCTGCTGCATGGGCAGCCAACTCAAAGCGTCGAACCAGATGTCGATGCGCGCGATCTGGTTGCGGATTTTTTCATCCTTGGGCGTCAGCTCGAGCACCACCGCCTTCTTGCTGTCCATGGTTTCTTCCGGGAGCAAGGTAAGCAGGTAATGCTTCTTCAGGTCGCCGCTCGAGGTGCCCAGGCCGAGCAGGAGCAACTGGTCCACCACGGCGCGGTGCTTGCCGAGGTTGAACTCCTCGAGGCGCTTGGTCCGCGGAGTGTAAATCCACAGCGTATCGCCGGAGAGTAGGATGGTTCGGGCGTCAGGCTTGGTCAGCTCGATCAGCATTTTTTCATCGTGGCGCACGGAAATCTGGCCGTACTCGCTGGATTTGTCGTTGACCACCACGGTGACTTTGGTGCGCTCGACGTCCGCGGTCATGCTGCGGAAGTGCTTGGACTGTTGATCCAGCTCGTGCAGGACGCTTTCCACCGTCCAGTCCGATTTGCCTTGCGCCGGAAGAATGGCCGGCAGGGCCAGCAGTGCGAGGAGGAGCGCGCCAACAGCAAGAATTCCCCGCGCCGCGCCCTGGCGCAGTTCTCCGGATGAAGTTTTCCCCTGAAAGGAAGCCACGACTAAGACTAACACAGGCCTCGGCCATGCCGTCTACCGCCGCAGCGCCTTCGGGTGTCCTATTTTCAATACTATTGAAGCGGCTTTGGTTTGCCGGGGGTCAGAGCTTCAGCTCCGACATGAA
This sequence comes from Terriglobia bacterium, assembly GCA_041485165.1. Taxonomy (GTDB): domain Bacteria; phylum Acidobacteriota; class Terriglobia; order Acidiferrales; family UBA7541; genus JAAFGT01. The sequence goes on along the minus strand of JBGPJC010000107.1, from coordinate 4,537 downwards.
AGCTTGCTATCCATCCGGGGCTATAGCCCTGAAGCCTCAATGCTTGACGGAAACTTCGTAGTAGAGCACCCCGCCGTCGGTGCCCAGCACCGGCTGGATCTGATCTATCTGGAATGTCCGGCCTTTCAGCTCCGCGGCGTTGGCGCGCAGGACTTCATGGGCCTTCTCCTGCAATTGCGGCGAAATTTACGGGGGAGACAGGAGTTGGGAAGCTACCCGGCAGCGCAGTTTTCCCGCGGCGGCATCCTCCTGGCACAGCACGGAGGATCCCTGCGTGGGCACGCCCGAGTCCGGCTGGTCGTGAAACCACCGGCGCGGCGAAAGAAAAACGAAAAGCACAATAGCGATCACCAGCAGGTCGTAGGGCACCGTGCCGCGGTCGTAGGACCAGAAAAAGATGCTGCCCAGAGCGCGCCAGAATTTACGCATTTTCGCCGGCCGGCTTGCCGTTGACGATCACGCCATCGCGCATGTGCACCACGCGGTCGGAGTACGCCGCGGCGTCCGGGTTGTGCGTGATCATCACAATCGTCTGTCCCAGCTCGCGGTTGAGCTGGCGAAGCATGGCCAGCACCACCTCGGAGTTCCCGGTGTCCAGGCTGCCGGTGGGCTCATCGGCCAACAGGATCTTAGGCTCGTTGATGATGGCGCGCGCCAGAGCCACGCGCTGTTGTTCGCCTCCGGAAAGCTCCGCAGGGCGATGATGCAGCCGCTCGGTGAGTCCGAGCATCCGCGTCACCACCTCGAAGCGGTGCGGGTCGAACCCGTTTCCGTGGATGTGTTGCGCCAGGGCGATGTTGCCGCGCGCATCCAGGGCCGTCAGCAGGTTGAAACGCTGGAAAACGAAGCCCACCTTGTGCCGGCGCAGCTTGGTGCGCTCGGCATCGCTCATCGCCGTCAGGTCATTTCCGTCCACCAGCACAGTGCCGCGCGTGGCCTGGGCCAGACCTCCGATCACATGCAGCAGCGAAGATTTCCCGCAGCCGGAGGGCCCCATCACCACCACGAACTCCCCGGGCAATACATCGAAATCGACGCCGCGCAGCGCCGAAACTTCGACCTTTCCGGACCTGTAGACCTTCCAGAGGCCCTCAGTTTTAAGAATCGCTTCCACGAATACTCACCCAGCGAGAAGAACGCCCTGTGGTTGATAAATTCTAGCCTTTCCGGAAGCATCTGGCCAGCCGGAAAGCGCTTCCTGACCGGCCAACAGCGGCCGGTCGAGAGGCCCGTCTATTCGTAAGCCAGCGCCTCCACCGGATCTTTTCGGCTGGCTATCCAGGCGGGGTAGGAGGCGCCCAACAGCCCGCCTACCACGGCGATCAGCGCCGCGCGCAGGATCCAGTCCGGCGTGATCAGGATGCTGAGCGTCGAATACCGCCACAGGATGAGCGCACGCAGCGAAAAACTTAGCGCCACGCCGAATGCCGCGCCGATCAGACAGATCAGTGTGCTCTCTCCCAGCACCGCCTGGGCGATGTAAGAATTTGATGCCCCCAGCGATTTGAGGATTCCGATCTCCCGCGTCCGTTCCATGATCGTCGTGTACATGGAAAGGAAAATCACCAGGAATCCGACCACCACTGCGAGTGCGATCATCGAGTTGATGAAAGTGTCCAGTCCGGGCAAGTTGGTGGCCGTCATCAGGGAGAGATATTCCTTGAGCGGGCGGATCTCGTACTTTGGCAAGACCGCTCGAATCTCCTCCATCACCGTGGAGGTATGTTCCGGCCGGGTGCACTTGACGAAGAAGAGCGAAGCCTTGTCGCGCGCGCCGGAAAGCTCCTGAAGCGTCTCGATGGGCACGAAAATCCGCGCGCCCTTGCCGTGCTCGACAATGCCCGCCACGTGGAAATCATGCTCGAACAGACGCAGCCGCTGACCTGCTTTCGTTTTGTGCGCGTTCGCGTACACGTCGTCCACCAGGATGTCGTCGGGGCCGGCCAGGTCTCCGCCGCTGTGGAAAACGAAGCCGCCGGAAACCGCGTGGAAGCTTTCCCGCTCGATCCCGTAAACAATTTCGATCGCGCCGCTGGAGTTGAACTGGAGCAGGACCGGCGCCACGGCGATCACGTGTTTCATCTCCGCAAGCTTTTCGCGGATGCGGATGGGCATGGGCGCCGCGCTGAACATCATCCAAGCCGAAGCGGAGGGAGGCTGGACCATTATGTCGGCGCCTACGCCCTCGATGCGTTTGGCAGTCTCGGTCATCAGGCCGCTGGTCAGTCCAACGACCAGCACCACCAGCGACACTTCCACCGCCACAGCCAGCAGGCTCACCGCCGTGCGCAGCGGGCGGTGCCGAAAGTTGCGCATGATGATTTCGCGCAGCATCAGCTTTTGGTTCCCTTTAAAATCATCTTTTCCTCAGTGTCCCGGTCATTGCCGCGTTCCCGGGTCCCCCGGCGAAGCCTCGCCCACTCGGACCAACTCGCTCCCCGGCGGCTGCTCGAGATGAAAGCGGTCGGCAGCAATCTCTTCATTGAGCTGCAACTTGGTGATGTGCAGGTCCAGCGTGTAGTCGTCGTGCGGCCGGTAAACCACCACTTGGCGCGGGTAGCGCGATTCGCCCTCCGCCTGCCAGCCGGAGTAGCGGACGTCCGTGGCCAGCCGGCCTCCGCTTTCATAGGTTTGCACCCGCGCCAGGCTCAAGTCTACCCGGTCAAACCACAGTTTTCTGGCGATTTCGAGGCGCGCATTCGCGGGCTCCGGGCCTGCGCGCAGCACGATCAGGATGTAGAACCTGTCCGGCGGCGCGTTCCATTCCTCGAACAGCACGGTGTCGCTCGCGGCGATCTCCGGCCAGAAGAGCGCGTCCACCAGGTGCTGCGGGCGCAGGTTTTCGAGCGGCTTTTTCGAGGTCTTCACTGCGGTTGTGGACCCGACGATGAACTTGCCCTTTGGCGGGATGAAAATGCGGAATGTCTCGCCGTCGCTCACCATGTCGAAGACCTTCGTGGCCACGAAAGGCGCCTGTCCGATCATGCGGATAGTCGCCGGCTTCTGCGCCAGCACGAAACCGGATATCTCATGGTACTGCTCGATGACCCCGCTGTAGGTAGAGCCCGCCGTGGTCAGGATGCGCACTGCCGCGTTCAGGCTGCGCACGCTGCGGGCCTGCTCGTTGTAACGAGCCAGCAGCGTCTCCGCCGTGGCCTCCAGCGCCGGACGCACCTGGTCGTGGGAGACGTCATGGACTTTCTTGACCGAGCAACTCGCAACGAGCAGGGTCCCTACAGCCACCCCAGCGGCAAACAGACCGATTTCAATTGTTCGCAGGCGAATCAGCGACCTCTCCCACCACACAAGCAAACTTATAACCTAGCACTCCAGCGCGCCAAAACCCAGTGTCAATGCCCCTCCGTGAATAGATGCAGCCCGAAGGCCCTTGAGTGCGGCAGGTGACTTCACCACCTGCCGCCTTCGCCGCAAGTCGCTGCCATTCGGCTGGCGCAGTCTCGAACATCACGCCGCCGGCGTCTGCGGCAAGACCAAGCGGACATCCTGTTCCACGAGCGCCGGCCCCAACCGCCGCCCCACCTCCGCCGCGGTCAGCTTCTCACTCAGCAAAACAAGCGACCCAGCGGAAAACTCACACACCGCGCAGAAGAAATAGCCGCGAAACGCCTGATGGTATGCATCCACCCCGTGCCGGGTGAGATCTCCTTCCAGCGCCGCATCCCCGCCCTCGAGCTTGCCTCCAGCGCGCGCCCCAAAGGTCTCCAGCTCAAACCGCGCGAAGAGCGATTCGAGCGCCGCGGCTTCCGGCGCGGGAAGCACCACCGAGCGCGCCGCGGCCACGCGGTAATCCAGGCCGTGATGGTCGCAATACTCGCGCACCCGGTCGAGATGACTGAAGAAGTCCAGAGCCCAGGGCGTTTCGCCCGCCACGGCGGGAAGAACGCGCGCCCACACGGCCGCGGCCTCCGGCCCCAGGAGCGGTTCTTCTTTTGCGTCGGCGAGGTCAAGGCCCACGGCAGAGACGTCCGCACCCAGGTCGAGGGCCTCCACTTCCAGCGTGTGCAGGCTCACTCCTTCGTTTCTCCCTGGTCGCCGGCGGCCGGAGCGGCGCGGAATTTCTGCTGGAATTCCGGTGACCTTTTGCGCAGCTCGAGCCAGTCAAAAAACGCGTCCGGGGTCTCCAGCCAGATGCGGAACCATTGCCGGATTTCTTCTTTTTCAGCGCGCGCCGCGGCGGAAACACGCTTGTTTCCGGCAATCATCTGCGCGCGGCTCCGTCCGAGCCGCGCAGTCTCGAGGATGCGTTTGAGTCCCGGCTGGTCGTCCAGTTCGCGATAGCTGCGCCACAGGCCGTCGAGCCGGCGAATGGTCTCTTCGGCTTCTTCGAGCGTGGCGAAGCGGAGACGGTCTTCGCCTTCGTCCCGCCTGGAACTCTTTGCCGGAGTCATGGTGCCTGCTTCTTCAGCGCCTGGCCCGTTGTTCCGCCGCTGCGCGCCTGTTGCGCCAGGCGCCGGCGGTAGCGCGCCACATTGCGGTTGTGCTCGGCAAGCGTGCGGCTGAACACGTGCCCGCCTTC
>JBGPJC010000106.1:0-12506 GCA_041485165.1 Terriglobia bacterium | reverse complement strand
TGCGGTTCCCGCTGATGTCCGGCCAGACCAAGACGGACCATTCTGCTCATGCCGGGCACCAGTCATGCCTGGACGCCGAGCGCGAATCCCTGGCCCGCGGCGAAGGCTTTGGCATGGCCCTCCCGGCCGACCACGCCGGATTTCCCGGCCCGCGGCATGTCCTGGATCTTGGCAAGGAGCTGAAACTGAGCAGTGAGCAGGTCCGAGACATGCAGAAGCTGTTCGAGGGGATGAAAGAAAGAGCGCAGCAGCGCGCCGCGGAGATCCAATCCGCCAAGGAGTTGCTCGAAAAAATGTTCCGCGAGAACCGCCCCGAAGCCGATCTGCGCGAACAATCCTTCCGCCTGGATTCGATCTATGCCGAGCTGCGCTGGATACACCTGTCATCGCATCTTGCCGCCCGCAAGTTGCTGACTGCGGAGCAGGTGGCCGCTTACCAGCGTCTGCGCGCCCCGCACTCTCCCGGCAACTGATCGTCATTGCACGGCCCGGCACAATCGCGCTGGCTGAATCCTCACAGTTTCTGCTAACATCCAATGGTAGAGGGCTGTATCCCGGAGTGATCGGGAACGGCACCGGAGGCAACATGAGCGTCACCCCTGCGACGGGTCACGGGAAAGTGACCGTGCCCGAGATTCTTTCCCGCAAGTTTCCTTCCTCCCCTGAAACGTCCGAAAAAAGTCCAAAGATCACCTGTCTGACCGCCTACGACTATCCCACTGCGCGGTTGCTCGACGAGGCCGGGGTGGACATCCTGCTGGTCGGAGATTCGCTCGGCATGGTGGTCCTGGGCTACGAGAACACTCTGCCGGTCACCCTGGAGGAAATGCTCCACCACACGCACGCGGTGCGCCGCGGCACTCGGCGCGCGCTCCTGGTTGCCGACATGCCTTACGGCAGCTACCACGGAGATCCCGCCGAGGCGGTGCGCAACGCTCTGCGCCTGGTGAAGGAATGCGGCGCGGAAGCGGTAAAGGTAGAAGGCGGAGAGCGCCGCATGGATGTCATCGCGCGGCTGGTCGAGGCGGAAATCCCGGTGATGGGCCACATCGGCCTGACGCCGCAATCGCTGCACGCGCTGGGGGGGTTCCGCGTGCAGGGTAAAACCTCCGCCGCGGCCGAAAAGCTGGTGCGCGATGCCCACGCCGTTTCCCACGCCGGAGCGTTCTCCGTGGTGCTCGAATCCATCCCGCGCGAGGTCGCCGCGCTGATCACCGCTCAACTTCCCATTCCCACCATCGGCATCGGCGCGGGCCCGGACTGCGACGGCCAGGTGCTGGTCTTCCACGATTTGATGGGCTTGAGCTTTGGCCACACTCCCAAGTTTTCCCGCCAGTACGCCGATCTTGCCGGCACCATCTCCCGCGCCGCGGCGGAGTTCCTCGCTGATGTGCGCAGTGGCGGATTCCCCGCGGACTCCGAGTCCTACCATCTGGCGACAGACGTGCGCGACCGCGTCCTGGCCGGCTTGCGCTGAAATCGAGCCGCACGCAGTTCGAAATAAATTCTGGGAGGCAGTGGATATGACGCCGGAAAATGTTCGCACACTTTACGCTTTCAACGCCTGGGCCAATCACCGCGTCCTAGATTCCTGCCAGGCGCTCTCCGCCGAGCAGTTCACTCGCGCGCTGGGATCGAGCTTTTCCTCGGTCCGCGACACCCTGGCGCACATCATGGGTTGTGAGTGGCTCTATTTTGAGCGCTGGCATGGCCGATTTCCCACCGCGCTGCTTCCCGGAGAGAGCTTTGCGGATTTGTCTGCTATGCGCGCGCGCTGGAAAAAGATTGAAAGCGGCTTGCTGGACTACGTGAACGGGCCGGGCCTCGGCGATCTTGCGCGCGTGTTCGAATACCGGAATATGAAGGGGAACACCTTTGCCTATCCGCTGGAGGCCATGCTGCAGCACATGGTAAACCACAGCACCTACCACCGCGGCCAGGTGACCACACTTCTTCGCCAACTCGGCGCGCAGCCCCAATCGACTGACCTGTTGCGCTACTACGATTTCCTGGCGGGAATGCCGGAGGATTAGGCCTTCGTCCGCCCTGCGGCCCGCATTTCTTCAATGGAGACAATCCATACCATCGAATGGATGAAGCAAGTGGCGCGCCGCGCGCGCGCGGAAGGTCAGCTCGTGGGGCTGGTGCCGACCATGGGAGCCCTCCACCCGGGCCACTCCGCGCTCATCAGCGCCGCCCGGCGCGATTGCTCGCCGGTGGTGGTCTCGATCTTCGTCAACCCCAAACAGTTTGGCCCCGGCGAAGACTTGGCCAAATATCCTCGCCCGCTTGAAGTTGACCGGGTTCTGCTCGACGCCCAGGGCGTGGATTACCTGTTCTCTCCGGCGGCGGCGGAAATCTATCCGCCGGGTTTTCGCAGCTATGTCGAGGTGGAGGAGCTGAGTAAGCGTCTGGAAGGCCGCTCGCGTCCCGGACATTTCCGCGGAGTGGCTACGGTGGTCCTGAAGCTCTTCCAGATCGTTCAGCCCTGGCGGGCCTACTTCGGGCGCAAAGACGCGCAGCAGGCGCGCATCATTGGACAAATGGCCGCCGACCTGAACCTCGATACCGAGGTAGTGGTCTGCCCCATTGTCCGCGAAGCCGATGGCCTGGCCATGTCTTCGCGGAACGCCTACTTGAAGCCGGACGAGCGTGGCGCGGCGACGGTGCTTCACCGAGCTCTTGCCGCGGCGCGCGACAAGATTGCCTCCGGCGAGCGGGATCCGGCGCGACTGGTTGCCGCCATACGCGGGATCATCGCAGAAGAGCCGCTGGCTTCCGCTGACTACGTTGAGATAGTGGACGCGCATACGTTTGAGCCCGTGCTGCGGCTCAAGGGCACCTGCCTGGCGGTGATGGCGGTGTTTATCGGCACGATACGCTTGATTGACAATATGCTCATCGAAGAGGTTCAGGAGTCCTTCCGCGTGTCTCTTTAATTTGCCTCTAGCGACACAGTGAGCTTTCCCGCAGCCCCCGCTGGTGAACCGTTCTGGTATGATGGAGTCTCCAGCCGAGATTATTTTCCGAGGAGATGAAAATGAGGCAATTGAAAATCGGTATTCTGTCGACCGTGCTGCTGTTTGGCATGGCCGGCGTGTTGCGAGCCGCGGACACCATTCCCAGCGGTACCCCCATCGAGGTGATCACACAGGACAGCATCAGCTCGAAGGATGCCAAAGCGGGCCAGACCATCCGTGGCAACGTGGCGACAGACGTAGTTGTCAACGGTAAGACCCTGATCCCCAAGAATTCGCCGGCCACGCTGCGCGTTTCCACCGTGCAGGCTTCCGGGCGCCTGTCCACACCGGCCAAGCTCTACCTGCGCATCCAGTCGGTTGAGGTGAAGGGCAAGTCGTACACCGTTTCGACCAGCTCGACCGGCCACACCGAGGGCTCCAAGAAGAAGCGGGACATCATCGCTATTGGCGGCGGGTCCGCGCTGGGCGCGATCATCGGCGGGGTCGTCGGCGGCGGCAAGGGCGCGGCCATCGGCGCGGGCGCCGGAGCGGGCGCGGGCACAGCGGGCGCGGCGGCGACGGGGAAGAAGGACATCACTTTCCCTTCCGAGACCCATCTGCGCTTTACCCTGAAGCAAGCGCTATCGATGTAGCAAACTCGTTTCGCTCTTACGGGGGAACAGGGAGGACGTCTGCTGCCTCCTCCCTGTTCACGCCGGTTACTGCGGGAGTATTCGAAAGGCTTCTCTACAGCTCCGCCAGAGCGGCCAGCACTTCCGCGGCATGCCCCTTGGCGCTGGCCTTGTCCCACACTTTAAGCACCTTGCTGTCCGGCCCGATCAGCACGCTGCTGCGCACAATCCCCATGAACGATTTGCCCAGAAAGTTTTTCATGCGGCGCGCGCCATAAGCTTCGATGGTCTTGAATTCCGCATCGCTCACCAGCGGGAAATTGATTTTGTGCTTGGTGCGGAATTTGGCCATGGTCTCCGGCGTGTCCGCGCTGCAACCCAGCACCACCGTGCCCAGCTTGTCGAACTTTCCCTTGGCGTCACGAAACTCGGACGCTTCGGTGGTTCAACCCGGGGTCAGCGCCTTGACGAAGAAATAGAGCAGCAGGTTTTTCCCGCGGAAGTCGGAAAGGGAAAGAGTTTTGCCGTCATCGCCAGGGAGCGAGAACGGGGGTGCAGCGTCTCCGGGATTCAACATCCATCACCTCAGTGGGTTTCGAGCAGTCGCTTCAGGATCTCGTTGACAAGCTGGGGGCTGGCCTGCCCCCGGGTGGCGCGCATCACCTGGCCGACAAAAAACTTGAATACGCCTTCGTTTCCGGCGCGGTACTTGGACACGTTGTCGGAGTTCTTGGCCAGCACCTCGCGGGAGATCTTTTCAATTTCACTGGTATCGCTGATCTGGCGCAGGCCCTCGTCGGCGGCGATCTGCCGCGCGGGTTTTTGCGTTTCGAACATTCGTGTAAAGATGGCCTTGCCGCTGGCAGCGGTCACTTCGCCGCCCTCGACCATGCCGATCAGTTCGGCCAGCGCGGCCGGCTTCACCGGGCTGTCCTCGATCGAGCGCCCTGCTTCATTCAGACGCCGCAGCAGGTCGGTTTGCATCCAATTTGCCGCAGCTTTGGCGGGCGCACCTGCCTTGACGGCGTCTTCGAAGTAATCCGCCAGTTCGCGCGTGTCGGTCAGAACGCCGGCGTCGTACGGGGTGATTCCATAGTCGCGCACAAACCGCTGGCGGCGGGCGTCGGGCAGCTCCGGCATGGCCGCCTGAATCTCCGCGGTCATCGCCGCGGTGACACGCACCGGGAGCAGGTCGGGCTCCGGAAAATAGCGGTAATCGTGCGCAAACTCCTTCGAGCGCATGGCGTGGGTGCGGCCTGTGGCCACCTCGTAGAGACGCGTTTCCTGCTCGACGCGCCCGCCGCTCTCGGTCACGCCGATCTGCCGCTCGATCTCATATTCCAGGGCGCGCTGCAGATAGCGGAACGAGTTGAGATTTTTTACTTCCGCCTTGGTGCCGAATTTTTCCGTCCCACGCGGGCGCACGCTGACGTTGGCATCGCAGCGCAGCGAGCCCTCCTCCATATTGCAGTCGCTCACTCCGGTGTAGACCAGCACCTGGCGCAGCGTGTTGAGGTAGTCATAGGCCTCGCCGGGGGCGCGCAGGTCGGGCTCGGAGACGATTTCGATCAAGGGCACGCCGCCACGGTTGTAGTCAATATAGGTTTTTTGGTCGGAATCCGGGAAACCCTCGTGCATGCCCTTGGCGGCGTCTTCCTCGAGGTGCAGCCGGGTGATCCCGATCCTCTTGCGCCCATCCGGCCGTTCGATTTCCAGCCACCCGCCGGTGGCCAGCGGCAGCTCGTACATGGAAATCTGGTAGCCCTTGGGCAGGTCGGGATAGAAGTAATTCTTCCGCGCAAAGCGCGAGCGTTCCTGCACCGTGCAGTGCAGCGCCAGCGCCGCACGCACCGCCAGCTCCAGCGCCCGCCGGTTCATCACCGGCAGGGCCCCGGGCAGCCCCAGGCATACCGGGCAAGTGTTCCGATTGGGCGTGGCGCCGAAGCGCGTAGCGCAAGCGCAGAAAATCTTCGACGCTGTCTTGAGCTGCACGTGCATCTCGAGACCGATCACCGGCTCGTAGCGCGCCAGCACTTCCGGCGCAAGGCGTTCTTCTGGAGAGACTCGGCTCATGGCAAAACGTGAATTATAGCATCCGCCCCGCGCCGCCGCTTTGCCCCCGCCCGGCTGGAACGCCGGACGGGGGCCGGTTCTGAGGGCGCGGCGCGGTATGTGCAGAGGCTCCTGCTGGTCGAATTCGGGAACCGATGTGAGCAAACGCCGGATGCCGGCGTCATTCGCCGCCGATGGTGAACTTCATCCCCAGCCGGAAATCGCGTCCCAGCGCGGGGAAACCGATGATCTCCTGGTAGTGGTGGTCGAACAGGTTTTCGACGCGGCCAAATACAGTGACGCCGCGGCGCAGGTTGTAATTGGCGGCAAAATCGAACCGCGCGTAGCCCGGGCTTCGCGTCAGGCCGAGACCCAGGAAATCGCTGTCGGTGCGGTGCCCGCTGAAATAACTGGTGAGGTTGGCGTTCCACTGCCGGTAGCCGGCATTCAGGATCAGGCTGCCGGAATGCACCGGACGGCGCAGCAACCGGTTGCCGGCGAACTGGGTGGGGTCGAACGCGTTGGGCGCGCGGAGTACGCGGCTGTCGTCATAACTGTAGACCGCATTGACCCGCAGCCAGCGCAGAGGTTTGGCCTCGAGGCCGGCGTTTGCGCCTTGCGCCCGCGCCAGATCGGTGTTGAAAAACGTGCCGGCAAAGCCGCATCCCGGCAGTGTGGTCGTGCCGAAGCTGACCATGTCGCGGAAGCGATTGTAGAAATAATCGAGCGAGAAGCGCAAGCGGTCAGCGGCGAAGAACTGGTCCACCCCGGCGTGCACCGTGCGGCTTTGTTCGGGCCGCAAGCCCGGATTGCCGGGGAAACAGGGTGTGCTCCCGAAGGACTGATCGAGCCTTGGCTCCTTGATGCCCTGGCCGTAAGAGAAGCGCAGCCGAGTGGCGCCCCACACGCTGTCACCAAAGCGCGCGGCATAAACAAAGCCCGCCCGTGGCACCACACGCGTGCCGAAGCTGGCGTTGTCTTCCGCCCGGGCGCCGAAATTTGCCGTGAGCCGGCGGCCGATCTGGTAACGGATGTCGAAGTAGCCGGCTTGGTTGTTGCGCCGGGCGTGCCCGCCCCCCAGCGCGCTGAGAAATCCATTCTCCACTTCGTAGTCGTAACCCAGGGTCACCGCCACCTGCCGGCCCAGATAGCTGGACTGAGCGGTCAGGCCCGCGCGGTTGAACTGGTTGCGCGCGGTGAAGGTAAAATCGCAGAAGTTTGAGGGCACGGCGTTCGGCGACCGCGGCATTCCAGTGCAAATGTTGAAGGGATCGGGAGAGTTGAAGAAGTCGCTGAGCGGGTTGTCAAAGAGCTGGCTGATGTAGGATTCGCTGCCCGACAGATGGTGGCGCCAGCGCGAGCCGGTGGTGAAATCCCAGCTCAGGTTGGAGCTGAAGTTGTGCAAACCGTTGTGCTGGTTCAGGTCCGGCGGGGTGAGCAGCGTCTGTCCGGCGAACCCCGCGTCGCTGGTGTTGTCCCGCAATGTCAGGCGAAGAGAGTCGCTCTCGCTGAACCGCCATCCGAAGTTGCCGGAAAGCGTTGCATTGCGGAAATCGTTGTTGACGCCGTCGCCTTGGGTGTCGAAGCGTCCGAATCCGGCGGAATAGTCGAAGCGCCCCAGCATGCCGCTCAGAACCGCCGAGCCTCGTGCGGAGGAAAAAGAACCGCCCTCGGCCAGCAAGTCGAGCCGCGGGCGGCGCGTGGTGCCGCGCTGGGTGAAAATCTGCACGACCCCAGCCACGGCGTCGGAGCCGTAGAGCGCGCTCTCCGCGCCGTGCACCACTTCGATCTTGGCCACGTTGTCGAGCGTGTAGCTGGAGAAATTCACCGCGCCTCCGGGCTCGTTCACCGGCGTTCCGTCCACCAGCACTTTGGTGAAGTTGGAGTTGCCGCCGTCGAGAAAAAGGGAAGCCACGCCGCCGATGCGGCCGGAGCGTCCGATGCTGACCCCCGGAAGCGTGGTCAGCACGGAAGCGAGCGAAATGCTCTGCCGCTCGGCGATCTCCTGCTGCGTGACCACCTGCACGGGAGCGGAAGTGGTCTCGGCGATCCGCGGCTCGGCTTGTCCGGTGACCACCACCGTGGCCGCGAGGCGTTCCAGTGCGAGCCGCACCGGCAAATCGCGCGCCTCGCCCGGCGAGAGTGCCAGCGTCTGTTCGTAAGCAGTGAAGGAGCGGTGGGTGATGCGCAGGCGGTAGCGTCCCACCGCAAGTGTGAAGGCGAACAGGCCGTCGGCAGCGGTGCGACCGGTGCTCGGTGGAGCCCCCGCCGGATCGAGCGGCTGCACGGAGATTTCAGCGCCGGCGATGGTTGCGCCGGAAGGATCGGAAACCGTGCCGGCGAGCGTGGCTTGGGATTGCGACTGTGCGGAGCAGGTGGAAATTGCGGCAAAGACCAGGACAAGAAGGCAGGTAAAACGGAGTCGAGGCATTTTCTCCTCCTCTCCCTCTCGCGCGGGAGATAAAGGTTCGCCCGATGAGTTGGGCGGCTGGCCCCTCCGGTCTCCTGGCTTGGCGGTCACCCTGAGTGGCACGGCCTTCCCATCTCTTGCCCCCGGCGGATCGAGCATGCCGGCGGCGGAGGGACAGTGACCTGTGCCGGGCGCTTGCACCGCTTCACAGTCGCGCGGCGGCGACGGATTCACACCGTCTTCCCGTTTGTGGAGCTAGCAGGTGGATGTCGCGCAGTGTCGCCGGCCCGAAGTGCTGCAAGCACCGGCAATCGCCGCAGGGTTTACGTTGCAGAGCCCCGGCCCGCCTCAGGCGGGCCGAACCCCCGAAAACTCTACGCCTCTTTCCCGGAGAATACCACCTTGGGTACGCCGCGGCGGTTCAGGTCCACGTGCAGCAGCGTGCCGAAGACCTGCTGTAGCAGATCCTGCTGGTAAACCTCTGCCGGCGTGCCGACGCGCAGCGTCTTGCCCCGGTCCAGCAGAACAATGCGGTCGGCAAATTCCGCCGCCAGATTGAGCTCATGGGTCACCACCACCACCGCGTACATGCTGGCCGCGGCCAGCCGTCGCAGACGTCTCAGCAAATCTACCTGCGCGGCGATGTCCAGGTGCAGGGTGGGTTCGTCGAGCAGCAACAGCAACGGCTGCTGGGTCAGCGCCCGCGCCAGGATGACGCGCTGCTTTTCGCCGCCGGAGATGCGGTGCATCCAGCGGTCGCGCAGATGCTCGGCACCGGCTTCGGCCAGAGCGTGGCCGGCGATCTCGCCGTCCTCTTTGGACTCAAAGCGCAAACCGCGGTTGTGCGGGTGGCGGCCCTGCTGGACGTATTCCCACACGCGGATGGGAAACAGCAGCGAAGTTTCCTGCTGGACTACGGCGATGCGCTGCGCGCGGGTGCGCGCGTCCAAGCGGCTGACCTCGAGGCCTTCGAGCTGCACGCGGCCGGAGAGCGGCTTCAGCGTGCCGGAAATCAGCTTCAGCAGCGTGGACTTGCCGCTGCCGTTGGGACCCAGGATGGCCACCAGTTCGCGCTGGCAGACCTCGAATGAAGTCGCCTCCAGCGTGAACAGCGGCGCGGCGCCGTCTTCGGGCTCGTAGGCATAGCTGGCCAGATCGACGCTGATGCGCACGGGTCCCGGCCGGGTCAGCGGCGCGGCGGGCGCTGCCGCCGGAGCCTGCGCCGGCGTCTGGTCCTGCACTGTCAACTCAGCCTCCGGCGCAACAACAGAATAAAGATGGGCGCGCCGACCATCGCGGTCATGGCGCCGACGGGCAACTCCGTGGGCGCAACGATAGTCCGCGCCAGCGTATCGGCAATCACGATGGCGATTGCCCCTCCCAGCGCTGTGGCGGGAATGAGCACGCGGTAGTCCGAGCCGAAAAACAGGCGCATCACGTGCGGCACCAGCAGGCCGACGTACCCAATTGCGCCGCTCACCGAAACCGCCAGGCCGGTGAGTACAGAGGCGCCGAGGAACACCACCAGTTTCACGCGCGCCACGTCTACGCCCAGGTGCATGGCTTCCTGTTCGCCGGAAAGGAGCAGGTTGAGGTCGGCTGCGGTGGTATAGATGACCCCGATCGTGATCACCAGGACCAGCAGCAGCCAGCGCAAGGGGATCGGGGAGGACGTCGTCAGGTCACCCATCAGCCAGAAAGCCATGCCGCGCAGATCGCGGCCGGAAATGGTGGTCATCAGGAACATGATCACCGCGGAGAGGAACGATGCCGTCACCACGCCACCCAGCAGCAGAGCAAAACTGTCCAGCGAGCCGCCCCGCCGGCCCAGGAAATAAACAATAGCGCTTGCCGCCGCGGCACCGACGAACGCCGCGAACGGCGTGGCGCCTGGCGAGCGCGCGGCCACGATCAAGGAGAGGATCGCTCCCAGCGCCGCCCCGCTCGATACCCCGAGCACGTAGGGGTCGGCCAATGGATTGCGCAGCAAAGCCTGAAAGCTCGCCCCCGCCACAGAAAGCGCCGCGCCTACGATCATGGCCAGGACGATGCGCGGCAGGCGGATCCCGAAAATAATCAAACGGAAATCGCTGTCGATCTGGTCGCTCCGGCCCATGGCGGTGTCCCGCAGTATGCGAAACAGCTCGACCAGGGAGATGCTTCGCGTGCCGAATTTTAGGGAAAAAACGGCCACCAGCAGCAGAATCCCGGTGAGGGCAGCGCTGATGACGAACAGGCGCTTTGGCGTCAGCGGACGCATGAACGGCACTCCTGCACTTTGGCCAGCCGGGACGCGGGCACCCGCCCGGAGGTCCCCCGGTTTTCCCGCTTCTCTTCTCCTCGCGCAGGCGCCGCACGGAAGGCGTCGGGATGCAGTTGCTGGGCGAGTTGTTCAATGGCCTCAACCAGACGCGGCGAGGGGCGGTTAACCGCCTCGCTGACCACGGCGATGTGCCCTTCGCGCATGGCTTTCAAGTCGCGCCAGCCCGGCTGTTCGCGCAGGTCTTCAAAGGTGCGCGCGCTCTCATCCGCATGGCTGCTGGCAAAGATCAGAAATTCCGGCTCCTGCCGGATTAGTTCTTCGATGCTCAGCCGCGGCCAATCCTGCGGCGTGTCCACCACCGACTCCGCCCCTGCCCAGCGCAGCGCATCGGCAAGAAACGTGTGGCGGCCGATGGAAATCAACGGGCTGGGCCAGACCACGAACACCACCCGCTGCGGGGGATGCCCCGCGAGCCGCCGCTCGAGATCGCTGAGCCGCCTTTGCAGATCGTTGGCCAGCGTTTCTCCCTGCTCCCGCGCGCCGAGCAAACCTCCCAGCCGCCGCAACGAGGCGAGCACATCTGCCACCGTGTGAGCGTCGGCGGTGTATACGGCGAAGCCCAGGCGTTCCAGGTTCTCGACAGTTTCCTTGCGATTGCTCTGCTTCGATGCCAGCACCAGGTCGGGGTGGAATGAGACCACCTGCTCGAGGCTCGGATTCATGGTGCCGCCCACTCGAGGCTTGGTCCGCGCTTCGGGCGGGTAATCGCAGTAGTCGGTCACGCCGACCAGCTTGGCCTGGAGACCGAGAGCGTAGACCAGCTCGGTCATGTTCGGCGCCAGAGAGACGATCCGCCGAACTTCGGCCGGAACCTGCACGCTGCGGCCGGCCTCGTCAGTGACTGCGATGGTCGCCGGAGGGACGCGGGACGCGCCCTTCCCCGGTGGAATGTTGGTCTGCGCGCCAAGCGGAGCCGCGGCCAGCAGCGCCAGCAGGAGCCACATCAGGCGCGCGAGACTTGCCGTCCTGTCTTTTCTTCTCAAGATGGCATCAGGACGAGGTCATCTCGTCGCCGGAATTGTCATCGGTGGTCCAATGCAGGTCTTCCACCCACCAGCGTCCCTGAACCAGAGTGAGGGTGTAATGCGCTAGGTAAGATTCGCCGTCATCAGCGGTCAGATGCAGGTCGACGAGGACGCGGTCGCGCGATTCCTCCTGGCTCTCCATCTCCTCTTCCTTGGTCCGAAACATTTCGCGATGCGAGGTCACCAGCTTCCGGAACGCTTCGAAGGAGACATCTTTCCTGTAGTGCGTCGAAAACAGATCGTAGGCGGCGCGAATGTCGCCCTTGTTTAGCGCCTCGAGTTGCGCACGTGCCGTCCGCGTGGCCGCGCTGATGTCCACCGGGGCGGGTGCAGGGGGCGCGGGTGCTTCGTTACGCACCAGCAGCCAGGTGGTCAGCGTGAACGCCAGCGTGCCGGTGAAGAGCAACGCGGCGAGACGCCGCACCATCCGCCGTTGCCAGCGCGCGATCGCCGAGCGCGGCTCCGGCGACTCCGGAGGCAGGGCCATCCAGGTGGGTTGATCTCCCGCGTTCATCGGTTCTTCCACTGCGGCCGGCGCTTCTCCACCAGGGCGCGCAATCCCTCCTGCGAATCCTCCAGGCGATAGAGTTCGTTAAGGAAAATATCCATCGAAATGCGCAAGCCTTCCTTCAGGCTAAGTCCCATGCCCCCCAGGATGGCCTTCTTGGCCATGCGCAGGACCGCGCCGGACTGCGAGGTGACCTGCGTCACCAGCGCGTTTACGGTTTTCTCGAGCTGGTCTTCCGGCACCAGACGGCTCACCAGGCCCAGGTCCCGCGCGCGTTCCGCGGTGATGGCTTCTCCGGTCAGGACCATCTCCATAGCCAGGCGCGGCCCGACGAGCTGCGGAAAGATAGTGGCAGCCAGCGGTGGGAAGACGCCGATGGTGATCTCCGGCTGGGCGAACCGCGCCTTGGGCGTGGCCACCACCAGGTCGCAGAACGCCGCCAGCTCCGAGCCGCCGCCGATCGCCGCACCGTTCACTACGCCCATCACCGGCTTGCCCACATCCAGCATCGCCGTGAACACCTGATGGAACGCATCCACCATCTGGAAAACGCGTTGCGCCGTGTATTCGCCGATGTCAATGCCGCCCGAAAACGC
>JBGPJC010000105.1:0-12616 GCA_041485165.1 Terriglobia bacterium | reverse complement strand
CTGCAACATTTCGATGGCGGTTAGCGTGTCCCAGCGGTTCAGCCGCGTCAGCCGCTCGACGGCGCGCAGGTAAAGCTCGTAGGCTTGCGTGTTCTTGGTGGGGCGCTCGGGCACGGAGTCCGTGGTTTCGGTGCGCATCCCCAGGGCGCGCGCCAGTCCGTCGGAAATGCGGTCCTGCAGTCCGAACAGGTCGGCCATTTCGGAATCCTGCTTCAGTGAGAACAGGGTCGAGCCGTCCGCCGCGTTCCAGGCCTGCACGTGCACGCGCAATTTCTGCCCGAACTTCTGGATGCTGCCGTCCACGATGGCCTGCACATTCAACTCGCGAGCGACATCGAGGGGGTCGGCGGGTGAATGTGCGTAGCGCATCACGGCGCTGGTCGGGCGGACCAGCCACTCGCCTCCGGCGCTGATGGCGTTGACCAGAGCATCGGCCAGCGCCACGCCCAGGTATTCGTCCTCCGGATTTGGTGGCAGCAGCTTGAACGGCAAGACGGCAACGGCGCGTTTTCCTTTCACGCCCGGCGGCGGGGCGGAGACGTCTATGTCGCGCAGAAAATTGTTCAGGTCGACACGCAGGTCTGCGGCGGATTGATAACGCGAGCCGGCACTTTTTTCCAGCAGTTTGTGAATAATCCTGGCCAGTTCCGGCGGCGCGGTGGTGAGCGGCGGCGCAGTCTGCCCCAGAATTTGCGACATCAGCAGGGATGCAGTGGGACCGGGGAAAGGGCGGTGGCCCGCAGCCAGCTCGAACAACACCACACCCAGAGCGAACAGGTCGCCGCGGCCGTCGGTGACCTCGCCACGCAGGCTCTCCGGCGAGAGGTAGGCCAGCGTGCCGGTCATGCGCGCCGCGGACATCGGCGGCGCAGCAGAAGCGGTGCGGGTGACGGAGAGGGTGTCCTCCACTGCCTGCCGGGCGATGCCGAAGTCCAGCAATTTCACGCGGCCTTCGGGCGAAACGATGATGTTCTCCGGTTTCACATCGCCGTGGACCACTTTCCGGGAATGCGCGGCCTCCAGCGTCTCAGCAATTTGCAGCCCCAGCCGGGCAAGCGCTCGCGCGTCGGGGCGCGTCTCGCGGAGAACCTCGCGCAACGTGCGCCCGCTGACCAGCTCCATGACGATGAAGATGTGTTCGCCGTCTTCGCCGACTTCGTAGATGGTGGTGATGCCGGGATGGTTGAGCGCGGCGGCAGCGCGGGCTTCTGCCAGGATGCGCGTGCGGCGCTGAGCTTGACCGGCCATCTCCCCGGAGAGAAGTTTCAACGCCACCGGGCGGTTCAGCCGCTGGTCATGCGCGCGATAGACCACGCCCATGCCCCCGCGTCCCAACTCGGTTTCCACGCGATAGTGCGAAATGGTTTTTCCGATCACGGCGGCGCGCTGCTGACGCAGAGCCTAAGCATCGTACGGAGGAAAGTCAACGCGACGGGGAGAGCATCCGTTAGCGCCCTCAGGATTGCTCACCGCGGGCGGCCGGAGTTTCAACATTGGCGGCGAGCGGCCGCAGCCGGGCGGTGAAGTGGCGCAAGAACGGCGCCTGGTAGGTCAACGCCAGCCCGCGGATAGATTCACGCAGCCGCCAGACCTCCAGAACGATTTCTACGACATAGTCTATGTGGGACTGCGTGTACACCCGGCGCGGGATGGCCAGACGCAG
The DNA here is from genome assembly GCA_041485165.1 of Terriglobia bacterium. Classification (GTDB taxonomy): domain Bacteria; phylum Acidobacteriota; class Terriglobia; order Acidiferrales; family UBA7541; genus JAAFGT01. Next base: position 10,953 of record JBGPJC010000105.1, on the reverse strand, counting down.
CAAGTCCATGGGACCGGGATGTTCCACGCCGCCCTTGTCGCGCCGGCCGAACATCAGCGTGCCGATCTCCACCGAACGGATGCCGCCCTCCAGGTAGAGCGCTGCGGCCAGCGCCACACCGGGGAATTGCGTGGGCGGAACGTGCGGCAGAAAGGCGCGCGCGTCAATATAGATGGCGTGGCCGCCGGGCGGCTGGACGATGGGCACACCCTCGCGCGCAATGTGCTCGCCGAGATAGGCGGTCGAGGCGATGCGGTAACGCAGGTACTCTTCTTCGAGCGCCTCGTAGAGACCCACGGCGATGGCCTCGAGGTCACGCCCGGCGAGACCGCCATAAGTGGGAAAGCCTTCGGTGAGAATGAGCAGGTCCTTTTCCTGCTGGGCCAGGGCGTCATCATTGGTGCACAGGAAGCCGCCGATATTCGCCAGCCCGTCTTTTTTTGCCGACATGGTGCAACCGTCCGCGCTGCGGAACATCTCCCGGGCGATCTCCAGCGGGGATTTGTCCGCGTAGCCCGGCTCGCGCAGCTTGATGAAGTAGGCGTTCTCGGCGAAGCGGCAGGCGTCGAGATAAAACGGAATGCCGTGGCGCGCGCAGATGGATTTGATCTCGCGGATATTGGCCAGTGAGGCGGGCTGGCCGCCACCCGAATTGTTGGTGATGGTCAGCATGACCAGCGGGACGCGCTTCGGGCCCACGCGCTCGATCACTTCTTGCAGGCGGGCGGCGTCCATGTTGCCCTTGAAGGGATGCACCTTGGCCGGCTCGAGGGCTTCGGGGATGGGCAGGTCCACCGCCTGGGCGCCGACGAACTCGCAGTTGGCGCGGGTGGTGTCAAAGTGGGTGTTGTTCGGCACCACGTCGCCCTTCTTGCACATCACGTTGAACAGGATGCGCTCTGCGGCGCGGCCCTGGTGCGTGGGGATGACGTGGCGGAAACCGAAGATACCCTGCACCGCGTCGCGGAAGCGCGTAAAGCTGGCCGAGCCGGCATAGGATTCGTCGCCGCGCATCATCGCCGCCCACTGCTCGGTGGACATGGCACAGAAGCCGGAATCGGTGAGCAGGTCAATCAGGATGTATTCGGCCTGGATCAGGAACAGGTTGTAGCCAGCGGATTCGAGAAGCTGCTTCCGCTGCTCGCGGGTTGTGCGGGTGATGCGTTCAACGGTCTTGATTCGAAATGGTTCAATGATGGTTTTGATGGGCATGAGTTTGCTCCGCGGATTGCGCCACGCATACCTAAACACATCTTTGTTGCCGGCAGCAAGCGGCAAGGAGGCGCCCCATGGGCTCAAGGGCGGGCAACCGCCGGGCAAACAGACGCTCACAGGACGCTACCGGGCACGCCGATCACGCTTGCGATGAAGTGAGAGAGATTCCGGCTTGCTCTCCGCTGCACCAGGCGAGGCCAGCGCGACGATATGGTCGTAGAGGCATTTCTGCCCATTCAACTCGTGCATATGAAACGGATTTAGGAATATCCTATGGGTGAGGGAAGTGATGGCGGACCGCGCTGATTTGTCGGCGAAGCTGCCGCAGATAGCTGATATCTGCAGGCGTTATGGTGTGCAGCAATTGCTGCTGTTTGGCTCGGGACTAGGGCCTGACTATCGAGCCGACAGTGACTTGGATTTCCTGGTTGAGTTCTACCCCAATGCTCGGATCGGCCTGATCCAATTCGGCCTGCTCCAGCAGGAACTCGAGTCTCTGCTGCAACGGAAAGTGGATTTGGTCTCCAAGCGCGGTCTGAAACCTCTGATTCGCGAAAGCGCGCTGCAGCGCACTGAGCCGGTCTATGCGGGATGACCGTTCGCGTCTCAATGACATTCTCGAAGCCATTGACTTGATCATTCTTTTCGCGCAGGGGAGGACTCGCGAAGACCTCACAACAGACCGCCTATTGCAGAGCGCCTTACTGCATCAGCTTTATGTCATCGGCGAGGCCGCTCGAAGGATTTCCGAAAACATCAAAGACAGGCACGCGGACGTACCGTGGAGAGTCATCTACGGATTCCGCAACCATATCGCCCATGAATATTTCTCGCTTGACCTCGACATCGTCTGGCAGACGGAAACGGACGATGTGCCGAAACTCAAGGCTCGAATGAGTGAAATTGTGAGGAGCTTCTCCTGAGCGAGCCCCGTTCCAAGCAAGTCGAAGGCGTGAGTCTGGCGGGGAAGATCTCCCAACCGGCCGCGGATGATTGACACCCAGCCATGAATGTAGAAGAGTACGCGCGACACGCGCGCTCGCATCCTTGCCGAGGTGACGCTAAAGGAGTCCGGTCGAATGGTCGGGAAGACGATTTCCCACTACGTGATTCTCGAGAAGGTCGGCGGCGGGGGCATGGGCGTGGTTTACAAGGCCAAGGACAACCGCCTCGGCCGCAACGTGGCGCTGAAATTCCTCCCCGAGGGTTTTTCCGCGGATGCCCAGGCCATTGAGCGATTTCGTCGCGAGGCGCGCGCCGCAAGCGCCCTCAACCACCCGGGCATCTGCACCATCTACGACATCGACGAGTTCGAGGGCCAGCCGTTCATCGCCATGGAGCTGCTGGAAGGCCAGACCCTGAAGCACCGCATCGCCGGCAAGCCGATCGAGACTTCCGAGCTTCTGGACATCGGCATTCAGATTGCCGACGGGCTCGACGCGGCGCACTCCAAGGGCATCGTCCACCGCGACATCAAGCCGGCAAACATTTTCGTGGTCAACCGCGGTCAGGCGAAGATCCTCGACTTCGGCCTGGCGAAGCTTGCGCCCCGGCTGCAGCTGGGGGCCGAGTCTATTGGTGCCGCGGCGATGCGCACACAAACCAACGTGCTGCGCGAAGAGCACCTGACCAGCCCGGGCAGCTCGCTCGGCACAGTGGCCTACATGTCGCCGGAGCAGGCGCGGGGCGAGGAGCTGGATGCGCGCTCGGATTTGTTTTCGCTGGGCATCGTGGTCTACGAGATGGCCACCGGCGTGGTCCCCTTTTCCGGCTCGACTGCCGCGGTGATCTTCGACGGCATCCTGAATTCCACGCCTCCGCCGGCGGCGGAATCAAATCCCCGCCTCCCCGCAGCGATGGAAAACGTCCTCAGCAAGGCGCTGGAGAAGGATCCCGACCTGCGCTACCAGACCGCCGGCGAGCTTCGCGCTGACCTGAAACGCATGAAGCGCGACATCGAATCGAGCCGCCGCCCCGCCGCCGAAAAGGCTGCCCTCGCGAATGCGCGTCCGGCGGCCGCCGCGTCAACAAAGAAACTGGTCGCGGTGCTCTATTTCGAAAATCAGGGCGGCGGGAAAGAAGACGAATACCTCCGCGACGGCATGACCGAAGACATCATCACCGAGCTTTCGAAGATCGCCCAGCTCCAGGTTTTTCCCCGCTCGGAGATGCTGGCATTTCGCGACAAACCGGCCACGGCGCCGCAAGTGGGCCAGCAGCTCGGCGCCGCCTACGTGCTTGAAGGCACCATCCGCCGCTCCGGAAACCGCCTGCGCATCACCGCACAACTGGTGGAGAGCTCGACGCGGCATTCCGTCTGGGCCGAACGTTACGACCGCCAGCTCGAGGACGTCTTCGCCATCCAGGACGAAATTTCGCGGAGTATCGCTCAGGCGCTGCGTATCACGCTAACCCCGCAGGAAGAAAAGACCATCGCGCGCAAGCCGACCGAAAATCCGCAGGCCTATGATTTCTACCTGCGCGGCCGGAGCTATGCGCGGCGATGGAACGTGGACTACGCGCTGCAAATGTTCGAGCAGGCCATCCAGCTCGATCCCAATTTCGCGCTGGCGCATGCCGGGATCGCTCATATTTGCGGGCTGAACTACGAAATCCGTGAGCAACATCCGCGGTGGACCGAGCGTGGACTGGCTGCCTGCGACCGGGCCATGGCGCTCGCGCCGGACCTCCCCGAAGTGATGGTTGCGCGTGCCCGGATCTTCTACGCCCAGAAGAAATACGACGAAGCCGCGCTGTTTGCCCTGCGAGCCATCGAGCGCAAGCCCGATTGCGAGGGCTCCTGGAGCATTCTCGGGCGCGCGTATTTCACCTCCGGCCGGTTCGAGGAGGCCGCGGCGCTCACCGATCGCGCACTCGAAGCCAATGGCGATGACTACAACACCTACATTCCGTACGAACTGTCCCTGGAAAGGTTGGAGCGGAAGAAGGAAGCGGAAGAGCTCCGCAGACGCATGAACGAGGTCCTCCGGCAGCAATTGGAGATCGTTCCCGAGGACGTGCGCGCCCGCATTCTGATGGCCGGTAACCTCGCCTATTTCGGGGAAGCGGAAGAAAGCGTCCGGCACTTGCAGACTGCCGTCGCCCTTCGCCCCAATGACGGCAACACCCTCTACAATGCGGCCTGCACCTATGGCGTCCTTAGGAAGAAGGCGGAAGCGCTCGAGACGCTCAAGAAGGCGGTCGTGGCTGGATACGGAAACCTGGATTGGGCCGCCAAAGATTCCGATCTCGACTGTCTCCACGACGACGCGGAGTTCCGGAAACTCGTGGGCCTCGAGCAGTCCGCCGCCTCATAATCAGCATTTCGCCACTCACGTTGTTTGGTGCGATCCCTTTGTGCCCTGCCTCGATGTAGCTGTTGCCCCCGGCGATTCTCTGCGCGACTTCCTTGGCTTCAGTTCAGTTTGTGGGAATGGTGCCGGAGGGACCGCGTTCGATGATGTCGATACAACCGTCGGGCAGGAGACGGCTGAGTTGATCGGCAAGGTAGCAACCTGACGGACCGCTGCCGATGAGGGCGATTTGCCGCATGGGCCGCGGCGCTTTCAGGAATGCAGAAGCACGTACTCGTACTCAACCGGCTGGTTGTTAATCCCGCGATCCGGCGGGGCAATCCATCCCGCCATCTTGCCCTGCTCGCGGACCCCCTTCATCAGGCTGTAGATAAACGCGCGGTCGGCATCGGTGGGCAGCCATTCGCTGATCCGCGCGCTGAATTCCTCCCGGCTGATAGGATTTCCGGTTGTGTCCGTCGGCACACCGGCCCAGCTTCCGATCGAACGGCGGAAGCGGGTGCTGGGGAGCGACATCCGCTGCGGATACCCGGCCTTCTCGATCAGCCGGTTCCAGCGCTTGACGCCAATCTCGCAGTCCCTGACGTAGGAACTGCGCGTCACTTCGTTCATGGCGTTGCGCATGGGAATTTGTTCGCTCTTCACCCCGCCCTGCCCGTCGGGGAGCTCGAGCGTAAAGGTCTGATCGAGCGCCAGGTGGTCTTCGAACCGCGCTTCGTCCGGACGGCCTTTCAAACCGTTGGCGAAGTAGGAAGCCGCATTTGAAGAAGTATCCCCGCCAAAAAGGTCGAGCGAGGAGCTGAACCAGAAATTCAGGTACTTCTGAACCGTGGGCAGATCGATGGCGCCTGCTTTGCGCACCGCTTCGAAATCCTCCGTGCCCAGTTCCTTCATCACTTCCAGGCATCGCTTGATCACCCTGGAGATGCCCGTGTCGCCTACGAACATATGGTGCGCCTCTTCCGTCAGCATGAACTTGCAGGTGCGCGCGAGCGGATCGAAGCTCGATTCGGCCAGTGATTTCAACTGAAATTTGCCGTCGCGGTCGGTGAAGTAGGTGAACATGAAAAAACTCAGCCAGTCGCGGATCGGCTCGTTGAACGTGCCCAGGATGCGCGGTTTGTTGGCGTCGCCGGAATGGCGCTCCAGCAATTCTTCCGCTTCTTCGCGGCCGTCGCGGCCAAAATAGGCATGCAGCAGATAGACCATGGCCCACAGATGGCGTCCCTCCTCCACGTTGACCTGGAAAATGTTGCGCATGTCGTACAACGACGGCGCGGTGTGCCCCAGCAGACGCTGCTGTTCCACCGATGCCGGCTCGGTGTCGCCCTGGGTGACGATCAGCCGGCGCAGAGTGGCGCGGTGCTCCCCGGGAATCTGCTGCCAGATCTCTTGCCCGTAATTGTCGCCAAATCCGATGCGCCGGTCCGGCTGCGGCTCAGCAAGAAAAATGCCCCAGCGGTATTCCGGCATGCGCACGTAGCCATACGTCGCCCAACCCTTGGCGTCAACGGATGTGGCCGTGCGCAGGTAAACATTGGACACCTGAAAGTCCGACGGGCCGAGGTCGCGCCACCAGTTCAAGAACTCCGGCTGCCAGTGTTCCAGCGCGCGCTGCAGCGTGCGGTTCGAGCCCAGATCAACATTGTTGGGTATGCGGTCCTGATAATTGAGGGACATCAGACTCTCTCCCAGTTGAATTTTGATTTCGTCCCGGTTCCGAACAGCTTCAGCGCGCCGTGCTCCCCGGTTGAATTCGGCCGGATAAAAACCCAGTTTTGCCATGCGGACAAGCGGCCGAAAACTTTGGTTTCCACACTCTCCGCTCCCGGGAAACGCAGGCTGGCCTCCATGCCCGTCAGGGCGTCTGGTGAGAGACTTGCGCGCTCTTCGAGGGCCATGCGGATTTCGTCATCCCAATCCAGATCATCCGGTGTGACCGTAACCAGACCAAGTTCCAGGGCTGCCGCCGGCCCCAGGGTTTTTCCGGAGACTTTCTCAATCGCGGCCAGCTTGCCGGCATCGCCCATGAACCGCGTCTTCAGCCGGCCGGCGCCGTTAACCATGGGAAGCAGGCCGAAGTTGAAACCATCGATGGCGATTTTGGGCGGCTCACCGGCGTCCACCGGCGGTGCCAGCATGTAGCTGCGGTCCGCGGCCAGCGCCAGCTCGTAAAGCAGACCGGCGAAACACGATCCTTGATCGATGATGGCGTAGAAACTTCGCGAAGATACATCGAGCCGCGCGAACGTACGGCGGAGCATGCCGATCGTTTCGCGCACCAGCCAATCGCTGCGGTGCTTCAGCATTACGGCGTCGCCGGCCAGCACCGCGTCCGGATGGCCCTTGGTCTTGAGAAAAAGCAAACCCAACTCGAGTTCGTTGCTGCGGAGCATAAGGATGGCGTCGTCCAGTTGCCGAGCCATCGCCAGCGGCCACCACTGGTCGCCTGCGGCGTGGATCGCTTCTGTGGTTTCCGGCTGCGCACCCTCCGGGCCATGGACGGTGAGAGTCGCCGCGCGCGCCGCGCGATCGAATGATACATCGACATATTTGTAATGGTAGCCGTCACCGTCGATTTTGCGGTCGAGAGGTTTCAATTTGATCCCCCGGTCGTCCGCCCGGCGCGGCGACCCGGCAGCAAGAGCTTGCGCCCTGCTGCGCACCAGGTTTGCAAACTCGTCCGGCGGCGCAATCTCATCCACCAGGCCCCAGGCTTTTGCGCGGTCGGCCTTCACCCCGTCCGGATTGGTGCAGAACATGTCGGCAAGATCGCGCCGGACCTTGCGTTTATCGACCACACGAGTCAGACCTCCGGTGCCCGGCAACACGCCCAGAAGCGGCACTTCAGGCAGGCTGACCGCGCTCGAACGGTCATTCACCAGCAGGATTTGGTCGCAGGCCAGGGCCATCTCATAACCGCCGCCCGCGGTGGTGCCATTCAGGGCGGCGATGAACTTCAATCCGTCGTGGCGGCTGGAATCCTCCATGCCGTTGCGCGTTTCGTTGGTGAACTTGCAAAAATTCACTTTCCAGCCGTGGGAAGATGTGCTGAGCATGTAGATATTCGCGCCGGCGCAAAAAATGCGCTCCTTGGCACTGGTCAGCACCACACAGGCGACCTGTGGATGTTCGAAGCGAATCCTCTGCAGCGCATCGTGCAGCTCCATGTCCACGCCGAGATCGTAGGAATTGAGTTTGAGCTTGTACCCGGGCTTGAGACCCCGCTCTTCGTCCACATTCATGGCCAGCGTGGCGATGCGCCCATCGATGCTCAGGCGCCAGTGGTGATAATGTTCCGGCGCGCGATCAAAGGTCAGAACATCCTTCTCGTTTACAGTCAGCATTTGAAGTAGCGCTCCCCTTTCCGTCGTGATGTGGCATTATATGTCATAGACTCTTTGATGCAGAGCGGTATACTGCATTCAGGCACGTCTGGGCTCCAGCTCTAACTCTGCCTGACCACAGGCGCTTGCGGCACACGCACCGACTCTGCCAGCTTTTCGAAGTTCTCGCTGACCGAGTGTCCGCTGGTGTCCACGACTACGTCGGCTTTGCGGTAAAACACTTCCCGCCCGGCAAGAATGCGCTTCAAATCTGACATGGATTCGCGGTTCTCGGCCATGGGGCGCATGTCCCCCTGGGCAATCACGCGCTTCATGTGGTCCTCAGGGGCAGCCCGCAGCCAAACTGTGAAACAGGATGTCAACAGCCGCTCGAACGTAGCGGCCTCGGAAACCAGACTGCCGCCGGTCGAGAGTACGAAGCGCGGATGACGTTGAATCACCTGATCGAGGCATTGCCGTTCCAGCCGGCGGAAACCGCTCTGACCGTAGAGATCGAAAATGACGCTGAGTGTTACTCCGCTCTCCTGCTCGATCAATCGATCCAGCTCAATGAAAGGCAGGCCCAGGCGTTCGCCGAGCATCGCACCCAGGGTGGACTTACCCGCGCCGCGCATGCCGATCAGCGCAATCCTCGAGCGCCGGGAATCCAGGTCGTCTCCGCCAAACTGCTTCACCAGAAGCTGGCGAGCGCGCAAAAGTTCATCGGGGCGCAACCGCCGCAGGAATTCCGTGGTGTGAACAAAATCCACCGAAGGTTCCGCGCCCTCCAGCACCAGCACCTCGATGGGCATGTCCAGGGCCTGGGCGATTTGCCGCAACAGGAGGATGGAGACATTGCCTTGCCCGGTCTCAAGCTGCGCCAGATAGCGCTCGGAAACTCCTGAATCCCTGGCCAGGATCTTGCGCGTCATACCCCGGCGGGTGCGAGTTTCGCGCACGCGGTCACCCAGCCTTTTCAGATACCCTGACTCCGTTTGGGAATCTTTCGGCCGCGGCAAGTCGGGCGAAGCGATGAGGTCGCTCCCCATTTCCATGTCACTCCTCAAACTGCATTATGACCTTCCATGCCCAATGGTAATGCATTATAATGCCATTTCTGTAGAAATCCAAGACCAGACTGAGTGAGTCGTTCATGGCACCCCGCGGGAGATCGCAGTATGGGGCTGGAGATTACAATCCTGGTCGGGACAATGACCGGTACCGCCGAGATGGTGGCGCAGGAGGTTCAAACCGCTCTGGCTGGCGCAGGTCACGGAGCTACGATTGAGGTGATGGATCATCTCGACGCCACAGTATTCAAGCGTGGCTCTCCTTTCCTGATTTGTACTTCGACCTATGGCAACGGCGACGTGCCCGATAATGCCCAGGCTCTTTTCAATGATCTGGAGTCGAGCAGACCGGATCTCACCGGCATCACTTACGGTGTGATCGCCCTTGGTGACAAAACTTATGGCGACACATATTGCCAGGGGGGCTTACGATTCGATGGGTTGTTGACCGCGCTTGGCGCCAAGCGCGCCGGCGAAATCCTCAAGCACGATGCCAGCTCCGGCACATTGCCCGAAGAAGAGGCCGCGAAGTGGATTGTGCCGTGGGTTGATCAGTACCTCACACCTTCCTTAGGAGAATGGGTCAAGTGATGACGACAGCAGAAACCAGCGGCAATTCAGCGGAAGCCAGAGTTCTGCGGAGCTACCTCGGTGGCAAGTGGCAGGGCGGAGCGGGCCGCGGCACAGCTCTGACGAACCCGACCGACGGAACAACCCTGGCGTGGGCCAGCTCGGCGGGTCTCGATCTTGGCGCAGGGCTCGACCATGCCCGGCGGGTTGGCGGCCCCGGCCTGCGGAAACTCGGCTACGCACAGCGCGCCGAGCTGCTTGGAAAAATCGCCGATCTGCTCACCGCGCAGCGCGAGCGGTGGTATGAAATCGCTCGCCGGAATTCCGGCAACACCAAGGCCGATGCGGCCATAGATATCGAAGGCTCGATCGGCACGCTCAAATATTTCTCGCGCCTGGGAGCCAAGCTCGGTGACGCCCGCATGCTCGCGGACGGCGCCGCCATGCGTTTGGCGCGTGACCCGAATTTCCAGGGATTGCACGCCGGCCTCCCGCTGCAGGGCGTGGCCGTCCATATCAACGCCTTCAATTTTCCGGCGTGGGGCCTCTGGGAAAAAGCAGCGGTCAGCCTGCTCGCGGGAGTGCCCGTGCTGTCGAAACCTGCCACTGCGACAGCATGGCTTGCAGAAGAAATGGTCCTTGCGGTGACTGAGGCTGGCATCCTGCCCGAGGGCAGCCTGTCCCTGCTGTGCGGCTCCCCTGGCGGCTTGCTCGATCATCTGCAATTGGGCGATGTCGTGGCCTTCACCGGGTCTGCTGCGACCGGGGACGGCATTCGCATCCATCCGCGGATACAGAAGCATGGCGTGCGCGTGAATATCGAAGCCGACAGCCTGAATGCCGCTCTTCTCGGTCCCGATTCAGGGCCGGGCACACCCGACTTTGATTTCTTTGTTCGCGAAGTGGTGAAGGAGATGACCACCAAGACCGGCCAGAAATGCACCGCCATCCGGCGCATTCTGGTGCCATCGGGTCATGCCGGCGCGGTCACGGAAGCAATCGCAGCGGCACTCGCCAAGGTTGTTGTGGGCGACCCGGCAAACGCGACGGTGGGCATGGGCCCGGTGGTCACGGCCACGCAGCAGAAGATTGTTGAGGACGGCGTCCAGGCACTCACGCGCCAGGCGCAGATTGCCCACCGCGCCGCCCATTTTTCGCCCGTGGACGCCAGCGCCGAATCGGGCGCATTCGTTCCGCCCACCCTGCTGCGCATCGCGGATTCTTCCGGCGGCGAAATCGTCCACGAACTCGAAATCTTCGGCCCGGTGGCCACCGTCGTCCCGTATCGCGATAACCAAGATGCATTCGCGCTTGCCAGGCGCGGCGGAGGTTCGCTGGCGGCTTCGGTGTTCAGCGCCGATACCGCCTATCTGGCCGAAGCCGCCGCGGCGCTAGGCACCACGCATGGCCGCTTGTTGCTGGTCGATCCTTCCATCGGCGACAGCCATACGGGACACG
>JBGPJC010000104.1:0-12915 GCA_041485165.1 Terriglobia bacterium | reverse complement strand
GATCTGGACAGGCCTGGCGTTCTCTCTCCGAGCACGGACCGCGCCAGAGGATACTCTGTTCATCTGGGGAAACCTCCCAAGCTTTTATCTACAAGCGGAGAGACGCTCGGCCTCGCGGTATTTCCACTCCGTCTATTTGTCTATGCCGGTGGGTGGCGCGGAGGTTAGAAAGACGTTTCTTTCCGACCTGGCCGCCAGCCGCCCCAAGTTTTTCGTGGTGAATAAAGCCGGGCCCATCGGCGGCAATTGTCCATTCGGTGAGCTCGACTACTACGCGGCATTCGAGAATTTCAGCGGCTTGCAGCGTGTCCTGGCGGAAGAATACGTGGTCGAAGAGGAAACCAGCCGCTACCGCGTCTACCGCCGCAACGACATTCCTCAATAACCTGGCTTGCAGTTTTGGTCAGGTGGGAACTTCACGGTTTCGCCGTTCGCCGAGCTGCGGTAAACGGCGTCCGTGGTTTCGATGGCTCTCGCGCCATCGAAACCTGTTGCCGCCGTGTTTTTTTCCCCGTTCAGCGCGCGGTAGCTGCGGAGTTTTCCGCGTCCCTCTCTACGAAATTGCCCTGGCGATGGCAAACGCCGCAGCGGCGGCCAAGCCGCCGGTCAGCACCGTCTGGATCGCGCCGCGCAAGGGGTGGATTCCGGTGAAGCGCCCTTTGACGTAGCCAAAAATGAACAGGGCCGCGAGCGTCACACCCACCGACACGCTCAACGCCGGCATCAATTGGCGCATGGCAATGTAGGGCGACAGGGGCACGAGCCCGCCGGCGATGTAAGACATGGCAATGGTAAACGCGCTGCGCCGTGCCCGCGCGGGGTCCGGTGCCTCGAGGCCCAGCTCGAAGCGCATCATAAAGTCCACCCAGCGCTTTTTGTCCGCGCAGATCGCCTGAACCACGGGGGCGAGTAGCTCTTCGGAAACACCATAGCCGCGAAAAAGATCGGCCACCTCTGCCGCTTCTTCTTTTGGCATTTCCTCGGTTTCCCGGACTTCGCGATCGCGCTCGGAATCGTAATGCTGCAGGTCGGTCTTCGCCGCCAGATACCCGCCCAGGCCCATGGCGATTGATCCGGCGGCGATTTCGGCAAAGCCGGCGGTGACGATTAGCGAAGTCGAAGCCACCGCCCCGGTGAGTCCCGCGGCCAGAGCAAAGGGGACGGTGAGGCCATCGGCCATACCGATCACCACGTCGCGCACGGTATCGGTGGCGGTGAAGTGTTTTTCCACATGAGGAGTGACAGGCATGGAAGTCTCCGATGATGCAAGCTGTTTGCGAGAGGCAGCGAGAGCCGCGCGGAGTCAAACCCTGCCGCGCGTCGCGGCCCCGGCCAGTATGCCACAGGCGGGGAATGGCTCTCCCGCAGATGATCATTGTGGGTCGAGGTTTTACCGGCGGACTACCAGGGTATCGGCGATGCGGTCATGCAGTCCCTGCTTGCGGTCCGAAAAAGCGATCATGATGTAACCCGCGCCCAACGTCAGGCCGGATAGAATTTTGCCGAAAAAGCGTTTGGAAGCCCGGCCGAAGCTCAACCGGCCGCCTTCCGTGTCCACCACGCGGATCCTCAGCCAGCGCTTGCCCAGCGTGGCCTGGCCCGGCGAACTCTCCATCCTGGCGTAATAGACCCAGGAGATCAGGAAAAAACAGACCTGCAGGAGGATTTTGACCTCCGTGGATACCCAGTTTCCGGACTCTATTGCCTGGCGCAGTCGGTCGTTCTTGGTAGCTGAAGCTACCACTAGCACCGCCACCATGCTGAACAGAGCCAATCCAAAATAAATGGCGAAGATGACAAACTGGTCGAGCAAGTAAGCGGCAAACCGCCGCCAGAAGCCGACGAACTCGACCGCTGCGCTCTGCGATTGTCCGCAGGCCGGACAAGTGTCCGCGCCGCCATCGATCTGCGCGGCACAGAAACGGCAGTTGGGCTGCACAGAGAACGTTAACGAAACGCTGTCGAAACGCGGCACCGCCGCGCGGCTTGGCACGCCGGGAATCGCCGCGCCGCAAAGCTCGCAGGTCGCGCCTTCTCCGGGGAAGAAACGGCCGCAGGATGGGCAATACATTGTCTTGACTCCGCTTGTATAGAGAGCCAGCGCAGAGATTGTGGCGGAGCCTAACAGAGGCGCACGGTGCGGGCAAGCGCCGGTCGTCAACCGCTGGGGTCACGAAGCGCCGCGAACCAGGATGAATCCCTGCGCCGATTTCACTTTCGGTCTCTGGCTTTTCTCAGCCGCCGTCCTGCTGCAGCGTTGCGAAAGAAGGGATCGTCAGCGGCCCGCGCAATTCAGCTTCATTCTTGAAGTGGGTGTAATAAATACTCGGTCCACCCCGGATATTCAGACCGTCGCATATCATAAATTATTGAATAATAAGGATATGGCCTTGGCTCTCCAGTTGCTACTCTTAGTGCGGGGTCCCGGTATCCGAAGGGATCCACTGGACATCCAGCCCTGCACCTTGATTTTGGGAGGATACGATGAAGCCACGGAGATGGCGCATTCTCTTCGCGACAGCGATCTTTGCTCTGACCAGCAGCACTCTCCTCGCCAATGGACAGGGCCGCGGGAGCGGGAAGGGACACGGCAAGGACAAGGACGACGATGACGATCGCGGCCGCCGCATCGTGTACAGCTCACACGACCGCCAAGAGATGCATGGTTGGTACCATGAGCATGAGAAGGGGCTACCGCCAGGACTTGCCAAGCGCGACCGTTTGCCTCCAGGTCTCGAAAAACAACTGCGCGAGCGCGGCACTCTCCCGCCGGGACTGGAGAAAAGAATCCAGCCCTTGCCTCCGGACCTCGAGCGGCGTCTTGGCCGGCCTCTCGAGGGTTGCCGGCACGCCGTCATCGGCGGCCACATCGTGCTCATCAACGTGAAAACAAAATACGTCTACAGCGTCATTCACTTCGAGATCCCATAGGCGGGTGGCTCAGCCTTTGGCTGTAAGTTCGAAGGTGGCGGGTGGTGCACCCTTCATCCAAACTTCTATTTTTCTTCTTGACCGGCTTAAGGTGAAGGGATGATTCCACCGCGACAACGAGCTAAAACCAATCGCTGCGATAAGCCACCCACCAACTGAAATAGCCAATGGGAATAGTGGCGGCCAGCGCCCACCACAGCGGCAAAGCCAAGTCGGCCACCAGTCCCAGGACGGCGAAGGTGATCCAAAAGATCTTTCGCTGCATCCGATTATTCTAGGCCCAATGTGTAGAATCCGTGTAGCGCTCGGCTTCAGCCGAGCATCTTGGTTTTCTGCGCACCCGCGAAATTACTGGATCAAGAATCTGATCGGCATCACCGTGGCCCGCGCCTCGGGGTTGTAGTGATCGTACAGCACCGATTCCATCTGAGCGCCCTCCATGGGCGCACGGCCGCAGTTGCGCACTTCCCGCGCCTCCCGTACCATTCTCAAGCTGAACAAGCGGGAGGAAATGATGAAAAGCAAAATGCGCCTTGCGCTCACCGTGCTGGTCGGTGCGGCGATTTTTGGCGGCGGCTACGCTGCCGGCCAGGCCAAGAACAAATTCGGCCAGCCCAAGACCATCATCCAAGTCTCCATGATCAAATGGAAGGAAGGCGTCTCCGACGCCGACAAGCAGAAGGCGCTCGACGGCATCAAGGAGATGGCCGCGGAGATCCCGGGGATCAAGAACATCTGGCTGAAGGCCGTACGCATGCAGCCGCGGGATTACCACGACGCCTTTGTGATCGAGTTCGCCAGCCGCGACGCCGCCGACAATTACGCGCTCAGTCCCATTCACGAAAAATGGAGCAAGGCCTACCTGGCCATCCGCGAAGCGTCCATTTCCCCGCAGATCACCAACCCATAACCAGGAGCGGCCAACGGCGGCAGCGCGCAACTCCATGAGTTGCGGTACCCGGGCCATTCAACACCGAGGCGGCAGAGAAAAGAATTACAGCGGGGCGCGAGCCTGCTAGAATCTGCGGCAATGACTTCTCCGGGGCAAGAACGCCGCGTCCAGCCCCGCGTACCGGGCCGGGACGCTCGCGTAGACTATGTTGAATACGTGCTGCCCTCGGCGCGCGTCCGCGACATCTCGCGCAGCGGAATGTACGTCTTCGAAAAACACCCCTACAAAATCGGCGAAAGCGTCCAGATAAGTCTGTGGCTGCGCTCGGGCGAGGCCATCCCGGTGGGTTGCATCGTGCGGCGCGTTGAGCCGGGCGTCGGCGTCGGTTTCGAATTTGTCCACATCGAGGAAGCCGGCCGCCGGTTGCTGGATGAATTCCTCTCCGTCAGCGCCACCGGCAACCCTTCCTCGTCAGTTTGATCCGCGCAAGAAATTCCATCCAGATCGCTCCACCGGCAGCCCGAAGGCCTTTGGCATCGATGCCCAGGCGCCGGTGCTACGCCGATGTTTGAGATCTGGATAAACTGAGGGTAACTCCTACTATTTCTTCCTCTGCAATCCGAACGTGCGCAGCAACTGCCGCTCGAAAATCCGGTCAGGGAGGAGTCGCTTGGCAAGGATGCCAATGCGCGCGGAGCGCGTCACGATATAGCGTGCCCGCGGCGGCGTATCGCGCAGCGCGCGCAGGATCACGCGTGCGCAATCCTCCGGAGTGGTGCGCGCCGCGCCCTTGGACTGCGTGGATTTCTTCCACGTGCGTCGGAAACCGCTGTACACCGCGGCATAGGGACTCTTCTCCGCGCGCGCGGCATAGGCGGAGGAGAGCTCAATCGAGGAGTTCTGAAAATTGGTGGGAATGTAGCCGGGCTCGATCAGCACCACCTCGACGCCGAAGGGGTGCAGCTCCAGCCGCAACGCGTCGGACATCGCCTCCAGGGCAAACTTGCTGCTGCTGTAGGGTCCGAACAGCGGGATGACTACTTTGCCGGATAGCGAGCTCATATTGATGATGCGGCCGCGGCGCCGCTCGCGCATCCCCGGCAGGACTGCCTGGATCAGTCGCACCGCGCCGAAGAAGTTGATCTCGAACTGGCGGCGCAGGTCCTCCATGCGCACCTCTTCCATCACTGCGATATAACCGACACCGGCGTTGTTCACCAGCGCGTCAATCGGGCCGCCGCGCTTCTCGACTCGCGCCACCGCGCGGGCCACGGAGATGTCGTCGGCCACGTCCATCTCGACGGATTCCAGCGGCAGGTTGCCCTGCCGCGCCAGCTCGTCGAGCGAAGCGCGGCGCTCGGCGCTGCGCCCCGCAGCGAACACGCGGTAGCCTTCCTGAGCCAGCACAATCGCGGCGGCGCGGCCCAGGCCGTCGGTGCCGCCGGTGATCAAGACTGTCGAGGGTTGGGCGTTTTTTTCAGAGGGGGTCATCTTCATCCTGCGATGCTGAGAGTTTTTGAGAAGCTGCCCGGTAATTGAGCTCCGTGCAGTTCGAGAATAAGACCGGCTCTACTCCGGCATGCCCGTCCGGCGCAGAAGCTCGTGGTATCGCGCATCGGAATGCAATCCGGAAAATGCTGGCTCGACCTTCAAGCTCCCGGGAGAGAAGGACCGTTCCTCGATGGATTTTTCCAGCCAACGGAAAGCCTTTTCCTTATCTTCCAGTGCGGCGTAAATCTGTGCATAGTAAAACTGCGGCACGAAATGCTCTTTGGCGCGCTCGGTGAGAAGGCGTAAGGTCTTCTGGGCCTCGTCCTTGCGGCCCGCCTCGGCGTAGACACAAGCCAGGCTGGCCATGGCTTGGTCCTGATTGCCCGGCAGATTGGATGCTTTCTCAAATTCCGCGATGGACTGCTCGTAGAGACGCTGCCTCTCGTAAATCTGGCCGAGATAGAAACGCGCCTGCCCAAATCGGGGAGAGAGTTCCAATGTACTCTGTATTTGCCGGATGGCTTCCGCGTACTGGCCAGCCTCCATATAGTGCCAACCCAGATGATTGTTTAAAGCAACATCCAACGGGTCGAGCTCCAGCGCCCGGCGGCTTTCGCGGAGTGACTCGTCGTACCGCCGGAAATCCACAAGGAAATGAGAGTACCAATGATGTGCGTTGGCGTAGCTCGGATTCAATTCGATTGACCGCTTGAATTCTCTCTCTGCGCCCGGCCAGTCCAGTTGGTAAAGCCGCAGGTAGTGGGCCAGCGGGGCGTGCGCTTCGCCCAGCGATTCGTCAATCCGCAGGGCGTGCTCGGCCGCTTCCTTCATCGCCGGATAGGCTTCTCGCGGTGGCATAAAGCCCCACTGACCGAGCAGAAGGTAGGAATCCGCAATCCCAACATATCCCAGGGCGTAGTCCGGATCTTTGCGTACCGCCTCCTGGAAATACTCGAGTCCCTTGCCGATGTCTGCGAGGTTACGCTTGTTCCAATAGAAGCGCCCGCGCAGGTAGAGTTGGTGGACCTCGGGATCCACTTTGCGGGTGCTCGACAGGCGCTGCTGTTCATCCGGAGTGAGCTTGATCCGAATCTCGCCGGCGATGGCCCGCGCCACTTCCCCCTGCAATGCCAGAACATCGTGAAGGTCGCGCTCGTAGCTCTCCGCCCACAGGTGGTGGTCGGTGCGCGCCTCGATGAGCTGTGCGGTGATGCGCACGCGGTCGCCCGAGCGTTGCACCGAGCCTTCGACCACCGCGTCCACGTTTAAATCCCTGGCAATTTCGCGCAGAGTTTTGTGTGTGCCCTTGTAGCCCATCACCGAGGTTCGCGAGATCACGCGTAGCGCCCCGATCTTGGCCAGGTCGGTGATCAACTCCTCGGTCATCCCGTCGGCGAAATATTCCTGCGCCGGATCGCCGGAAAAGTTGGCCAGCGGAAGCACGGCGATGGATTCAATGCGCCCGGCAGGTGCGCGCCCGCGCAGCCGGTCGCGGATGCCGCCAACGTTCAGGCCCACAGCCAGCGCGGCGACAAGCGCCAGGGCGGCGGCCAATCCAGCGACTACGATCACAGTCTTGCCGCGCCGTGGCGCCTCTGACGGAGGCCCACCTGCCGTGACTCCTGCTTGCAAGCGCCCCAGATCGACAGCGATTTCCTTGGCCGACTGGTAGCGGCTCGCCGGATCCTTATCGAGGCATTTCAGGATGATGCGTTCGAACTCCGTGGAAATTCTTCCGTTGAGCGTCCGCGGCGCTACCGGAGGCTGATGAAGAATGGCGTCGGTCAAGCGCGTGGGCTGTTCCTCCCGAAACGTCCTCTTCCCGGTCACCATCTCGTATAAAACGTTGCCCAGGGCATAGACGTCGGTCCGCGCGTCCACGGGATCGCCGCGCAACTGCTCCGGGGCCATGTAGGGCGGCGTGCCGGCCATCCCGCGCGTCTCCGCGACGCTCTGCGTCATCGAATCGCCCGCCACACCTTCGGCTCTTTGCGGATGAAACAGTTTGGCCAGGCCGAAATCGAGCACCTTGGCGACGCCGCGCGGCGTGACCACGATGTTGCCGGGCTTCAAATCGCGGTGGATGACGCCCTGCTGGTGCGCTTCGTCGAGCGCCAGCGCCACTTGGACGCCGATCTGCCGTGCTTCTTTTTCGCCTAACGCGCCGCCGGCCAGCTTGGCGGACAGCGAAGCTCCGGGGATGAGTTCCATAACCAGGTAATCCACGCCGTCCTGGTCGCCGAAGGCGTGGATGGTAGCGATATTGGCGTGGTTGAGCTTGGAGAGAGCCAAGGCTTCCTGGCGGAACCTCTTGCGGGCATTTTCATCGGCGAGCAAGCCGGCGGGTAGAACTTTCAGAGCGACATCGCGTTGGAGCTGTTCGTCGCGCGCGCGGTAGACCTCGCCCATACCTCCGGCGCCAAGCTTTTCCACGATGCGGAAATGGCCGAGAGTTGTGCCGATCATCGCCAGCCGCAGAAAATGCAACCTCGGGCGGCATTCTACACCAGCGGGGAGCGGCCCCAGCGTCACATGCGCAAGAGGCAGCCCGAGAGGCTCGTCAACGCCGAGGGCAGCGTTATTGGGGAAACTTCATGCGGCGGACTAGGTCCAGGTAGCGCGGGTCGGAGCGGACGGAATCGAGCCGCGGATCAGCCCACAGAAAAGGCATGCACGAGGAGCGGTCTTCAATGGCTTTGTCGTACCAGCGGAATGCATCCTCTTTGCGGCCGAGGAGCAAGTGAAGGGTACCGAGCTCGTAGCGGCAGACGTAGTGGCGGTCTAATTCCGTCGTCAACTTGGCCAGGATTTTTTCGGCCTGGAGTTTTTTCCCAGAGGCGGCGGAAACCGATCCGAAGAAAGCGAGGATGAGCGGGCTGGGATCCAATTTTGCGGCCGACTCTCCTGCGCTGAGGCCTTCGGCAAAATTGCCTTTTTGTGCGCAGGCCAGCGCGAAGAAGCTGAGCGCGACGGGGTTCTGCGGGCCGAGGCGGATCCCCGCCCGCCCCAGTTCGACCGCCCTGTCGTAGTCCCGATTGAGCACCTCGACCCAGGCGCCATTCAAGTAGGTGTATTCGGAGAGTGGATCCAACTGTTCCGCCCGGAAGATTTCTGCACGGGCCTCGGCAGCGCGCCTCATGGAAGCCAGGTAGATGGCGTAGTTGGTGTGAGCGTCGGAAAGATTGGGATTCAACTCCACAGCGCGTCGAAATTGCAGATCGGCCGCAGCCCAGTCCCAATCGTAGAAAAAGGCCACTTCGCCCAACACGTTGTGCGCCTCGGCAAGGGAATCATCGAGCTGGATCGCGCGGAGGGCAGCCTCCTTGGCCTGCGGAAGCGCGACGCGAGGCGGCAGATAGAAATCGGAGAGAGCCACATAGGCGTCGGCCAGCCCGGTGTAAGCCAGGGCGTACCCCGGGTCAATGGCCGCCGCCTGCTTGAAGTACTCGATGCCTTTCCGGATGCCCGCTTCGTTCCCCTGGAGCCAGGAGTAGCGTCCCTGGAGATAGGCTTCGTGAGCTGCAGGGTTGACCTTGCGCGCTGTCGCCAGACGCGCCTGGTCCTGTGGCGTCAATGCGACTTTGATCTCGCTGGCGATTTCAGCAGCCACCTGGCTCTGCAAGGTCAAGACATCGCCGAGATCACCCTCATAGCTCTTGGCCCAGAGATGCTCGTCCGTGGCCGCGCGGATCAATTGTGCGGTGATGCGGACACGCTGCCCGGCGCGGCGCACCGATCCTTCGATCAGTGCATCCACATTTAATTCACGCCCGATTTCGGGCATGGTCTTCTTAAGCGTGCCTTTGTACTGCATCACCGAAGTGCGCGAAATCACGCGCAGCGCGCCGATCTGGGCCAGGTCAGCGGTCAGCTCCTCGGTCATGCCATCGGCGAAATAGTCCTCGGCGGGATCGCGGGAGATATTCTCGAGCGGCAGGACGGCGAGGGATTCGATTCGCTGCGAGGCGCCGCGCCCCAGCAAGCGCCCGCGCATGCCACCGATGTTCAGCCCCACACCCACGGCCAGCAGGATAACTGCCACGGCGACAGCCCCCACCAGAACCAGCGCGCTCCGCGGACGCCGCCGCTGTACCGGGGCCTCCGTCCCGCTGTCGCGGGACGGGGTCAAAGAAACCGAGGATGGCTCCGCGAGCCGATGCAGGTCCACTCCCACTTCTTTTGCGGACTGATAGCGCCTTCCCGGATCCTTCTCCAGGCACTTCAGAATGATGCGCTCGAGCTCCGGAGGAACACGTTCATTTCGCGCGCGCGGTGCGACCGGGGGACGGTTGAGGATGGCTTCGATCAAACGCGTCGGTTGCTCTTCAGAAAACGTTCGTTTGCCGCTCACCATCTCGTACAGGACGTTTCCCAGGGCGTAGATATCGGTCCGCGCATCCACCGCATCGCCGCGCAACTGCTCCGGGGCCATGTATGGCGGCGTGCCGGCCATCCCGCGCGTCTCCGCAACACTCTGGGTCAAAGATTCACCCGGCGCGCCACCGGCTCGGGGCGGTTGAAACAGCTTGGCCAGGCCGAAATCGAGCACCTTGGCCACGCCGCGCGGCGTAACTACGATGTTGGTCGGCTTCAAGTCGCGGTGGATGACGCCCTGCTGGTGTGCTTCGTCGAGCGCCAGCGCTACCTGGGCGCCGATCTGCAAGGCTTCTCTTTCGTTTAGCGCGCCGCCGGAGAGTTTGGCGGCCAGAGACACTCCCGGGATCAATTCCATGACCAGAAAGTCCACGCCATCCTGGCAATCGAAGTCGAACACCGTGGCAATGTTGGAATGGTTCAGTTTGGAAAGCGCCAGGGCTTCTCTGCGGAAACGCTTCCGGGAACTCTCGTCGGTGAGCATGCCCGCAGGAAGGACTTTCACGGCGACATCGCGCTCGAGGCGCTCATCGTGCGCGCGGTACACCTCGCCCATACCTCCGGCGCCAAGCTTTTCGAGAATGCGGAAATGTCCGAGGGTTGTGCCGATCATAGTGGGCCAGGGGCGGAAACCGCCAGCCGGGATTCTACACCCCAACCAACCCGGCCCACTCAAACGCCTGTGTTGAGCGAGCGGAGGCAGCAACTTCTGAAAATGCCGACATAGCATCGCCCTTAGACCCTGACCCATTCATCGGGGTCCGACTGAATTCGCAAATTATTTCCGAATGGCCAGCGGATTGCCCTTTTGAAAATGAGCATTGACAGGGCGGCCGTACTCCTGAAGGCACGCATGGGGGGAAAGCTCCGTTACTCGGACAAAGGCTCGTGGAAGTGCGTGGTCTCGAAGGAGTTGCTTCAAACAATTTCTATAAATTGAGTGTGCAGCGCGTCGCGCGCAGTGCCGAGCCGGCGTGCTGCACGAAGGGCCTTGGAGAGCCAATTGACAAGAAGTGGCGTTAATTTCGGCTTCGCCCTCGATGTTTGGCTGCAAAACGACAAAAAGTGGCGTTAATTCTCGGTCGCCAAGGTGCAAAAGCGACCGAAACGACAAATCCGGTCATTTAATTGGGGGAAGCATGAGTGGAGAGGTCTTCAAAGTTTGGCGTGTGCTTGAGGAAGAGGAGCAGAGTGACGAAACTGGCCAGATGCGGTCAGTGATTGTTCGCAAGGAACTTGTGGGGGAAATCCTGAACCCCGCCCAGGAAGCGTACGTGACCTGGCCAGAACTTAGAGAGCTTTATGGCGAGGGCTACTACCTGGTCGACGTCCCTGAGAGTGTCCGCCGCCAGTACCTCGTGGCGGATAAGCAATTCATAAGGACACCCGGGGGCTTCGAGGGGGCAGGCAAGGTCTTGCGCCGTGGAAATCGCCTGATCTACGATGGGTTCAGCGAACCGTAAGCTGTCGTTCCTCATACCTAATACTTCGGCGCGTCCGTCAGGCAGTGGGCAGGAGGATTAGTATGGCAAGTTTGTTGTCTGCGAAGGAAAACGCCCTCCTGAGCGAGTGGCGCGATCGACCGTTGCACCGTGAACAGCCATTCATTCAGGACGGCGTCGTTGATCCCAGCCGCTGGGAATCAGCTAATCCCAAAATAATGTTGCTTTTGAAGGAAGCCTATACTGACAAGGAAGATGAGAACGGATGGGATCTGCGCGAGAGACTGCGAGAAGACCCCGCCTGGGCTGAGAAGCAGAAGGCATATTTGGTGGCTGGCGACTGGTGCTACGCGGCCCATTCAGGGCGCGGAGCATTTCGGCCATGTCCTATGGATTCCGTAGATTGGAAAAAAGAAGTTTGGCCGTGCCTGTCGTCTAGTGCGATCGTCAACATCAAGAAGAGCGGGGGGCACCCCGCATCTGAAAGTAAAGACCTTCAGAAATACGCAACGGAAGACGCGGACCTCCTCCAACGCCAGATTGAGTTGATTAATCCGGACGTGGTCATATGCGGTTACGTCTGGCAGTATGTCGATAAGATTCTAAGCTTTGACGAACCGGTGTACGACCTAGTCTTTCCGTCCGAGTCTCGTTACTACGTAGACTTCTGGCACCCAACAACGCGCGCCCATCGAAAGTTGACCTATTACGCCTTGGGCTGCCTCCTTCGCAGTTCAGGAGCAAGCCCGATCAATGACTGTAATTGCCGGCAGCTTGAGTAGAGAGATGTCCTTCGAAATTGTTGAGCCGATCGTTGCCCAGACCTTAGCGGACACTCCTAAACCAGAGCGGTGTGCGGCAAGAGGTGTATGTCCTGAAATATCCACAGCGTTATGGGATTTGCACAGCGGCTGGAAAAAGTTATTTTCGGAGGGCCTTGACGGAATCCAGAGTTTTGCTATACTTGCGAATGGCCTGTACCTTTGGGGGAAGTGAGGGTGTGGGTCGCCGGATCTGCCTAACCTTGAGGTGAGGTTGGTTACGAATACCGGATAGAAAGCCGTCGAGCAGCGCGCGACTCCGCCCAAGAAGTGTGGACGGACTGGCCCGGCGCTCGACGCCGGGTTTTTTATTGCCTGCAAGTGGCAATCCCCCGCCTGGAGCGGGGCGAACGTTCTTTGACAACTGGATAAGGCAAGGCAGCGCGGATGCCCGTGAGGGCGCACGTGACTGCCTGCTACAAGTTCAAACCAAAGCGCTACCTGAATAAGAACGGCGGACTTGTACCAGACCCGCTCCGGCTTCGGCCGGGACGACGTTTGGGGCAAGTTTTATGGTTAAGCTACAAAGAGCGTACGGTGGATGCCTTGGCGCCAACAGGCGATGAAGGACGTGGCAAGCTGCGATAAGCCCCGGGGAGCCGCAAGCAGGCTTTGATCCGGGGATGTCCGAATGGGGAAACCCACACGAGTAAACCTCGTGTACGGCCCGCTGAATACATAGGCGGGTACGAGCTAACCCAGGGAAGTGAACCATCTCAGTACCTGGAGGAAAATAAATCAACCGAGATTCCGAGAGTAGCGGCGAGCGAAATCGGAACAGCCCAAACCGTCCCGCTTGCGGGGCGGGGTTGTAGGACCGCATGAGTAGAGTTACCAATCCGAAAGCTAGGTGAATCCGCTGGAAAGCGGGACCACAGAGTGTGATAGTCACGTAGCCGAAAGCTTATCGGACTCGAAGCGGTATCCTGAGTACTACGGGACACGCGAAATCCCGTGGGAAACT
>JBGPJC010000103.1:0-13093 GCA_041485165.1 Terriglobia bacterium | reverse complement strand
GGCAGGATAGAGGATGCGCGTGCAGGAGTCGCACTCGACGATCTCCTCCGAGTCGAGTTGCCGGACACGCTGGACCATGTGCGGGCGCAGGTGCACGCGGCAACCGGTGCAGGCTTCGCCGCGCATTTCGACCACCGCGCGGCCGTGGTAGCGCCGCGCCAGGCGATGGTAGCGATCGAGCAGGGCCGGCGGAATGTCCGGGAGGCACTGCTCACGCTCCGCGCTGAGCCGCGCGTGCTCTTCCTTCATCATCGCCTGCTCGCCTTCTATGGTTCGGTGATGTTCGCGCCCGGCGGCATCGGCCGCGGCCAGCGCTTTCTCGCCGGCCTTCACCTGGCGGTCGAATTCCTCTCCGGAGACCATGTGCTCGAGCAGACGGTCCTCGGCTTTGCGGATCTCCGCTTCCGCCATCTCGATCTCGTGCAGCAGGGCCTTGTAGGCTTCGTTGGTTTTTATCGCTCCCGTCTGGTCGCGGAACTTGCGCGCCTTGTCTTTATGCACTTCGACGTCGAGCTCGAATTTCTTGCGCTCTTTGACGTTGGCGCTGTGCGCTTCTTTGGCTTTGGTCAGCACGGCGCGCGCGGCAGCGGAGGAGGCGCCGGCTTCGGCCAGACGCCCGGGAATTTTTTCCAGTTGCGCCGACAACTCCGCGATGCGCAGATCGAGGGCTTGCAGGGCAATTAGATTTTTGAGGCCAGGATGCATCGTGCGGGTTATTTTAGCACACCGCCCGGCGGGCCAGCGTAGCGCCGGCATCTTGCCGGCACAGGGAAAGCCGCAAAAACAGCCGCTGGGAGCCGAGGTTTGTTGCACCCGCAGCCTGCCCGCCGCTTGCTGGCGGGTCTCGCCGGCCTGCGGGAATCACCGCGTCGCGGGGTGCGCCGTGCCGCAGTGAGCACGCGGCGCATGAAAAGTTTTTCGGTAATTATGCCGATGGTATGATGACGCTTCGCTCGCGAGTCATCTGCGCAGAGAATCGAGCTGGAGACTTGACTGTGAACTTCCCCGGGGACGGCATGGACGCGGAGGCGCTACGCCAGTTGCGCTTCTCTGAGCTGGAAGAGGCTCGCGTCCTGCAGCGTTACCTGCTGCCCGGCGGCGCGATGCGCACGGGCTCGGTCGAGTTCGTCAGCAGGTTTCAACCGGTCGCCGAAGTGGGCGGTGATTTTCTCGATTATTTCTGGCTATCTGACCGCCGCGTCGGCATTTACGTGGGAGACGTGGTGGGCAAGGGGCTGGCGGCGGCCATGTATGCCGCGCTCACCGTGGGAACGCTGCGCGGCATCCACAAGACCGGCACCCCGCCCACTCAGGTGCTGGCCCTGCTCAACCGCAGGCTGCGCACCCGCGCCATGCCCGGGCGATTCTCAGCGGTGCAATATGCGGTCTACGATCCGGAGTCGCGCGATCTCTTCTACGCCAACGCCGGCTTGCCGCGTCCCATCCACATCACCGCGAACGGGTGCACGGAGGTCGGTGAGGGAGGATTGCCTTCAGGTTTGTTCGACGACGCGCGTTACGACGAGTACATCGTGCGGCTAGCTCCCGGAGATGCCGTGCTGTTCACCACCGACGGCCTCATGGAAGCGCACAATGCGGCGCGCGACGAGTTCGGCGTTGAACGTGTCATCCAGGTTTGCTCGCAGAATCACTCCGGGCCGCCGGATCTGCTCCTCGACCGCCTCTTCGAATCCTTGCTCGAGTTTACCGGCGGCGCCGCCCCGCACGACGACATGACCGCGGCTCTCCTGAAGACTTACTGAGAGTCAGTTTGACGCCGGCTTGCCGGCCCGCTTAGGATGAATGCGTACCCCCGCGGGGCGGCAACTAGACGAAACCTTTCGGGTGTGTTCTCCCATCCAAACAGTCGGGGTGGAGGTGACCTTGATGCGCCTGCGCGCCAATTGCGTTTCGATAATTCTTGCGGCGATGTCTCTCGGCTGTACCGCGCCGGTGATGGCCGCTCCGCCTCCCCCTGAAACTACCCGGCCACGGCCGCTGGACATCAAGAGCCACACACTCACCAATGGCTTGCGATTGGTGATGGTCGAAGAGCACTCCGCCCCGGTCACCAATCTGCAGGTCTGGTATCACGTGGGGTCGAAGGACGAGCGGCCCGGCCGCACCGGCTTCGCCCATCTGTTCGAGCATCTGATGTTCAAAGGCTCGGCGCACGTGGCGCCGGACCAGCACTCCCGCATCATCGAGGCGGTGGGCGGTTTCGATAACGCCTACACCAACGACGACACCACGGTTTACTGGCAGACATTCCCGAGCAATTACCTCGAGCGTGTGCTGTGGCTCGAAGCCGACCGCATGGGCAGCCTCAACGTGGACGAAGCCAACTTTCAATCGGAAAGGGAAGTGGTCAAGGAGGAGCGCCGCTCCGGAGTGGACAATGCGCCATACGGCCGCGTGTTCGAAGACTTATACGCCCTGGCCTTCAGCGTCCACCCCTACCAGCACACCACCATCGGCAGCATGGAGGACCTCAACAAGGCCAAGATCGAAGATGTCCGGGAGTTCTTCCACACGTTCTACCGCCCGGACAACGCCACGGTGGTAATCGTGGGAGATTTTTCCGCGAACCAGGTGATCGCCTGGGCAGAGAAATATTTCCGAGGCATCCCGCGGCCGCAACAAGCCGTGCCGCGCGTGACTGCCCGGGAGCCCATCCACACCGACGAGCGCCGGGCGACACGGAGCTACGGCCGGAATTCTCCCCTGCCGGCGGTGGTGGCCGCCTACCAGATGCCGGCGATCTTCACATCGGATTCTTATCCGCTGAATCTGGCCTCGAGCATCCTCTCCGCCGGGGAAAGCAGCCGGCTCTATCGCAAGCTGGTGTACGACGACCGCATCGCGCTACAGACCGCCGGCTTCGGGGCCTTCACCGAGCATCCCAACCTGTTCATCGCTTTCGCGGTAATGAACCAGGGACACGGCGCCGGCGAGGGGGAGAAGGCCATTGCCAGCGTCCTCGAACAGGTGAAGACTTCGCCGGTGAATCCCCGCGAACTGGAAAAGGCCAAGAACCACGCAACCTCAAGCTCCATCCTCGGACGGGAAACGGTGCAACAGATTGCCGACGGGCTGGGCCGCGCCACGGTGCTGGGCGGCGACCCTGCCCTGACCAACACGGAACTCGACCGCTACCTGCAGGTGACCCTGGCCGACATCCAGCGCGTGGCGCGCGAGTACTTTCTTAGCGCACGCCGCACCGTCCTGACCATTGAACCTTCCGGAGAAGGACGGTGAGCGGACGTGAGGAAGGGAGCGGAACGCTTCAGGCCCGCGCGGCTCTTGCCGTCGGGGAGAGCGAAAGGATACGCAGCATGAAACGCAGTTCTCCTCACCATTCCTATTTCTTACTGCTTACGGCGCTGTTGGTTCTCTTAACGCCGGCGGCGCCGTGGGCGCAGAGCGTTCCGCCCAAGGACTCTCCGTCCAAGCCAGCGGCGCAAAAACCGGGCGCGGGAGAAGTCCCGCCCGGTACGACCCTCTCCATCCAGATGCCCGGCGCCGGAGCGCCGCGGCCCTTCGTTTTTCCGCGGACGGTTTCGAAGACGCTGGCCAACGGCCTGCGCGTGTTTGTCGTTCCGGGAGGCAGACAGCCCGCGGTGACCATCCGGCTGGTCATTCCTTCCGCCGGAGCGGTGAGGGACCCGCGGGGAAAACCCGGCGTGGCTTCCATGACGGCGTCCATGCTCACCGATGGCACGGCCACGCGCTCCGCCCAGCAGATCGCCGAAGCCATTGATTTTGTCGGCGGCTCGCTCTCTGCCGACGCCAGCAGCGACGCGACTTCGGTGACCGCGAACGTGGTGAAGAAGGATTTTTCGCTGGCATTCGAGCTGCTCTCTGATGTTGTTCTCCACCCTGCTTTCGAGAAAGCCGAGTTGGATCGCCGCCGCGAACAGTTGCTCTCCGGTCTCGATGTCGAATACGCGGACGCCAATTATCTGGCCGATGCAGTCTTCACCCGCGCGGTCTACGGGCAGCATCCCTACGGATTGCCCCAGGAAGGCACGCCGGAGACGGCGCGAAAGCTCGAACGCGAAGACTTGATCCGTTTCCGCAATGAGAATTACGTGCCTCGCGGCGCTCTGCTGGCTATCGCTGGCGACGTCGCCCCGGACGAAGCCTTCGCCGCGGCGGAGAAATTCCTGGGGCCGTGGGAAGGTCCGCAAGCTCCCGCGCCGCCTGCCGCTACCGGCGGGCCCGGCACGCAGCCAGGCGCAGGCTTGCGCATCATCGTGGTGGATAAACCCGACGCCGTGCAGACGCAGATCCGCGTGGGCCAGCCGGCGCTGGCGCGCAATTCCGCCGACTACGATCCCATGTACGTCACCAACCGCGTCTTCGGCGGAGGCTTTAACAGCCGCCTGAACACACGCGTGCGCCAGGAAAAAGGGCTGACCTACGGCGCCTACTCGCGACTGGACGCCCGCAGCCTGGGCGGCTGCTTTTTCGCCGGGACCTTCACCAAGACGGAAACCACCGTCGAGGCCACCAAACTGGTCGCCGATCTGATCGCGGAGATGGCCAAAGGAGAAGTCACCAAGCAGGAGTTGGACTTTGCCCGGGATTATCTGGTCGGCGTCTTTCCCATACAGACGGAAACTCCGGCACAGGTTGCCGGACGAGTCCTCAGCGTCGCGCTCTTCGGTTTGCCCGCGGACTACAACGAAAAATATCCGCAGCGCATCATGGGCGTCACCGGCGAAAAGGTGCGGGAGATGTCCGCGCGCTATCTGGACGCTTCGCGGTTGGTCATCGTGCTGGTGGGCAACGCCAAGGCGTTCCGGGAGGGCCTGAAGAAGGAATTCCCCGGCGTCAAGGTCGAAGAGATCGGCATCGGCGAGCTCGACCTGCTCGCTGCCGACCTGCGGCGGCCCTCCTCGGGATCGGCCTCAGCTACGCCGACGCCGGAATCCATCGCCCAGGGCCAGGCGCTGCTTTCCGCCGTGGCCCAGGCCGCGGGCGGCGAAGCTGTGGCGCGCCTGCAATATCTCAGCCTGGAGAGCAGCGGCACGCTATTTACCAAGGATGGAGAGTTCCCACTCAATTTGCGGATCGCCATTGTTTATCCGGATCGCGTCCGTCTCGAGGCCACGCTGTCCTTTGGGACCAACATTCAGGGTTATGACGGCAAAGCCGGCTGGCTGGTTTCGCCGCAAGGCACGCAGGATCTGCCGCCAGCGATGGCCTCAGAATTCCCGCGCAGCATCGCCATGGCCGGTGCCCTGGGTATCAGCCGGCTGGCACTCTCCCCCAAATTTCCAGTGAGTTTCCTGGGAGAGGAAGAAGTCGAGGGCAAAAAGGCGCTGGCGGTCCAGTGGAACGCGCCCAACGGCCCGGTGAAACTCTACGTGGACCCGGCCACCCGCTTGATCATCGCCGCACGCTTTCGCTCGCATACTCCTCAGGGAGAATCTGAGACCCTGCAGTTGTGGGATGACTACCGCCCAGTGGACGGCGTCCAATACCCCTTCCATTCAGTAGTTTTCCGCGAAGGGGTCAAGTACACAGAGACCACGGTGCAGAAGATCAATTTCAGCGAAAAGCCTGCCGATTCGGCTTTCTCCAAACCGCAGTAGGCCGCGCGCGCCGGGGATCACTCCACGGTAAGCACCACTTTGCCGATGTTGCTCCGGTTGTGGATGTAGCGGTGCGCATCGGCCGCCTTCTCGAGGGGGAAAGTCTTGCCCACCACCGGCTTGATCTGGCCAGCCGCGTAGATGCGGAAAATCTCCTCCATCTCGCGCCGCATCACGCTCTCGCGTCCTTCCATGCGTCCCAGATGGACGCCGATCACCGTCCGGTTGCGGGTCATCAGATCGAGCGGCTGGAAGCGCGGCGTTTGCAGAAAGGCCTTTCCCGCGCGCAGCAGGCTGCGTTTGCCCGCGGCGTTGGCTGCGGCGGAAAAGCCGTAGATCACCAGGCGCCCCATGGAGCCCAGACAGCGGTAGCTTTTGGCAAAAGATTTGCCGCCGATGGGGTCCATGACCATCTCGATCCCGCCAGGAGCCACGCGCCCGACCACTTCGAGGAAATCTTCCTTGGTGTAATCAATGGGATGGTCCACGCCGATCTTGCGCAGGAAATCCTGCTTGGATGTTCCCGCGGTGCCGAAGATCACCAGCTTCCGCGCGCGCGCCAACTGCACCGCCGCTACTCCCACCCCTCCCGCCGCGCCATGGACCAGGATGCGGTCGCCTTCCCGCAGATTGCCCATCTCGAACATGGAGTGGTAGGCGGTCAGATAATTTACCGGCACAGCTGCCGCCTCTTCGAAGGACATGTTCGAGGGAATGAGGAAAAGCGCTTGCGGAGGGCAGACGGAAAGCTCTGCGTAGGCGCTGAACCTCGTCATCCCCACGACGCGGTCGCCCGCTTTGCACGGCGCGCCCGGCGGGGCCTGCTCGACCACTCCGGCCACTTCGAAGCCGGGGATAAACGGCGGCTTCGGCGTGCCGGGATAAATCCCCATGCGCTGGAGCAGGTCGGCAAAGTTAATGCCCGCCGCGCGCATGCGGATCAGGCACTGGTCCGCGGAGGGTTTAGGGTCGGGCATGTCGCGCAGCTCAAGCATTTCCGGAGGGCCGTACCGCCTGACGACCATTGCGCGCATCTAATCCTCCTGTGTATCCGGGGCAATGATTACCCCGGCCGCGGTTTGGGTTTGCCCGCGAACTGTCATAGACTATAGGACTTTGACCAAAGGATGACATTGCAAACAACTCGCTCGCCACTTTTTCTTTCCCTTGCGATCACGATTCTGCTGGCTGTGCCGACCATCGCGCTGCCCGCTCCCCAGAAGGGCGCCAAACCGGAGCGGGCCGCCAAGTCGGCCGTCGTCTCGGCCATGGAGCAGGAGCTCGAGCGCTCGCTGGCCGCGCTGCGCACCGCAGACCCGCCGGCCTATTTCATCAACTACACGGTTACCGAGCAGCAGCGTGCCGAGGTGCAGGGCTCGAATGGCGCGCTGCTCTCCAGCCAGGAAACCCGCACGCGCTGGCTGGAAACTTCGGTGCGCGTGGGCGGCTACGAGCTGGACAATACGCGCAAGGTGGGCGGCCGCGATGCCGGCTACCAGGCCAGCTTCGGCACCGCAGTCCCTCTTGATGACGACGTGCCCGTGCTGCGCCGCGCCATCTGGAGCGAGACCGACCGGCAATACCGCGGGGCCGCTGAGGCCCTGGTCAAGATTCAAACCGGGAAGGAAGTAAAGGTCGAGACCGCCGAAGGGCGCGCCCCGGACTTTTCGCGCGAGCAACCACAGATCTGGATCGGACCTACGGCGCAATTCCAACTGGACCGCCGCCCCTGGGAAGAAAAGGTGCGCATCTACACCCGGGCCTTCCACAACTCTCCGGCCATCCTGAATTCCATCGTCAGCTTCAACGCCCTGGCACGAAACCAGTACCAGGCCAGCAGCGAGGGCACGCGGCTGCAGTTCGGCGACCTGAAATATCGGCTCGAATTGTTCATTCAGGGCAAAGCGCCGGACGGCATGGACATCAACCGCTACGCGAATTTTGACTGGATCGACCCGGCCGATGCTCCCAGCGACAAGGCGGTCTTCGCGCGCGCCGCGGAGCTCACCAAAGAGATGGAAGCGCTGGTTGCCGCGCCGCTGGTCGAGCCTTACGCCGGCCCGGCGCTGCTCACCGGGAGAGCAGCGGCGGTGTTCTTCCATGAGGTATTCGGCCACCGTGCCGAGGGCCATCGCCAGAAGGACATCAACGAAGGGCAAACCTTTGCGCGCAAGGTCGGCGAGGAAATCTTCCCGACGTTCCTTTCGGTTTACGACGATCCAACGCGAGCGCGGAGCGGCTCGGAAGTTCTGCTGGGACATTACCGCTATGACGACGAAGGCGTTCCCGCGCAGCGCGTGACGCTGGTCCAGAGCGGCGTGCTGAAAAACTTTCTGATGTCCCGTTCGCCTTTGATCGGATTCCCCCAGTCCAACGGGCATGGACGGCGGCAGGTGGGCCTCCCGCCGGTCTCCCGCCAGGGAAACTTGATCGTGGAAAGCCAGCGAGCGGTGAGCAATGCCAAGCTGCGCGAGATGCTGATTGAAGAAGTAAAGCGGCAGGGCAAGCCGTTCGGTCTGCTGATTGACGACATCGCCGGGGGATTCACCTTCACCGGCCGCGGCGCTCCCCAGGCCTTCCAGATAAACCCGCTGGTGGTGTACCGCGTTTATGCCGACGGGCGCCCCGACGAGCTGGTCCGAGGCGTGGACATTGTGGGCACGCCGCTGGTCTCCCTCACCAAGATCCTGGCCACCGGCGACACCCCGGAAGTGTTCAACGGTTACTGCGGCGCCGAGTCCGGCTCCATTCCCGTGGCCGCGGTTTCGCCCGCCATCCTGATCAGTGAGATGGAAATCCAAAAGAAAGAGACTTCCACCGACCGGCCGCCGATATTGCCGCCTCCGGGCCACGACCCGGTTGCGGAAAGGAAAGCCCAGTGAGCCGCGCCCGCAGACTCCTCGGCGTCGCTTCCTGTGCCCTTGCGCTCCTGGCCTTGCCGCTTTCTCTTGCGGCCCAGAGCCAGGTTGCTCCGTCCGCGGACAACGACCAGACGTTGCGCGCCATGCGCGATGAAATGAGGAGGTCCCGCGACCGTCTCAAGCTCCCCTCGCAGGACCCGCCGTACTATCTGGAATTCCGCCTGCTGGACATCGAGCAGCGCAGCATCGTCGCCACCTTCGGCGCATTGTTGAACAGCACGACCAGCCGCAACCGCTTCATGGACGTCAACGTGCGCGTGGGAGATTACCTGCTGGACAGCTCGAACTTCATCAGCGACGAAGGCTTCCGCGGATTTATCGGTTCTACCGGCAGCGTCGGCATCGATGGCGACTACGATTCTCTGCGCCAGGACCTTTGGCTGGCCACCGACCAAGCCTACAAGGAGTCCCTCGACCAGTTCTCCCGCAAGCGGGCGTACCTGATGAGCCTGGCCCGGCCTTCTGATATCCCCGACTTTTCGCGCCAGCAGCCGGTTGTTCTCCTCGATCCCAAAGTCGCGGCGGATTGGACCTCTCGCGACTGGGAGACGGAAGCCCGGCAGGTTTCCGCGGCCCTGCGCGCCTTTCCGGAGTTGTACGCTTCGCGCGTCACCTATCACCTGGTCCATATGACTTATTACCTGCTCACCAGCGAGGGGACGGAGATCCGCGTCACGCGGTCTCTGGCGGCGATCGAAGCCGGATTAGATACCCAGGCCGACGACGGCATGCGCCTGCATCATTTCTATTCCTCCTACGCCAACCGTCCCGCTGAGCTGCCACCGGCCTCGGCGGTGCGCAAGGACCTGGATCGCGTCGGCCGGGAACTGCTGGCATTGCGCGCAAGTCCTCTGGCGACAGATTACGTCGGGCCGGTGCTCTTCGAGCCCGCAGCTACCGGATCGCTCCTGGCGCAGATGCTGGGACCTTCGGTATCCGGCGCACGTGCGCCGCTGGCCATGGGCACGGTCTTCGACCAGATCATGGATCGCATGGGCGGGCGCAGCGAGTGGAACGGGCGGCTCAACACGCGCGTCTTCCCGGCGGGGATTTCCCTGGTTGGCGACCCCACGCAGAAAGATTTTCAGGGCCAGCCGCTGCTCGGCTGGTTCGCGGTGGACGACGAAGGCGTGCGGGCGCAGCGCGTGCCGCTGGTCGATAACGGCATCCTCAAAAACCTGCTGATGTCGCGGCGTCCCGGCGCCGATTTCCAGCAGTCCAACGGCCACGGCCGCGGGTCGTATCTGAGCGAACCGCGCGCCGCCATGGCCAACGTTTTTTTTCAGTCATCTGACGGCAAATCTAAAGAGGAGCTGCGCAAGCAGTTCGCCGACCTGTGCCGCCAAGCCAATCGCGAATGGTGCGTGGTCATCCGCCAGATGGATAACCCCGCGCTGGCTTTCCAGCGCCAGGACGATTTCTCCGATGTGATCGGGGCGGTGGCCGGCGGAGCGGCGAATGGCGACCGCTTGCCGCTGCTGGTCTACCGCGTCAATGTGGCCGACGGCCGCGAAGAGCTGATGCGCGGAGCCACGCTCACCGGGATGAAATTGAGATCGCTGCGCAACATCGCCGGAATCGGCAACGATTACCGCGCCTTTCAATACATGCAGAGCCAGGCCCCGGGATTTGCCGGGACGGCGCTGAGCGCCTTCGGGTCCGCTCAGGGCGGGGTGCCGACCTCGGTGGTGGCCCCCTCGCTGCTGCTGGAAGAAGTGGAAGTTCGGGGCGCGCGGGGGGAGCCGCGCCGCGCGCCGCTGTTGCCCGCTCCGCCGCTCAACTGAAATCGCGCCGCGCTCCGCGCCACGAGCCTTGCTTACTTCTGCCGAAGTTATTTCACCAGGACCAGCGTGTCCTCGTTCACATTCAGCAGCAACTTGGAGACCTGAGAGGGAATCATAAAATCCAGCTTTGTCTCTGGCTCCGTGGCCGTGAGCCAGCCCATGCGGATCTTTTTCCCGCCGACCTCACCGTACAGGGCCAGGATGTCCTTCCAGCTTGGTGGCACGAATTCCCTGGTCAGCGTGCCGGTCACCCGGGTCTTGCCCTCCGCAGCCGGGGTCATCTCGTAGTGCAGGGAATATCGCGGGATCCCGGTGCCGTACACGTACTGGTCGAACATCCAGTCGAGTTTTTGATTACCGTCAATGTCCATGCTCTGGGTCATGTGTTTCTCGGCAATGGCCTTGAAGTCCTCGGTGGAAGCCGGCTTGTTGTCGAAAGTCTTGGTAAAATCCTGCATCATATTCATGAAGCGGCGGTCGGCTTCCTTTGAGCTCGGCTCGGACAACATCATGCGCAGGGTGTGAAGGAATAATCCGCCCTTCTCATAGATCACCACACGATACGCGGCGCGAGAATCCGAAGTGCTCAGCCGGCTCCCCATCCAAATGGGGCCAAGTGATTCGTAACGGATGCCATTCAGGTTGCCTCTGAGCAGCAACAGGTCGCGCTGGTCGCGGATCAGCCGCAGGTATTCCACGTTGCTGTTCTGCCTGATCTGCGCGTACAGGTTGCCGGAGAACTCTGCGAAGCCTTCGGAGAGCCACTGGTCGTGGTACGTCTTCCAGCCCACGCGGTGCCCCCACCACTGGTGCGAGCTCTCGTGGCCCCGCCAGGCGTCGGTGAGCTCAATCTGATTCGTAATGCCCATCTGATTGCGCTGCGAGGAATCCAGGAAGGAGAGCGAGGAAAGGTAAATCAAGGTGGGCCAGCCTTGGCCATAGGTATAAGCGATGCTGGTTATCGCCAGGTGCTTGTAAGGATACGGCCCGAAGAAGGCCTCGAACATCTTCACCGTGTTGGCCAGCTCGATGCCCATGTTCTTGGCCATTAACGCCGGGCTCATCGATCCCAACGCCGGCCCCCCGATCCGTGGTTGGTTGAAATTGGCAGGATCGTCCAGGGAATGCAGGGCACCGGCAAGGAAATCATCCGGGTCCTTGTTGGCATACACCTCGATATCGATGTCGTTGGCTTTATCCTTAATAGACCTTGAAATCGCCGAACGCGAACCCGGCGACCGCCATGGGGATATCGCTCTTCCATACGCTCACAACGTGGTCGCCCTCGATGGATTCTGAAATCTTCGAGCCGGTCGCTACCAGCGTATCTCGCTTGGGGCTCCGAAAGGCCATCTCGAAATCGTAACGGTTGACGAAGGAATCCCCCAGACCGGGGTACCAGCCCTCACTCTGGCAGAAATAATTGCCGTTCCCAACCTTGCGCACCACGCGCTTGCCGGCATAACTGAACTCGAGGTCCAGTTTCTGTCCCGCCGTGGTAGCTTCCGGCAGCGCTACCGCCACGTAGTTGCCCGTAGACTGATTTCCGTCTTTTCGTTCTTTGGCTTGGAAGAAAGACAGCGCGGCGCCCTGCGCGGTCTTTACCGAGCTCACCCGGAGGTTGGAGTCCAGGGAGAACACATACACGCGTTCGCCCGGCTCCCGCGCCTCCATGTTTACTCGCGTGACTGCGCTCAATTCCGCGCTGCCGGTCACGGTGGCGTCAATCTTGAACCCGTGGATCACGAAATCATCTTTCGCCGTGGGCACCCTGTTCACTTCCATCGGGTTTCTGTTGCCCGCGGGGAAGTGCAGCCAGGCGTCGTAGCCTCGATGG
This sequence comes from Terriglobia bacterium, assembly GCA_041485165.1. Classification (GTDB taxonomy): domain Bacteria; phylum Acidobacteriota; class Terriglobia; order Acidiferrales; family UBA7541; genus JAAFGT01. Next base: position 951 of record JBGPJC010000103.1, on the reverse strand, counting down.
GTGACCCATGATGTCCAGCGGCCGATTTTTACTTCCTCGATGTCCTGAGCGTCGTAACTGACTTCAACCCAGCCTTTGTCCTTGGTCTTCAGGTCGGCGAAGAACAGAGCGGTGCGCTTCGCGTCGGTCGAGAGCAGGCCTTTGAACAGTCGCGGCAGGATTGCGTCGCCAAGGCTCTCGCGGTCTCCCTGCCGGTTGGCATAAATGCCGGCCAGGTCTTCGTGGCTCGTGCTCCACTTCAGCACTCGGCTCAGCTCCTCGAATGTGCCGTCGGAGAAGGAAAAGGTCGCATCGCTGAATTCCATGTCCAAGGTCTTCTGTCCGGAAATGGTCTGCAGTTGCCGGGCCTCAAGCGGGCTGGGCGGAACGACCTCCACCCGGCCGCGTCCGCGAAAGGCGGCTCCGTATACCCGGCCGTTCACCGCCTGGGAAAACTGAATTTGCCCCTCGGCGAGCGCAATTTTGATCCGGTCGCGCGCAATAACGACGTTGTTGACCGTGGCCGTCTTCGCGGGGTCGAACACCGGCTGCGCCAGACTGTTCCAGATTGCGGTCGGGTCCTGTGCCTGCGCGGCAGCCACCAGGAGAAAGAGCGGAGCAAGGCGGAAAATGATTCGGGACATGATTCTCTCCGTCAGGAAGTAAGGGTTAAGCGAGGCGCATGTTACGCCCAGCCGGGCGCAAACTCCAGACATGTTTTACAGGCGGTTAGTTACCCAAAGTGATGATGGTCAGCTCAGGGCGGCTGAAGAAGCGTGCCGGAAGGATAGACATGCCGATGCCGCGACTGACGTACATGCGCGTCGCGGCGTGCCGGTACCAGCCCTCGACGTATCCGCCGCACCCCGGCGGCAGCCAGAGCGGCGGCAGGAATGGAAGGCGTATCTGGCCTCCATGGGTGTGGCCGGAGAGCACCAGGTTGGTGTGCCCCACGAGTTCGTCAAAGACGAT
>JBGPJC010000102.1:0-13493 GCA_041485165.1 Terriglobia bacterium | reverse complement strand
GCTCTTATCACCCATCTGGCGATATTTATCGAGAGTGCCTTCCTCCATGTGCTGCGCGGCGGGGAGATCTCCTTTCTGGTGAAGCAAACCGGCGAGATTGTTCATTGTGCGAGCTGCGCCCCGGACGTCATCGATTTTCCGGGCGATTGCGAGGGCCTGCTCCAACTCCCGCTTCGCGGCCGCCAGAGCTCCGGTGTGCCAGATAGCAGTTCCCATGCTGTTCAGGCCCGTCTCGATGTTGGACTCGTGGCCAATCTCCCGGGAGATCGAGAGTGATTCCTCCCATGCCCGCGTCGCACCGGGAGTGTCTCCAGATGTGTAAAGGAGATTGCCAATATTGATCTCCGCCGAAGCGACACCGCTCCGGTCGCCGGCAGCGGTGAAGAACTTCTTCGCCTCCTCGGCTGCCTGGACTGCTTCTTTCATCTTGCCGAGATTCTGCAGGGCCGCGCCCTCCGTGAGGCGAGCGTGGGCAACCAGCAAACGAGCTCCCTGCGCTTCTCCCCTGGTCGCAGCGAGTCCCGCCGTCTCCTGCGCGCGCCGGAAATTTCCGAGAGCCATTGCCGCATTAGCTTCTGCGAGGTCAATGCGTGGATCATCACGCGCCGGCGGAGGAATTCTTCGAAGTTTAGCGATTGTCGCGACCGTGTCCTTGCCCTGGCCGGCCGTGGTCTGCACTGCGACCAATCGGAGGCCGTACTCGACGTTGTCAGGGAAAAAATCTTGGAGCGATTTGTAAACTTCGATGGCTTTGGCCCATTCATGCGTCGTCTCGCGGTAGAGGCCCTCGACCCAGAGGCGCTGCTCGCGGGGCAGAATGTCAGAAAGCTCAAAAGCCTTCTTGGCTTGTTGCTCCGCCTTTGCATCGTAGCCCAACGTGGACCAAGCGGAGGCGAGGGCAGAATGCGCGAGAGGATATTGTGGGTCGGTTGCGACAGACTTCTCCAAGAGGTCGCGAGCGGCAAGCGCGTCAAAGATCCGCAGCTTCGCCAGACCATCGGAATAGAAGCGCGCGGCCTCCGGATTTGACGGCAGCGTGGCCTTCACGGCAGCCGCTTCGGCCTCGGAAACGGCACCCACCCCCAGTTTCTCGCGAAGCGCCGCACCCGCGCGGCTCACCAGGGCGTCAATTTCCGTTTCGCTTCCTTTTTCGGATACGGATGCAAGGGTTTCGCCTTGTACTGCATCTTGTAGCCGCAAATCGAGGCGGACCTGGCTGTTGCCCAACGGAACGTAAGAGCCAAGAACGACGTCGTCGGCGTTGAGATTTTTGTGTATTTTCAACAGTGTCTCCCGCCCGTAGCTATCCTCGTCGGGCAGGGACAGATTGATCTTCATCTGCGCAACATTTTCGCCGGGAACTGTGCGAAGTTGCTCGCCTGCAGCCAGCTCCGTGACCAACATTTCCGAAAGTGCCGTGGAGAGCCAGGCTTCCTCCGCACGCCCCGAGACATTCTTGAAGCCGAGGACCGCAACGGAGCGGCGCGCACGTATCAGCGCAGTTGGGCCGCTGCCTGTTGCTCCCAAAGCGTTGTGTCTCAGTATCCGATCGCGCAGGCCGGCGAGGTTCAATCCAAAAGTCCAACCGGCGACGAGGATTGCCAAAAGCAATGCGCTGGCCGTTGCGGCAAGCGGCCATCCAAAGCGGGGGGCCTGCGGCACGACTCCCGTGGCGGCTCCTTCAAGGGCCGCAAGCAACTCGCGCGCTGATTGGAAGCGCCGCGCCGGTTCTTTCTCAAGCGCTTTCATCACGACTAGATCGAGCGCGGGTGTGACGAGCCGGTTTTTCGAACTCGGAGGCATTGGCGTTTCGCGCAGGATCGCAGCCATTAACTCGGCGGCCTGCGTCTGTGGGAACGGCCGCTGGCCCGTAGCCATTTCGTACAGCACCGCGCCCGCGGTATAGATGTCGCTGCGCACATCTACCGGCAGACCACAAAGCTGCTCCGGCGACATATACGGCACCGTCCCGGAAACGGTCCCGGTTTCAGTGGTGAAGCTCCGGGTTACATCGCCGGCAGTTTCGAGACGCAAAAACTTCGCCAAGCCAAAATCGAGAATTTTCAGCTGCCCTTCGGGGGTGATCATCAAATTACCGGGCTTGAGGTCGCGATGGATCACGCCATTGTTGTGTGCCGCCGAAAGTCCTTCGGCAATCTGAATCGCGAGGCGCACAATCTGCCCTTGCGGCAACGGTCCTTCTTTGATCCTTTCGCTGAGCGGATAGCCGGGAATCAGCTCCATAGCCACAAAATCCACGCCTTCTTGGGAGCTGAATTCGAAAACAGTCTCAATGTTGGGATGGTTGAGTTTCGCGAGCGCCAAAGCTTCCTTGCGGAACCGTTTGCGCGCGGCGTCGTCGGTGAGCATCCCCGCAGGAAGAACTTTCAGCGCGACGTCGCGGCCAAGCTGTTCGTCATGGGCGCGATAGACGATGCCCATTCCGCCTTCGCCGATCTTCTCGAGAACACGATAATGCCCGAGCATCTCGCCGAGCATGTGGCAGGAAAGACCTCTGGCTGGCCATCCTACGCGGGGTCAATACAGGAATCAATAAACTGTGCGGCCATCAAGGTTGAGACCTCATTCCTGTGCGAAAAGCATTCCCTTAACGCACAGGAGGCAACGATGTTCCGCGCGCACTTTAAGGGATGCCGAGCGCAACCGGCAAACAAGCTGGCGCCAACAAATCTGGGCTTTGGGCCGGCGGTTGCCTCGATCTCTTGCCATACTTCTGGCCGCCTGTGGGCAAAACTTCGGAGTTTCAAGAGTTCGCTCCGGCCCCCGGCGAGGAGTCGACGACAATATCCGATCGGGTGCTGTTGACGATTGCATTCAGTTCAGCTTGCTCCTCGGTAGGCACCTTGAACTTATCCAGCGTCTGCTGAAAATCGTCCAGGAATGCCTCCCACTCCTTGCGGGTGATCTTCAGGTGCACATGTGAGTCCACCATCGATCTGCCCGTGTATTTTTGCGGGCCTCCGGTGGCCCAGCAGACCATCTCGGTCACTAGGTACTTGAATCCCGCAGGCGGCACGCGATGGTGCGCTTCGTCCGCCAGGGGATTGGCATTTAGTCTCGGGCGGAAATGAGACTCGATGAATCATCGGAACCGCCAAAACAAACCGCGATGGCCCTCAAGCCCGCCATTGCGATCTGGGCTTGAAACAAGAAGGCGATTGGTCTACAAAGGCAAAGTTGAAATCGGAAATTCCGGCCAACACTTCGTTCGAGCCGAGCATCTCCTACTGCAATCGAGGCGCGGAGCCTGGGGGCACGATGCGTAAGAGACGCCATTCCCTCCACCAACCTGATTGCCAGGGCCCCCCCAGGATATGTGGGCAGGGCGAAGTCAGATGGCAATGGGGGGGCTTGGCTTGCTTTGTCTTTTTGACGCTCTCCTGCGCGAGCTGGACGCAAGCTCATGGCGCAAGCCCTCCTTCAGCGGCTGCTTCGACAGCTAAACCGGTACTGATACACCGACCTGCGCCGCCCTCACCGTCCGTTGGGGAAACCATCGTTCTTACGGTTCCGAAAGGCACGCCGATCCAGGTGGCCCTCGAGAAGGAAGTGAGAATTCAGAAAGTGGGGCAGGCAATCCGCGGTCGTGTTGTCGAGCCTGTCTACGCCTTCGACAAGATCGTTCTCCCCGTCGGAACTGAGGTCGCGGGGCAGATCACGAGAATCGAGGACATCTCCGCAGGAAAGCAAACGGCTGCTGCCTTGGATGCAGATTTCACGCCTGCGCACAAGGTTCAGGTGGAATTTAACGAACTCTTGCTGGCGGATGGCCGTCGCATCCCAATCCACGCCACCGTCACGCCCGGCTCCGGGGAATTGATCCAGTTCGTGACCGCGGCCAATGAGAAAAGGAGAGGCGTCAAATTTGCAGCCGCAGACCAAGCCAGACGAGTAAAGGAGGAAGCCAAGCGCGAGTGGGCCGCCGCGATGAAGCAAGTGAAAGGGCCGGGCAAGATGCACCGGATTGGGCGCTTCGCAGTTGCACTGCTTCCCGTTCATCCGAATTACATTGACGCCGGGACGGTCTATTTCGCGGAATTACAAGAGCCTCTGGATTTCGGAACGGAGCCACTGACTCCGGAAATGGTCTCCTCGATCAATACTCCCCCGCCCTCCGGCAGCTTTGTACACACCCGCCTGATGACAGCACTTAACTCCGCGACCACGCTGAAAGGCGCGGCGGTTGAGGCCATTCTCACTCAGCCGCTCTTTAATGGGAAGCGGCTCATCCTCCCCCAGGGAAGCCGATTGAAAGGCTCCGTTGTCCAAGTGCAACCCGCTCGCCACCTCAGTCGCAATGGACAACTCCGAATAGTATTTCACGACCTCGTGCTGCCGGATGGGATTCAACAAAAAGTGGACGCGGTTCTCGAAGCTATCCAGGCGAGTCAAAATCAGAATGTGAAGTTGGATTCGGAAGGCGGCGCGGAAGCCAGGCCCGCTAAGACGAGGTTCCTGGCGACCGCCACCTCTGTGGGGCTGGGCGCCACGTCCTTTCTGGGCGACACCTTCGGACACACAGGCCCTAGAGTCGCGGGTGGAGCAGGTGGCTACAAACTAATCGGGATCGCACTGGGCGCGGCCATTCACTCGCAGGAATTCGGCATGGCGATGGGCGCGTACGGTGGATGCAGATCAATCTACACTCATTTCATCGTGCGTGGCCGCGATGTCGTTTTCCCCATGAACACCGCCATGGAGATTGGCATCGGCACGCGCACCGAGACTCCACCAAAGCCTCCCAAGAACGAGACTCCAAAGCAATAATCGCCATCCATAACCCTTTGTGCTTCATAGTTTCCTTTCCAATTTAGGCGCGGGCGGGAAGGTGTAGCGGACGGCCGGGGGTCGGCCGAGCGGCGTGCGGCGGAGCCAGTCTAATCCGGCATCCCGCGCGGGGCTGGAAAAGGTGAACCAATACGAGGAAGAGAACGAACCTACTAACGCTGTTTTCACGAAGACCGAGTCATCGAGCACAGCAACCTGCTCCGGAGATTCCGCCCGCGCTTGGATCCGCTGCGCAAAGCGAGCGAGACGCCGCTCCATACAGGTTTGGAGCGTCTTGTTCTTATTAGTGCCCAGAAACATCTGTTTGAGGGCAGCAATATCCGCAAATCTCATGTCCATAGAATCAGCTATTTGCGGGCAACAGGGAGGAAATGTTTTTGGGCAGCCCGCCGCCACAAGCCCGAAGCGGTTTCCAATAGCTAACTTCCGAGATTCCCGGTTGTGAAGCCCGCGACGGGCACTTGTCCGATAACCAGACTATATATCAAAGTGAAGATAGTTAAGTCCACCGCAATTTCCCAGAACAGGATTTCTGGCCCGGAATAGTTTCGAGGTACACCGTCACTCGGGAACAATCACCAATGTGCCGAGGTGGACTGAGCTGCCCCCATGAATCGGGCACATCGTCCGGTGAAAACTGCAACTAAAGACGGAGAAGCGCCACGGCAGTTACAGACTATTTCTTAGTCGCGTAGCCTGCGACTCTGCTGAACCCGCTGTTCCCAGACGCATCGTTTTGCGACCACGTCGGGGGATCTGGATCAACGACCTTATACTTTCCGGCTGGTATTACGACGCCAGGGTGACATTCCCAGTTTACGTTGAGTGCGCCGCCTTGACCCGGACTTGTGGACACGTCCCAGGGACCGTACACCGTCCCATAGCTATCAACCAGACTGATACCCTTCTTCCCCGGCACAGCCCCTTTTCCACCATTCCAGTGATAATCTGCGACGAAGGTGATGGTGTAGGCTTCATCGATGGAGAACACTGTGTCTTTCGTCGGACCATTCACGACGGCTGAAGTATTCCAATTGTCAAAGACATATCCCTTTGCTGACGCGGTCGTGCTCGGCGTGGTCGTGCTGGGCGTGAGTCCGACGGGCGTAAGCAGGACGGCCTTCGAAAGCAATGAACCCGGACAAGGTGCTGCTTTGTCCTTGTAGAAGCCAGACCCGGCTATCTGACCTTTGTCGTTGATGCCATTTGCCAAGTTGAGTTCCCATTTAGGAGAGGCGGGGATGAGTGTGTTGAGGTCCTTCAGTTCACCTTTACCGTACCAGAGGGCGTGGCTATACGGGACGCAGAGAGCATCTGTGTACGTGCTGATGCCGGGGCCATCATGGAAGCTCTCGCTTTTATGGAAGCCACCGACTGCGCCCACCAGTTCTTCCTTCTTGTTGATGGCTTGGGCGTAGCTCTCCGACGAGGCATGCGGGCCAAGAAGCGTTCCAATATCCGTCATGCCGCTGGGCTCCTTCCAAAGAAAGCCGTGGTAATCCTTTGAGGTGTTGGTATAGCCCACGACGTCATCGCAGGCGTTGATTCCATAGGCCGTGCTCGAGTCGTCGTCCTTTTCAACAATCGCACCGAGGTCAATCGGAACCGCGCCTTTGGTTTTCAAAAGGAAAGCGTGCACCTTCCCCAGGTGTATCGCCCTGCCTACTATATGCCCCGCGTCATTGATGGCATAAGCCTGCGTCAGTTTCCAATCCTTTTTCGCGCTGGAATCCATGTAGTCGTTGAGGTCAATCATGGCGTGCGCACCATGAAGCCAAATTACGGCGTGCTTGTCCGCGAAAAATGCCCAAGCAGCACCTACAACGTCGTCAAGGATGTTCAGCGCATAGGCTTCGCTGATTTTGAAGAGGGATGTGGGTGGGTGCAGGTTAATCATCTCGGAGCCGTCATACCAGAAACCCTTCGTCTCACCGGCGGCCCCCTTGACCCACCACCACCCAGCCACATGACCCGCGGCATTGACCCCCGCCGCCCAGCTCCCGCCGCCCACAGAGCCCGCCGGAAAGCCCAAATCATCCTTCAGCATAATCACTTCGCCAGGATCGGTGCGGAATGCGCGGTAGCCGGCGTCGCCGAACCACTCCATACAATAGCCGACTACGTTCCCGGCGTCATTGACGCCCGTTGCCATGCAGTGTGACGGGGATTTAGTCATGCTGGGCAGCGGGCTGAGATCCTTGACGGTGTACGTAGTGGGAGCTGGAGCTGGGCCACATACACTTGGGCTAGGGGAGGGAGTTGGACCAGGTTTGGAACCAGCCGGAGCTGGGCCAGGTGGGGGCGGTTGCTTATTCCATGCTCGTCCCACGACGTGGTAGGCATGCACCGCCAGAGTGCTAGCAGCCAATTGACCAGCAAACGTGTGCAAGAAATTGGCGCGGCCAAGATTGTCGGTGTTCACTCGCTGATATACCACGCCGTTTGGGTGTGTGACCGCTACGTCCACTGGCGTGTTCCCCACCGGCCGGCCGTTCTGGTCAACAACGTTCACCGGGCAGCTCACGTTCGTTTGATTGCGGACGGAATCGTAGCCGGCCTGAACAGGTTCTGGCCTCGCGTCCACGCGGGGAGCTTGCGGATCAGGGGGAACGTCCTCACGGTTCAAGATCCGAGACTTGAGTGTGTAGTTTCCCACCTCGACGGCCGTGAACCCGACTTGTCCAGGCGTCTGCGGGGTCACATGGACCAGGTTCGTATCAAGCTGGATTTGCGGCTCCCAGCCTGACAGCAATACATCGGCCTCAACATTGCACGAGACGACGAAGTTGCCGCGCTGGCCGCGGCGCCGAATCTGTGTGCCTTTGATCTGCAGGGTCGGGTTTGTCGTCTGATTGGGCGCCTTGAGACGATTCCCAGCGGCGTCTTGCGCTACGAAATGATAATTGCCTTTGGGAAGATCTTTTGGCCCGACGTAGACGCGCTGAAGCGAGGAGCCGACCGACTCAACCAGTTCGTGCTCGGTGCCATCCTGCCCCACTAACGCTGCCTTTTGAAGTTTGTCCAGACCTTGTCCCGTTACCCGCAAGGGTTCACCCGGGGTGCTGATTTCGGATGCATGTGCGACCGCCGTAGGGACTACCTGGCCGGCTTGGCCGACAGGAAGCACCTCGATGTGTTGAGACACCACAGCCGACTTAGCTAGTCTCCCTGCGGAGATACCTGTAACCTGAAGCACGAGAAATTGGTTGCCTGATTCCTTGAGGAAACCTGCCAGCTTGATTTTGCCTCCCGGCCTGACCGGCACAACCTCGCCCCTAAAGACAACTTCATCCCATTCACTGAGGGGAACCTCGCCCTTATCCGTATCCTCCACGACCATCGCGGTGATCTCGCCCTCGTTCTGTGCTGCGAGATCAGGCGCTACCATTCGGTAGATGGGACTTTGCTGTGCGAGTGCACCACTGGGTGTATGCCAAATCAGGCTGAAGGCTGCCAACACGGCAATGAGTGCCATGAATGTCAGCCTTAACTGCTTTTCGCGGCAGAGATGCAAAGTTTTCATCCCTCCGAGGCGGTTGCCCCGTTGCGGACGGAACCCACCGCGGGATGATGGGCGGAGCGTACTGCGGCACCAGGGCGATGTCAATTGAGGTCCGTTAGGTAGAGAGCAGGTCGCGAATAACTTTTGATGACAGGGCTTCCCCGGCAATCAAGAAATCGGTCCAGTTACGGGGTTGGGATACCTGGACGGGACTTCTGGACCGCGTCGCAGTCCCGCGGGCGAGTGTCGCATCCGCCGTGCCGGGATTGACCTGTTCTTTCCGAGTACGCCGTCACTCGGGAACAATCGCCGAGGTATCGGGAATGTCCACGTCGCCCCGCTTAAGTAATAGAATGCATCCATTAATGTTTCGAGGGGCTATAATCCAGCCCCAAATGGCGCTGGCCTCTGGCAACCGCTTGGGCCCCTATGAAATTCTCTCCGCTATCGGTGCGGGCGGAATGGGCGAGGTTTATCGCGCGCGGGATGCGAAGCTCGGGCGCGATGTGGCGCTGAAAGTCCTGCCGGAAGCATTTGCGCGCGATGCCGAGCGCATGGCGCGGTTCCAGCGCGAAGCCAAAGTCCTCGCATCCCTCAATCACACGAACATCGCTTCGATCCACGGACTCGAAGACTCCGGCAGCACTCATGCGCTGGTGATGGAGTTGGTCGAAGGGCCGACGCTGGCGGATCGCATTCGCTCCGGCCCGATTCCGATCGCAGAAGCCCTTCCGATCGCCAAGCAGATGTGCGCGGCGCTCGAATACGCGCACGAGCACGGGATCGTGCATCGGGACCTGAAACCCGCGAACGTGAAGGTGACCAGCGACGATGCGGTGAAGGTTCTCGATTTCGGTCTCGCAAAGGCTCTGGGAGGCGATGCGTCCTCGATCGATATCGCCAATTCTCCCACGATCAGCCGGATGGCGACTCAGGCGGGAATGCTGCTGGGGACGGCGGCGTACATGTCGCCAGAGCAAGCGAAGGGCAAGGCGGTGGACCGTCGGGCGGACATTTGGGCGTTCGGCTGCGTGTCGTACGAGATGCTGACGGGGAAGATGGCATTCCGCGGCGAGACGGTCACCGATACCCTTGCGGCCGTCATCAAGGAAGAACCGGATTGGTCGCAGCTCCCGGCCGGAACGCCGATCCGGATTCGCGTGCTCTTGCAGCGCTGCTTGGAGAAAGATTCGAAGCAGCGGTTGCAAGCCATCGGCGAGGCGCGAATCGCGCTCGAGGGAACTCTCACTGAGGCAACAGAGCCAGTGGCGGCCGGCGGACCACCCGTACGACAAACCCCAAGTCGCCGGTGGATGAATTGGGCTGTTGGAACCTTTCTCCTGAGTGTGGCCCTCTTCGGCGGATGGTGGGTACGAGGTCAGCGCGCCACGCCGCCAACGCGCTGGTCCGGCGACCTGTTGGGAGGTTCGAGCATTGCCTTTGGGCCCCGCATTTCTCCCGACGGTCGTACATTGGCCTTCCAGGCCATGGTTGACAACCAGACTCAAGTCGCTGTGATGAATCCCGATTCCGGGAACTGGACCGTCCTCACCCACGACAGGTCAAGTGGCACGGTGCAGGAAATCGCCTGGTCACCCGACGGCTCGAAGCTCTATTTCGACCGAGTGTCTTCCTGGCCTGTAGGCATTTACACCGTTCCTTCGCTGGGCGGGGACGAACGGCTGGTGTTGAAAGACGCCGCAAGTCCGGAAGCCCTTCCGGACGGCAGCTTGCTGGTCTGGCGGATTGACGCCGAGCGCAAAAACCGAATCTATCATTTCTGGCCGGACTCGGGACGGCTCCAGCCCCTGCAAGGCTGGATCCCCCCGACACTCCCAGTCGCCCTGATTCGGGTCTTCCCGGATGGCAAAGAGGCGGTCTTCTTTGGAATGACCGAGGGGACGGGCGCAGGGGAGTCACCTCACTTATACGCTCTCGACATCGCCAGCGGCAAAGCGCGCCGACTCGCCGCCCAGTTGCCCATCCGTCGGACGAGTGAGGGGTTTCCCCTGGCGCCCACGCAGGACAACCGCTCGGTCCTCATTGATCTTCCTGCCGGCAATCTGCACCAGATCGTGGCCGTCCCCCGCTCCGGTTCGGGACCCGTGCAGGTACTCATGACCCTGACCACCCCGCCGTGGATCATGGACGCCGGACCTGACGACAGCATCTACCTTGATCAGGTTGACCGCCCCTTCCAAATCCTGCGCTTCCCTCCCTCCGGCGGCGTGCCCGAAGTGCTCGCAACAGCGGAGACGCGCGGCACGAACCTTTCGGCCCCGGTGGAGTTCCCCGATGGCCGTTTTCTCCTTCCGATGCTCATCTCCGGTCGTTCTCGGCTCATGATTGGCAAACCCGGTGGGAATTTTTTCCCTCTGGTGGATACTGCGGAGGAGACGGGTCTGCCAGCAGCATTGCTCGCGGACAACCAGGTGGCCTTTATCGCTGGAACGGGTTCTGACCAGACTATCGCTATCGCCTCGGCTGGCGAAGGCCGCATCATCCGCCGCCTGCAAGGATGCAAGGGAAAATACGTGACCAGTCTGGTGGCGTCTCCCGATGAAAAGACTCTCTACTACGCAACGGAGGGAAGCATTTGGGCCATTCCTGCCGCCGACGGGGCGCCGCGCAAGATCTCTGCCGGAGATGGCGTGGCCGTCGATCCAAACGGTAAAGATCTCATCGTTAACTTGGTTGAGAAAGCAGGAGTGTATCTGGTTCGGATCCAGCTTTCAAGCGATACGGCACAGGACATCCAAGTTCAAAGCGACATTGGGATTGACCCCCTCCCACTGGGAGGAAGAAGTCTTCGTACGGACGGCAAATTGCTGGTCGGCGTTACGCCGCGGGATTCCTGGTTCTTCAGGGCCGCGGTGCTTGATGAGCCGAGCGGCAAGCTCACGAGAATCCCCCTAGACTTCACGGGCGACATATTGCTATCCGGATGGACGAACGATGGCCGCATCCTGGCCTTCGGTGAACCCATGCGTGCCCACATCTGGCGCTTCCGGCCGATGCCTTAGTGAGGCGATTGCGGCGGGGACGAGACTCAGGGCGCACGAAATTGTCGCGCTGGTCGGCTCACTTTCGATTCCGCCTGATGCGCCATAGGTAGAGAAGTGACCGCACTCAAGATCTCGATTCGAGCCACCGCGCGATAACTCCCGGATTGTCGCCAACTCGGAAACTATCCGTAAACAGGGTTGTGGGAAGTTTGGACGAATCGCCATCCACTGGACGTATAACGCGCTAACCGGACAAGTGCCCCCTGGCTCCCCGGAAGTCCGCTTCGGGGAAATTGAGCAAGCGTAATGTAGTCACCTCCATGGGGCCGAGGCTGCCCAGAAAATCGATTTCTACCCGGGTCGCAAGTGACTGATTCTGTTCGCTCTGAATTCCCTGTTTTGGTTGCCCACAAACACATGATTCTGAGCAACTCACGCGCCGCGGTACAACGTCTCGGGCTGGTCACTGGATTCAGCATGGAATTGAATCGCCCCATCGAGCACAGTCTACTCGGCTCTGGCGGGAATCATCAGCCATGCCACCGCGGCACTAGCCAGGGACAGACCTGCACAGATCAAGAGAACGGTTCGGAATGCAAAGACAAACGCGTGGGAAATTGATACTCGGATCAGCGCCGTCGTATCGGTGTCCAGGCCAGTGGGTAGGTCAAGGCCGGCGAGCTTGATTACGTTGGACCGAACATACTCGAGAATGCCGGGCGGAAGCAGTCCGCCCGTGAGACTACGATTCAAGCTGGAACTGAATAATTTCATCATCACGATCCCAAGGATTGCGATAGCCAGTACGCCCGCGACCCGCGCGACTGCGTTGTTGATGCCGGAGGCGGTGCCGGCGCGATCCTGGCCTACTGAACTCATAACCACCGTGGTGAGAGGAGCCACGCTAATCGCCATTCCAAGACCGAGAACAACGAATGCAGGGAAGAAGGCTCTCCAGTAACCTGCTCCCACACCTGGCACGGCGAAAAGAGCAAAGCCTGCTGCCGCAATGAGTGGGCCGGCGATCAGTGGGGCCCTTGCGCCGTAGCGTGGGACGAGGCCACCAGCCCAGCGGGAAAGACAGAACATCAGCAGAATTAAGGGCAGCGCGGCAGCGCCAGCCGCAGTTGTCGAGTATCCCTCCACCTGGATAAGGTTCAACGGAAACAAGAAAAAGAAAATTCCAACAGCGGCATAGAGAAACAGAGTGAGCAGGTTCGCGCCACTGAAACTACGCGACCGAAAGAGCGCCAGCGGAACCATGGGTGAACCTATCCTGGACTCAACGAGCACGAAAACGATGAGACAAGCAAAGCCGGCGATCACGCTTCCGAAAACTAGGCGGTGCTCCCATCCGAGACTTACGGATTCAATGAACCCATAGACCACGCCACCTAATCCGGCAGTCGCGAGCAGGGTTCCCATCCAATCTACAAACCCGCTAGCCGGATTACGGCTTTCGGGAATTCGCCAAAGAGAAATTGCCATCACGGCGGCCGCGAGCGGAATATTGATGAAGAACGCCCAGCGCCAGGAAGCATGCTCGATCAGCCAACCGCCGAGAACCGGCCCGACTGCTGTTGTGATGGCAGTGAAGCCGGACCAAGTGCCGATCGCTTGACCGCGGGTCTGCTCGTCAAAACAAGCGCTGATGATCGACAGACTGCCGGGTACGAGAAAGGCAGCTCCCAAACCTTGGGCACTCCGCGCGATAACGAGCTGTTGAATGTTTGAGGCAAGACCGCAAGCGATAGAAGCAGTAGCAAAAATCCCCACACCAACCAAGAACATCAGCCGGCGACCAAACAGGTCGCCGAGAGAGCCACCGAGGAGAATCAGAGCTCCCAAGAACAACCCGTAAGACGCGACCACCCATTGCACACCGACGATAGTTGCGTGGAGGTTTGCTTGCAGCGCTGGTAAGGCTACGTTGACGACGGTGCTGTCGATAAAGGCCATGCTGGAACCGAGAATTGTCGCTGCGAGAATCCAACGTCCCGCTTGCGCCGTGCATGGAACAACGGCATTCACCGATCGGACAACGGCTTCGTCACATGGCGGTTTCATGAAGCCTATGGATGCATTCTCGTGTGGGTTGGGTTTCGGCAGCTCCCCGGTTGTTTCCGAGTTCGCGACCGCTCATTCAAAATCGCCGCCTTCCGATTGTTTCAGCAAGG
>JBGPJC010000101.1:0-13881 GCA_041485165.1 Terriglobia bacterium | reverse complement strand
GCGCCTGGCATGCTGACGCAGATTCTGCGCACGCCGCGCTCCAGGAGCGAACGGGCGGCATTCATAATCTCCGTCTCGCCCGCGCTCCCGTTGATCCCGATGACATCGCCCTCGGCTACGATTCGGTTCAGGACGATGCTGCGGGGCTCCTCTCCGTACAAATCCTTTTCGTGACCGTGGGAGACGAGCAAGCCGATTCGCGGCCCGCGCAACTCGGCCAAAACGTTGGAGGTGATGGTAGTGGACCAGCGAATGAGATCGACGTTTTCGAGGAAGAGTGTAGTATCGACGAAACCCAGCTTCTCCGCGCCTTGCGCCAGGCAATCAAACAGGCACACGGTCAGATCGTGCGGCGTGGTGTCCACCTTGGCGCAAACCAGGTTTTCACCATAGGTGAAAATGCCGTCGGTCAGAGTCCCGCCTACGTCGATGTCTACTGTCCACACGTAGCCCTCATCTGGCGGACGATCTGAGATTGGCCAGCAGATCTTCCGATTTCATGGTCCAGCCAAAGAATGATTCTACGTTGAACAACGTCGCTTCCTGCATGGCCGGCGCGCCCGCGGGCATGGTGCCGTCCACAAGAAGGATCGGCCAGTAATCGTGGAAATAGGCGTCGCGCAGCGTGGATTCCACGCAGACGTTGGTGGCGATACCGGCAAAAAAGAGATAGCGGATGCCGCGCACGTGCAGCATGGAATCGAGCGTGGTCCCGGCAAAGCCGCTGTACCGCGTCTTGACGATGACCAGGTCGGCCGGCCGTGGCGCGAGTTCGTCCACCAGAGCAAAGTCCCATGTTCCCTCGGTCAGAATTTTCCCTATCAGCTCCGGCCGGTCATGCATCAAGCGCAGGCCCAGTTCTTTGCGTGGATTGGGGGAGTTGGGACCGCCGCTGTTGCTCAGATCGGGTTTGTATCCCATCTGCAGGTAGACAACCGGGACACCCGCCGATCGCGCCGCTTCCAAAACGCCGCGGATCGCTCCGACTACACGCGGCGCGCCGGAAATATCCACGCCGGCGACGTCCAGCATCCCGCCTTTGCTGGCGAAGGCGTTCTGCATGTCCACCACGACAATCGCCGACTTCTCAAAGTCGACCTCGATTGCTTCCGGCCTGGCGTCCAGCTTGGGCATCGCTGAGGATCTCTCTTTACTGCTTTTCGTAGAGCTTCTTGATCAACTGCCCTTTCATCTCAAACCGCGGCAGGGTTCCGGCCGGCACCAGCTCCACCGAAGAGGGGACAGTGAGCACCGCCCTGATTTTTCTCTCCACCTCTTTTTGCAATTCGGCCAGGTCCAACGAGGCATCTCCAAACTCTGCGATCACTTTCAACGGCGGTTTGACGCCCGGCCCGGGCTGGTCCAGGACAATCTGCACTTCTCCCGTGGTCCGGGGATAAAAACTGGAGACGACATCCCGCACCGCGGAAGGGAAAACATTCACCCCCAGGACAATCAGCATGTCGTCGGTGCGGCCGACGCATCTTAGCTTAAAGCCGGTCCGCCCGCACGCGCAGGAGGTTCCCAGGATGGTGACCCGGTCGCGGGTGCGGAACCGCAGCAAGGGAACGCATTCGCGCTCCAGGCTGGTGTACACCAACTCTCCGGATACGCCCGTTTCGATGGGAAGCGCATGCCCGCTCTGGGGATCGATGATTTCGATGAAGACAAATTCCTGGCCGTTGTAGTGCATGCCGGATTGTTCGCGGCATTCGGCGAAGATGATCGGCGCCATATCGGCGTTGCCCATCCCTTCGGTGACACGCGCTCCCCATTCCTTGGTTATTTTGGCGCGTACCGAAGGGATTCCCGCGCCGGGCTCGGCCCCGCAAACGATTTTCTTGAAGCCCAGCTCACACGGGTCCATCCGCGCCTCGCGGCGCACATAATCGGCCAGATAGATGGCATAGGAAGGGGTGCAATGCAGGGCGTTGGCCCCCAGTGCCTTGGCAACCAGCACCAGCTTCTCGGAAGCGCCGGTGCCCACAGGGACAAAAGTAGAGCCAATCAGTTCGAGGGCATCCTTGCAAGGCAGCCCGCCGGCGAACATGGTCAGGCTGGCCCCATGGATGACGATGTCCGTGGGGCGGATCCCCTGGGCATAAAACGAACGGGCGGTAACGTGAGTCCAGATCTGCGCGTCGCGCCGGGTCAGGCCGACAAAGCTGGGGCGTCCGGTGGTGCCAGTGGAAGACTGGATGCGAATGACGCTTATCATGTCTGCGGCGATGTGCTTGCCAAGTGGGGGTGAGGCGAGCTGGCTTTCGCGCAACTCTTCCTTGGTAGTGAAGGGGAAGTTGGTGAAATCTGACAGCGTCCGGAAATGCTCGCGGCGAATCCCAGCGGCGCGGAACTTCTCCTGGTAAAAGACGGATCGCGCAAACAAGTAATCCAACTGCTTCGCTAGATTGGCCTCCTGGAGCGTCCGGAGCTGCTCCTGGCCCATGGTTTCGATTTCTGGATCGAAGTATTCGTCTGGCTGCATGTGGAGAAGCGACGCCACCGGTTACGTCCGGCCTGAGGCTAAACCCAAGGTCCCAGATCCTTCTTGCCGGCTACTCTACCACGGCCGGCGCTGGCTGGAGTGACCAGCCCCCTTATTTCGTCCAACTCATGATATGACTTCCAAATCCCTGACCCAATATCGTATCCGATTTTGGTAGAGTGCTCGGGAGGCAGGTCACGGCGAGCAGCGGTTTGATTTCGCCACTCGAGAAGGGGGAGCAATTCATGGCCAACATCGCCGGCTACCGCCGGCCGTATCCGGGGACGCAACCGAACCACCTGCATCCCCCGTACGTGTCTTCGATCAAGCGCGCGCCCGCGCAGCCCCTGATCTACCTGCCGCACACGCTTTCAGAGGTGACCGGCCCCGTCTTCTCGCCGGAGAACATCGATGCAAAAGCCTTCGACCTGACCCGCCAGCGTCCCGGCCAGCCGCAAGGGGAGCGCATCGTCGTGAGCGGGCGCGTGCTCGACGAGAACGGGCGGACCGTGCCGCACACGCTGGTGGAGATCTGGCAGGCCAACTCCGCTGGGCGCTACCACCACAAGGTGGACCAGCACGACGCGCCGCTCGATCCCAACTTCACCGGCTGCGGGCACACACTCACCGACGCCGAGGGCCGCTATCGCTTTGTGACCATCCGGCCAGGAAAATATCCCTGGCAAAACCATTACAACGCCTGGCGGCCGGCACACATCCATTTCTCGCTGTTCGGCCCGGCGTTCGCCACGCGGCTGATGACGCAGATGTATTTTCCCGGCGACCCGCTGATTCCCTACGATCCCATCTTCAACTGCACATCGGACGAGAAGGCGCGCAACCGGCTGATTTCAATTTTTGACTGGGAGACGACCATCCCTTCCACCGCACTGGGCTACCGGTTTGACATTGTATTGAGCGGCCGTGAAGGCACTCCCATGGAGAAACCGAAATGAGCCTGCAAGCGACCACATCGCAAACCGTCGGCCCGTACTTCAGTATCGGTCTCACCAGGCTGAATCAGGATAACCTCGCGGGCCCGGGCGTCTCGGGGGAACGCGTGACCATCGAAGGCCGCGTGCTCGATGGCGACGGCAAGCCCGTGCCCGATGCGATGCTCGAGCTCTGGCAGGCCAACGTCCACGGGAAGTACGCCCACCCCGAGGACAAGCAGGACAAATCACTCGAAGCGGGGTTCAAAGGGTACGGGCGGATTCCCACGGATGACCACGGACAATTTCGCTTTACGACCATAAAACCCGGCCCGGTGCCCGGCCCGGATGGAAAGGCGCAGGCCCCGCACATCGCCGTGTCCGTGTTCTCGCGCGGCCTGCAGCGGCGGTTGGTGACGCGGATCTATTTCCCCAATGAACCTGGAAACGCCGGCGATTTTGCTCTGAACCTGGTGGCGCCGGCGCGGCGTGGGACACTGATCGCCAGGCCGGGAACGGACGCTGGCACGCTCGAATGGAACATCATTCTGCAAGGCCCCGAGGAAACAGTTTTCTTCGACTGCTAAGAGCGATTAGACTGGCTCCATGAACCTGCTGGAACCATTGTTCCGCTGGGAAGTCATCCAAGCTCTTTTTTCCGATCGCGCGCGCGTGCAAGGCATGCTGGATTTTGAGGCCGCATTGGCGCGCGCGGAATCGCGCGCGGGAGTCATCCCCGCCGCGGCGGCAACGGCCATCACGGCGAAGTGCCGCGCTGAACTTTTCGACCTGGACGCGCTGGCCCAGGCGGCCGCGCTGGCTGGTAATCCTGCCATCCCCCTGGTCAAGCAGCTCACTGCGCTGGTCGGAAAAGACGACCAGCAGGCCATGCGCTTTGTCCACTGGGGCGCCACCAGCCAGGACGCCATCGACACCGGATTCATCTTGCAGCTGCGCGCGGCCCTCGAGCGCATCGAGGCGGAGCTGGAAAGATTGGCGGGCGCGCTGGCACAACTTGCCCGCAAACATCGCGCCACCGCCGTCGCCGGCCGCACCTGGATGCAGCAGGCGCTGCCGACGACCTTTGGACTGAAGGCCGCAGGATGGCTCGATGCTGTCAATCGTCACCGTGCGCGGCTCGACACGGTGCGCCACAATGATTTGGTTCTGCAATTCGGCGGCGCCGTGGGGACGCTGGCGGCGCTTGGCGACAAAGGCTTGGAGGTAGCTAAGTCGCTGGGCGAAGAACTGCACCTTGCCGTGCCCGACCTTTCCTGGCATTCCCATCGCGACCGCGTGGTTGAAGTGGCCACCACGCTGGCGCTTTGCACCGGCACACTGGGAAAAATCGCGCGCGACATCTCTTTGCAGATGCAGACGGAAGTTGCCGAACTGTTCGAGCCGGCGGGAGAAGGGCGCGGCGGCTCTTCCACCATGCCGCACAAGCGCAATCCGGTAACCGCAGCTGTGGTTCTTGCGGCAGCGACTCGCGTGCCGGGCTTGGTCAGCACGATGCTCAGCGCCATGGTGCAGGAGCAGGAGCGCGGCCTGGGGGGCTGGCACGCCGAATGGGAAACCATGCCGGAGATCATCGGATTGGCCGCCGGCGCCTTGCACCATTTGACGGAAACAGTGATGGGTCTCGAGATCGACACCGCCAGAATGAGTGAAAACCTCGAGGTAACTCGCGGGCTGATCTTCGCCGAAGCGGTGCAGATGGCGCTGGGTAGCGCGATGGGCCGCGTGGCCGCACATGAGCTGGTTGAGGCGGCGTGCCGGCGGTCCAAGGCCCGGAAGCGTCATCTCCGTGAGGTGCTCGCCGAAGATGCCGCCGTGGCCAAACATCTGAGGAAAGAAGAGCTCGAGCGGCTGTTCGATCCGCGGCAGTACCTTGGCGCCGCCGAAGCCCTAATTGACCGCGTGCTCGCGGCGCATTCTTCTTACCGGCCCCGCGGTGGCGGGGCCGGCAAAGGCGAGTGAGGTCCATGCCCTTCGTCCAAACCGAGGAAGTGAGTGTGCACTACGCGCTGACCGGCGCGGCAGACGCGCCAGCAGTGGTGCTTTCAAACTCGCTGGGCACGAATTTCTCGATGTGGGATGCGCAGCTCCCCGCGCTGGAAAAGCAGTTCCGCGTGCTGCGCTACGACACGCGCGGCCACGGCCGGACCCGGGTGACGCCCGGCCCCTATACCATCGAACTGCTCGCGCGCGATGTGGTGCGGCTGCTCGATGCGTTGCGGCTGGAGCGTGCGCATTTCTGCGGACTATCCATGGGCGGAATGATCGGCATGTGGCTGGGCGTGCACGCTGCGCAGCGCTTCACCAAACTGGTGCTGTGCAACACCGCGGCGCGCATCGGCACGGCGGAGACATGGAATGCGCGGATCGAACAGGTGCGCAATGGCGGGATGAAAGGCATCGCGCCTGGGGTGATCGAACGGTGGTTTACGCCGGAATTCCGCGCGCGCTCGCCGCAGACGGTCGCGCCCACGCAGCAGATGATCGAGAAGTCGCCACAGGACGGTTACATGGCCTGCTGCGCGGCCATCCGCGACATGGACCAGCGCCAAGCCATCGCATCCATCGGCATGCCGACGCTGGTGATTGCAGGAGCGAAGGATCCGGTGATTCCTCTCGCCGACGGCCACTTCCTTGCCGAGCGCATCGCCGGAGCGCAGTACGCCGAGTTGCCGACCGCGCACCTCTCCAATCTCGAAGCGCCCGAGCAGTTCACCGCGGAGCTCATCCGCTTTCTGACGGCCTGAGGAGGAGCGGCAATGGACGAACGCGAACGGTATCAGCAGGGGATGTCCGTGCGGCGGGCCGTCCTGGGCGATGCGCACGTAGATCGCGCGCAGAAAAACCGCAATGAGTTCAACGAAACGCTTCAGGACTTGATCACCCGCTATGCGTGGGGAGAAATCTGGACCAGGCCGGGACTGCCGCGGCAGACGCGCAGTCTGATCACCCTGGCGATGATGGTGGCGCTCAACCGCGGCGACGAGCTGCGCCTGCACCTCCGCGGGGCGATCCGCAATGGAGTGACGCGCGAGGAAATCAAGGAAGTCCTGCTGCAGACGGCGATTTATTGCGGCGTGCCCGCCGCCAATTCCGCATTCCACATCGCCGAAAATGTATTCGCGGAGATGGAAGCGGGCGGCGAAGCCAAGCGCTAAGATCGTCGCGGACTGCTCAGCCCCACACCCGCCGCGCCGTTTCCGCCACCAACCGCAACTTTGCCCACTGTTCGTCCTCGGTGAGCAGATTTCCTTCCATGGTTGAAGCGAAGCCGCACTGCGGGCTCAGCGCCAGGTTTTCCATGGGAACGTAACGCGACGCTTCCTTGATCCGCTGGACCAGCACGTCGGCGCTTTCGAGCTTTGCTAGTTTGGAGCTGACCAGCCCGAGCACTACGGTCTTGTTCCGAGGCACCAGCCGGAGCGGCTCGAATGTTCCGGAGCGCTCGTCGTCGTACTCCAGCAGGAAAGCATCCACGGCCATGGTCCCAAACAGCTTTTCGGCCACAGCATCGTAGCCGCCTTCGGCGTACCAGTGGCTGCGGTTGTTGCCGCGGCACAGGTGCATGGCCAGTGTGACGCTGGGACGTCGCGCCGCATCGAAGCAGGCATTGTCCGCCTTGATGGATTCGTCCAGCAGCGCGTCCGGCTCGGTCTTCATCTCGGCGCGGATCCACTCGCGCCACTTGGGGTCCATGTAGTAGCTGTAACGCGGCGCGTCGATCTGGATGTACTTCACACCCTCGGCGGAGAGCTTGGCCATTTCGGTCTTCATGATCTCGACGATGTCCCACAGCAGGGCGGAATGGTCCTTGTAGACCTTGTCGGAGATGCCGCGCTTGTAGGAGATCGCTGGGAACTGCGTGGCGCTGGGAAGGGTCATCTTGATCGCGCCCGGGCAGTGAGCCTTCAGAAACGGCAGTTCGTGTCCGGTCAGCGGCCACGCTGCGCGAAGCTTGGACGTGACGACCCCGGTCACGCTGCTCACCTGCGCATCTTTGCCCTCTCCCGCCTTCCACGCGCGCGCTACCGCGTCGCCAAAGTCGAAGCCCTCCACTGCGTCAGTGAAGTCGCTCATGAAGTTCTTCCGGCGCAGCTCTCCATCGGTGAAAATGGAAAACCCCAGCTCCTTTTGCTTGTTCAGGACGCGCAGGATGTGGCTATCCTCGAGCGCCCGCAAGCGCTGGGGATCTCCCGCGGCGGCGCGCCGCGCCTCGAGCAGCTCCGGCGGGCGGAGAAAACTTCCCACGTGGTCGGCTCGGTACTGTGCGGGCATTTCCGTTGTTCCCCTTTCTGCGGTGATCCCAAGCGTCGCAGCATCACCGGCAGCACGCCAACGGCGCGGCCGGATTTGCAGCAAGCCGTTCCCGAACCAGAATGCCACAAGCCACGATGTGTCGTCACCGAGACTGGCGGAAATCTTCGCCGCAGTATTCTTGACCAGGTGCGCGAACTGGAGCAGCAGACACGGGCGGCTGTGCGGTAAACGCACGGATATCGAGCTGGTCGTTGACAAGGATTGGTAACGAGCGTAAGTATCTCGCATTGCGGTTGGCAGGATGTCGCTCTGCCGGCCGGCATTAGCGTCAAAGACGCATGAGTTCGAGCCGCCAGACGGAGGATTCCCATGATGAACCAGGCCACTCGCAGCGCAGTTCTGGTCTTCGCATCGCTGTTTTCGGTGAGCACTGTCGCCATCGCTCAAGAGGCACCAAAGAAAACAGTCAAGAAAGAACCGATCAAACCCACTTCGCCGGCATCCGGCAAAGAAATGTTTGAACAGTACTGCGCGGCTTGCCATGGAAAGGAGGGCAAGGGGAATGGGCCCGCAGCATCGGCGCTCAAAACCCCTCCGGCCGACCTGAGCACGCTGGCCAAGCGTAATGGCGGGAAGTTTCCGGCGGACCACGTCAGCACGGTTTTGCGCTTCGGAGTGAAAGCCACGGCGCATGGCGCGAGTGATATGCCTACCTGGGGTCCCCTGTTTTCGACGGTGAGTGGGTCAAACCCCGCTCTGGTGGACATGCGGATCTCGAATCTGGTTCGCTATCTCGAAACGCTGCAGAAGAAATAGGCGGGGCGCAGGCGCGCGGCGGCGGGCGGGGGATCGACCGCGCTGTGGCGCAGGTACTTGCTGCCGGTGGGGCGTCGGTTGCCGTGCTCGCCCGTTTCCCGTGGATGTAACCAATGCAGAAGGAGTTTGCAATGCGCTCGCGGACGGCTGGACATCGCCGTCCGCGTGTGAAAGAGTAGAAGGAATTTCAGTCGGGGAAGTGCCCCAGGAAGAGGAGGGGAAAATGCAAAAGTGATTCGTTCTCACTGCTCTGGTTCTGCTCCTGGCCGGGGCTTTTGTCGCCATGGCCGGGCAGGAAGGGAGTTGGACCGGCATCATCAGCGACTCACATTGCGGCTACAAGGCCGCACACACCGCTGCCTGCGTGAAAAAATGTGTAGGCGAACATGACGCCAAATACGTGCTGGTGAACCCCGGGGATAAGAAAGTCTATACGCTCGAGCCGCAGGACAAAGCCGCCCCGCTCGCCAATGAGAACGTGAAGGTCACCGGAACCATCGAAGGTGACACCATCAAGGTGAAGACCATCGAAAAGGTTGCCGAAAAGAAGTAGGCCTGACCGGCACGAAGCCGCGATTTGGCGCAATTCGCATGACATTCATATGACGGTTGGCTTCCTTGCAGGCAAAGGGAGCCAAGCAGAGGGGATCTTTGCGCTGTTATGTCAACGGCGGCGCGACTCTTAGTCAACTCGATCCACAAAGAGATTCAGAGCCAAGCATCCCAGGAAGAGCAATCCTGAGAAAATCGCTGCGGGTAGATTTCTAAGAAATCCTAACTGGAATCCCGACGACCACAGGCTGCTTCTGCGCGTGGCTGGGTTCGAGGATGAAGGTGGCGAGAATATTTAACGCATAGATTGTCAGTCCCGCCAGCTCGCAGAGCGCGGAAATCGGCAGGACTGACCAAGCCCACATCGCGTATCCTTGATAGGCGATGACCTCGCAGGAAACCCGCAACGTACAACCAAGTGCGACTAGGGCGAGACCTGCAAACATCAGTTTCGTACTCCAGAGCATCCGCATCCCAGCAAATGCCGGCAGGATTCGTTGCCCCACGCTCAGGATCATCACGGCGATAAATCCGACCGTCAAGGCATGCCGCGAAGCACCCCAGATCCCGCCCGAAAAATCCCAGCGCACGGCTGCCACGCCGAGTAAGGCGGCCACCACCAGCCACGCATAGGCCATGCGAACGAAGAAGGGAAAACTCGAATGGACGCCACGGATTTTCGCTTCTTTCACGGACGGTTCAAACATCCGCAACGCTGCAATCGCCACCAGCGCAGCGACGACAAAGATCCACGATCCGACGGACCAAACTCCCGCAATCGTCAATCCGACACCCGAAAGATTCAACATCAAAGCGGTCAGCAACAATCTCGGACGAAGCAGCTTCAACCCGAGAAATACCGGCATCCATTTCGCGCTGAATCCCCATACAAAGGGCACCAGGAATCCCCAAGCCATCAACGTGAGATAACGCTGGTCGAACAAATGCGGCAGAGCCGGAGTTGCCCCGCGGAGTGAAAGATAGAAACAACCCGCCAAGTTCATCAACAGCACGAGCAGCAGACCGGCACTGGCGCTGATGACCACCCAAACCCAAGGCTCCAATCGGCTCTTTCCAGATTCTTCGGGTCGGTGCCGAGCAACGGCGCGAAAGAATATGAGGAAGGCCGCCAGCTCAAGCAGAGCGGACAGTGGCAGCAGCACTCGCCATTCCCATAAATAAACATTGGCGGTCCAGCGCAACGCCACGCCAAGGGTCCACATCGCCCAACAAATCCAACCTGCGCCGAAAGATGGCTTCACTCCGCCACGCAGCTTCGGAATGGAATAGAAACCGATCCCCAAAATAAAACTGCCTACCCATCCGAAGACTTGCGCGTGGCCGTGGGCTTGTAACCAGGCGGGAGAAATGGAGGCCACGCTCTCGCGCCCGCTGATTTGAAGAAGATTCCACACGCCAAGAAACGTCCCCGGGAACACCATGAACATGAGACCGGAGGTGACAAAAGCCATCAACAGGTGAGATAGCGCTTCCTCGCGCGCCCTCGTCATTTCGAACAATTGTTCAGGAGTCATCGCGGGACGCCGAGAGATGTCGGGCGTCGAGGCGATAGCTGAATGTGAAGTCGCCATGAATTCAATCCGGGTCAGACGACCGCGGCCTCCATTTCCACTGCACGAGGGAAAAGAATGTTGTTTTCCAAATGAACGTGCTGATGAAGGTCCGATTCGAACTGACGCAAGTCCTGGTACAACGCCTTGTAACTCGTGCACGCATCATTAGGAGGCGTGTAATTTCCAGTCGCTTCGCGAATCTGTTTCACCACGTCTCCGGCGGAGTCGTGGTCTTTCATCATGGCGTGAATCGGATTGCGGACGGTCTGAAAGAAGGGAGGTTCCCAGGAACCGTTTCCATTGACCGAAAGCTCCAGTGCATCGATGTAGGGGAACAGGATTTGCTCTTCCTTCTGCATGTGCATGATCATTTCTTGGCCTACTTCGAGGAAGAGCTTTTCGATGTTTGCAATCTCGGGATGGTTCTCTGCGTGCTTCGCCTTCACCTTTTGCAGTAGCGTACCAACACGTGGGATTGCCTCGCGAACGTACCGATGGTGTCTCTCACGGATATGCCGCGTCAAATCACCGAGCCGAGCCGAAGACCAGTTTGCTTCCTCAGGACTCACCTGTTTGCTGTTTTCCTGCAGGCGCTTCAGGATTTCTTCAGCAGAAACATCCGCATGCAGGCAAGCTTCCTGCAGCGACTTGCCGCCACCACAGCAGTAATCGAGTCCGGCACCTTCGAGAACTTCCCTGGCCCCTGGATTGGACAGCGCGATGTCTTTCACCTTGGTTTCGCTGCTGAATTTCATGACCACCTCCACGACAGGGCACATTGTGGATGGCCGGTCGGACGGACGCAGTGACCAAAGTCACTCGTTCCGGAAAGAGCTGAAAGAAAGGAGTTTACTCGGACGAGGCTTGCTCGCGCTTTAGGCCCGCCAGGTCTTTCACTATGATTTTGCGGCCGTCCACCTCTAGAAATCCTTCGGCTTGGAGCCGGCTCAAGTTGCGCGACACGAGTTCTCTCACCGTGCCTATTTCCGCCGCCAAGTCCTGATGGCTCTTCGTCAGCTCCACGCGGACTCCTTCCTTGGAAGGTGTTCCGCTGGCCTGTGTCAGCCGCAGGAGAAGGGCGATCAATCGCTGCCTCACCGTGGTGAAAGATAAGTCTTCGATGATCCCGACCAGACGTCGCAGCCGGGAACCGACTACCGCAATTACTTTGAGGGCCACATCCGGATGCTCGCGGCAAAAATTCTGGAAATCCTTCCGCGAGATGAAGAGCACTTCGGCATTCTCCAACGCGGAGGCCGAGGCGGGATAATTACCCCCATCAAACACCGGAAGCTCGGCGAAGGAACTCCCCGGTCCTTCCACTGCAAGAACTTGTTCCCGACCCGCTGACGACAACTTAAAAATGCGAATCTTGCCGGTGGCCACGAGGAAGAGACCTGTGCACGCATCGCCCTCGCTAAAGAGCAGCGCGCCCCGGTCAAAGCGCCTGTTGCTGACTCGCGCGGCCAACGCGCTCATCTCTGTTTCCGTGAGATTTGCGAACAGCGGTGTCTTCCGCAATATCTTTTCCACGAGTTCGTTCACAGCCGCGCTCCGTCAGTAGATGTCTGTTGCCGACCCTTAATCAAACGCCCATATCTTCCACGTCCGCTCGCATAACATTCTCATGACATGCTGCAAGACACGAAGCAGTCGCTGAGAACAGACCGACCTAAGCCATTGATTGTAATCAAGGAAGTCCCGAATAGGTGAGAGTTACGCGTGTAGTCCATCGCTCGTGAGCCGAATGTTCTGGCGAGCCGTAACTTGTTGATCCAAAAAGTTATGGCTCCCCGGGCTAGATTCGCTTGTCCCGAGCGCAGCCGAGGGGAACTAGCAACCCTTAGGTTAACGACCGACAAGATCAAAAAAACAAGTGCCCTATCTGGTGTCGCCCGCAAGAAATTCGGAGCTATTCTTTACTCTTTAGATGCACCCAATCCTGCACCCAAAAACCATAACTCTGATCGTGACAAATCAGGCGGATGTTACTGGCAGCTCAATACAACTTACCGCCGCAGGCCGACTCGTCGCTCGATCTCCTGAAAGCGAAGATCGTGGCGCAGGTTGTCAAAATGAGGCCACGATTTAATGTAAACGATTTGGGCGTCACGGCTCTGCATCTCGGATATTCGGTGGCTACGCTGAATAGTCGCCACTTCCAATTGATCCCCGGGCTTTCCATAGTTCAACTCTAATGCATTCGGCTGGAACAGATGCGTTGTTCTGCGCGTCGGTCCTCATTCAACGCGGAAAGCAATAAAGATTGACTGCCCGGACGTGAAGAGTAGAATTTCGGGAAAGCTCATTTCTCATTGCATGAATCGCTACGCCCGGACGGTCACTAAAGGATGAGGGACTGTCGTGCTAAAACGGCTTTTCCACCAGCCGCTCAAGGATTCCTCCAGTCGCCGAAGAACGCGCCGATTCCGCCGATTCGTTGCAACTCTTTTGATTTTCAGTTTCTGTGCTGGAACAAGTTCTCTGCTACAGGCACAAGTAACGTCCGGCATCCAGGGAACAGTGACCGACCAGCAAGGTCTACCGATCGTCGGCGCGGAGGTCCTGGTCCGAGCCGATGCTACAGGAGCCGAAACGAAATCCATCACGGACTCAGACGGGAACTTTGGAGTGGTGGGATTACAACCAGGAGCCTACACCGTTACGGCGTCTCACGACGGGTTCACGACCAAAGTTTATGCGCATTTGGATTTGACCGTGAACCGGCAACTCCGGCTGGACATAATGCTGGCTGTAGGCAGCATGCAACAGAAGATCACGGTCAGAGCGAGCCCCCCACTGCTGGAGACCGGCAACTCTTCTACGGGCAGCACGATTCTCCCTTCCCAAGTCGAGGCAATGCCTCTCAACGGGCGAAATTATCTCGATTTGCTGCAGCTTGTCCCCGGGGTAGCGATCAATCGAAACTTTGCCGAAGGTGACGACAACAGCGCTCCGATTCTGGGCGAGCGCGCCAACAACGCCTACGTTCTTATTGACGGGATGCCCAACCGGGACGAAGTTGATGGCGGGCCAGCGGGGCAGTTCAATCAGGATTCGATCCTCGAATTTCAAGTCTTGACCTCAGGCTACAAGGCCGAGTTCGGGCGTGGCTCGGGAGGCATCGTCAACGTCGCTACGAAGAGCGGAACGAATAACTGGCACGGCTCCATTTCTCTCTTTCATCGCAACTATCTCCTGGACACCCCGGACGTTCCGAACTCCAGCGTGCCGTTTCTACTCCGGT
>JBGPJC010000100.1:0-14320 GCA_041485165.1 Terriglobia bacterium | reverse complement strand
TGCAGGCTCACTCCTTCGTTTCTCCCTGGTCGCCGGCGGCCGGAGCGGCGCCGAATTTCTGCTGGAATTCCGGTGACTTTTTGCGCAGCTCGAGCCAGTCAAAAAACGCGTCCGGGGTCTCCAGCCAGATGCGGAACCATTGCCGGATTTCTTCTTTTTCAGCGCGCACCGCGGCGGAGACACGCTTGTTTCCGGCAATCATTTGCGCGCGGCGGCGTCCGAGCCGCGCAATCTCGAGGATTTCTTCGACTCCCTTCTGGTCGTCCAGTTCGCGATAGCTGCGCCACAGGCCCTCGAGCCGGCGGATGGTCTCTTCGGCTCCTTCGAGCGTGGCGAAGCGCAGCCGGCCTTCGCCTTCGTCCTGCCTGGAACTCTTCGCCGGGGTCATGGTGATTGCTTCTTCAGCGCCTGGCCCGTTGTTCCGCCGCTGCGCGCCTGTTGCGCCAGGCGCCGGCGATAGAGCGCCACATTGTGGTTGTGCTCGGCAAGCGTGCGGCTGAACACGTGCCCGCCCTCAGCGTCGGCAACGAAATAGAGATTCTTGCTTTCTCCGGGGGAGAGCGCCGCGCGCAGCGAAGCCCCGCCCGGGTTGGCGATGGGCCCCGGAGGCAGGCCCCGCCGCTGGTAAGTATTGTACGGCGAATCGAAGCGCAGGTCGGCGTGGCGCAGCGTGCCGTCGTAGCGGCCAGCAAGCCGCAGCGCGTAAATCACTGTGGGGTCGCAGTCGAGAGCGATCTTCCGCTGCAGCCGGTTATAGAACACGCCGGCGACCTCCGGACGTTCCGCTGCGCGCGGGGTTTCCCGCTCGACCAGCGAGGCCATGGTAACAATCTCGAGCGGCGAGTATTTCGCCTCGCCGGCTCCAGCCGGAGGCAGCGCTGCCCACGCTTCGCGGAAGCGGCGCACCATCGTTTCGGCGATGCGGTGGGGCGGCGTGCGGCGCGGGAACTGGTAGGTGGCCGGAAAAAGAAAGCCCTCGAGGCTGGGCGCCTGTGGGGCCAGGTCGCGGACCAGCGCGGGGTCGCGCGCGGCGTCCAGGAAGGCATCGCGAGAGGCCATGCCGTTGCGCGCCAGCAGATCGGCGATGTCCAGCATGGTGTAGCCTTCGGGCACGGTCACCGACTGGAGGAAGATGCGCCCCTCGGCCACCATGCGCAGCACTTCACGCGGTGTGCGCTCGCGGTCGAAGAGGTATTCGCCGGCCTGGAGTTTCGCCGGGGATGCGCGGCGGGCCAGCAGTTCGAAAGAGGCTGCGCTGCGCACCACACCGTTTGCGGCGAGCAGCCGCGCCACCGCGCGAGTCGAGCTGCCGTGCGGGATGTTCACAAAAACTCCGCCGCGCTCGAACTGTCCGTACGCCGTGGCCCAATCACTTTTCAACCAGAGCACCGCGCCAGCAGCAGCCAGCGCCAGCAGCAGCAACACGGCGACCAGCAGCCGCGCGGCGCGGCGCTTATTTTTTCGTGGACTCACGTCGCAGGTACTCCTCGAGGATCAATGCGGCGGCGCGGCTGTCCGTGTCGGGGCGGCGCTTGGCGCGCCTCTCCCCTGTGCGCCTGGCAGGCGTGCGCTCCGCGACGCCTTGTTCGGCTTCCCAGCTCGTCAGCCGCTCGTCCACCATCTCGACCGGCAGCCGCAGAGTCTTTTCGAGTTGCGCGGCGAACACTCGCGCCTCCTCGGCCATCTCGCCGGATGTGCCATCCATCCGCAGGGGGAGGCCCACAACGATTTGCGCGACGCCGTGTTCGCGCACCACAGCGTCAAGGCGGGCGAGGTCCTGCCGGCGGTTGGTGCGAGTCAGGGTCGTCAGCGGCCGGGCCAGCAACCGCAGCACGTCGGAAACAGCCAGGCCCAGACGCCGGCGTCCGTAGTCAATCGCCAGGACGCGCTGGGGCGTTTTCTCCTCTGTTGGTGAGGAGGGGTGAGAGGAATTCGTCATCCTTCAGCATTATAGCGTGAGGCGCGCGCCGCGCCGGTTGTCTGTCTTGCCTGAGAGACGCTAAGGCAATTTACCTGAGTGCTAAAGTATGATTGCACCGTGAGCGACGTGCCAGTCACTCAGCAACAGGCGATGGGCGAAGGATTGAACAGCAAACCCCAGTGCGACAGTTAATCGTCAATGCCGACGACTTTGCAATGACCGAGGGCGTGAACCGCGCCATCCTCGAGGCCCATCGCGGCGGCATCGTCACCAGCACCAGCTTGCTGGCCAACGGCGCGGCGTTCGCATCGGCGATCGAGATGGCGCGGCAGACGCCATCCCTTGGCGTGGGTGTGCACCTCAACCTGACCGAAGGAATGCCGGTGAGCAGCCCCAGCGTCGTGCCAGGGCTGACTACGCGCGGTGGAGAATTCGTCGCCGGACCAGGAAAGCTGGTTGTACGGATGCTCCGGGGGCGGGTCGCGGCTGCCGAGATCGAGCGCGAATTTCGCGCGCAAATCGAAAAGGTGCTGGCCGCAGGAATCGCCCCGACGCATCTGGACGGCCACCAGCACGTGCACATGTGGCCGCCGGTATTTGCCATCACCGCGCTCCTGGCGGGAGAGTACGGCATCCGCGGTGTGCGTTGCTCGCGCGAAAGGCGCACCGGCCTCGCAGGAATCTTTGGCCGGAACGGCACAAGCAGGAGTAAAATTGTTCGGCAGTGGGGCGGTGGGGTGACCTTGGCCGTCCTCGCCGTGGATGCCCGCAGGCGGCTGGCCCGCGCGGGAGTGAGCGCTCCAGATTACTTTTACGGGGTCTCGGCAACTGGGTTTCTGGATCGCCAGGCGCTGGAGGCTGTTTTACGCGATCTCCCCGAGGGCAGCAGCGAGTTGATGTGTCATCCGGGGTACGCCGACGCCGCGCTCCAGGCCGTACCCACGCGGTTGCAGCGCGAACGCGAAGTCGAATTCGCGGCGCTGACCGGACCGGAAATTCGCAACCTGGTGCGTGAACAGGGCATCCAATTGATCACCTACCGGGAATTACCGCCAGGGAAGCGAGCCGGCGCAGATTCGAGCCGCTGAGAGCAGCAGAGACAGGAAGATCGTATGGCCGTGCGCGAAGAAGAGATCAAGTTCTCCATCGTCATCCCGTTCTACAACGAACAGGAGAACATCCTCCCGCTATACATGAAGATCACCGAGGTGATGGACTCGCTGGGCGAAGCCTTCGAGATGGTCTTTGTGGACGACGGCAGCCGCGACCAGACCTTCCGCATCCTCACCGAAATTTTCGAAAACGACCGCCGGGTGCACGTCATCCGGCTGCGGCGGAATTTTGGCCAGACCGCGGCGCTCAAAGCCGGTTTTGACTTCGCGCGCGGCGAGATCATCCTCTCTATGGACGGCGACCAGCAGCACGACCCGGAAGAGATCCCGCAGTTTATTGCCAAGGTCCGCGAAGGCTTCGACATCGCCAGCGGATGGCGCGTGGCGCGCACCGACCCATGGCTGACGCGCCAACTTCCCAGCCGGGTGGCCAACTGGCTGATGGCCTGGCTCTCCGGCGTGCCGCTGCACGACTTTGGCACCACCTTCAAGGCCTACCGCCGCGAAGTGATCCAGCAGGTGACGCTTTACGGCGAAATGCACCGCTTCATCCCCGCGCTGGCCAGCATCACGGGCGCAACCGTCGCCGAGGTGCCCATCAAGAACATCCCGCGGCAGTCGGGAAAGTCGAACTACAACCTCTCGCGCACCGTGCGCGTGGCCTTCGACCTGATCAGCGTCAAATTCCTGCTCGACTACATCACCCGCCCCTTGCACTTCTTCGGCAAGCTGGCTTTCGCATCTCTGGCCGGCGGGGGAGCCATCGCCGTTTTCCTGGGGTACGAGAAACTCATCCTCCACGAACACGTGATGACTCAGCACGGCCCGCTGCTGCTCACCGGCATCCTGCTGATCGTCAGCGGCATCCAGTTCCTCTCCCTCGGTCTGATCGGCGAGATGCTCTCGCGCACCTATTACGAATCGCAGAACAAGCCCATTTATTCCGTCCGCGAAGTGCGCAGCAACCGCAGTGAAGTGGCCGACGCCGCCGGCCGCGACTCCGGCCCCTGGCAGTCCTAGCCGTCTGCCGGCAGTCTTGCTTTTCCGGTCATTCTCCGGCACTTGTCATACTGTCTCCCCCGCGACGGACGAAGAATCTCTCCGCAGCGTTGTCCGGGGCGATTTCTGGTGTAAGCTTGCACCGCATCTCCTCAGATTCATCATCGAACTCAGGAGAGAATCCATGAAGATTTCGAGGCGCGTCAATCCTTCCCCGCGATGCTCCGCCGCCGGAGTGGCCCTGCTATTGGCCGCCTGGCTGAGTCCTTGCGCTCAGGCCCAGGCGCCCATAGTGCAGGAGGATGGAGTCACAGCGGTTGTGCCCAACGTCTACGTCATCCCGGACCGAAGAGTGAACTTGGTCCCCAACATCGGGATCGTCATCGGCGAACGCGGGATCCTGGTGGTGGACACAGGCATGGGCCCGGCAAACACGGAGCGCGTCCTTCGCGCCGTGCGAAAAGTCAGCGACAAGAGAATTCTCTTTCTCACCGTCACTCACTTCCATCCCGAGCACGGGATGGGCGCGCAGGCGTTTCCGGCCGAAACGATCCTCATCTATCCCAAGTCTCAGAAAGAAGAGCTTGCCGAGAAGAGCCAGTCCATCATTCAGATGTTCAACGGATTCAGTCCGGAGATTGCCGCGCTGCTGAAAGACGTGCACATTGTTTCTCCGCAAGTCGTTTTCCCCGCTGAGGCGGAGCTCGATCTCGGCGGCCTGCCCGTTCAACTCCTGCAAGTCGGGCCGGCGCACACGCGCGGCGACGAAGTCGTCTTCCTGACCGCGCAGAAAATCCTGTTCTGCGGAGATTTGGTGGTCAATCGCTTCTTCCCCATCATGCCTGATCCGGATTCGAGCGGGAGCCACTGGATCGTGATCCTGGACCGGCTGGCAAAGATGTCTCCCGCCATCGTGGTGCCCGGACACGGAGCCGTCGGCGATGCGCGGCTCATCGCGGCGATGAAGGAGTATCTGGTCTACTTGCGGGGCCGCGTGCGCGAGCTGCATGGGCAGGGGAAGAGCCTGGCGGAAATCGAAAGTGTCCTGGGCCCCGAAGTCCGCAGCCGCTACAAAGACTGGGACAATCCGGAATGGATCAAGCCCGCCGTTGATAATTTCTTCACTGAGCTGAAAGCGAAGTGAATCTTTCGAACCCCGCTCCGGAATTCGGCGGGCCGATGAGCGCCGCCCGCATTCTGGCCTTCGGCGGAATTCTGCTGATCGTGCTTGGCCTGCTGCTCGGGGAAGTCTTTGCGATTTTCATTTCGCACGTGGGATCGGCGTCGATCCGGCGGGACTGGCTTTCCGTGGTCTCTGCCGTCGAGCACCGCGACCCGGCAACCGCCGGCGCAGGACTTACCCGCATCGCTGGCCTCCTCGAGCGCCGCGGGCGCATCGTCAACACGCATTCGCACATCATCGCTTTCGGCTTTCTGGCGCTCAGCCTGGCCATTCTCCAACCGGTGATCGGTTTTTCCGAATCTCGCAAGCGCCTCTTGGCGCTGTGCCTGGTCGCGGGCGGGCTGATGCAGGCGTTGTTTGTCTTCGTGCTCTACTATGCGGGGAGGTGGAGCGCCGCGGCTTCCGACGCCGGCGGTTTTCTGGTCCTGGCCGGAGTGGCCGGAAACCTGGCCGGCCTGCTGAGGATCTCTCCAGCGCAGGATTTTCACCGCCATGTGCTGCGCGCTTTGCAATCCCACAGCAGCCGAATCTTGCTGCGTGCCGGCGGCCTACTGATCCTCGCCGGGATGGTGTTCGGCTTCATCTATGCCGGCATATTTGTCTACATCCATGAGCCGCGGCAGATGAATTTGCTGCAGGCTGCGCTGGCCGGCGCATCGCAAAGCCGCGGCGCAGAGGCCGCGCAGGCCATCGTGGATTACCGGCGTCTGCAATCGCGCATGGCCATTGTCACCGCGGCGCATTCGCACACCGTGGAGATGGGGATCATGGCTATCCTGCTGGCTTTTGTGCAGAATTTTGTGTTCCTCGGGGAACGCGCCCGGCGGCGCTGGGCTCTGCTGTTCACAGCCGGGGCCTTCCTGATGCCGGTGTTTATCCTCTGCGCCTCCTTCTACGGGCTGCTGTTCGCGGCCCTCGCGGATATCTCCGGGGCACTGACCATCGCCGCCCTGCTGGCCATGCTGGCGGGCCTGGTGCGCTACAGCGGGGCGCAGGAGGCGAGCGGATGACCGCCTCGCAACGATGGTTGATTTTTTCCGGGCTGGTCCTGGCTGCAGCGGGGATGGTTTTCGGTTTCGTGTACACCTACGCGGTGGATCACCAGACGCTCCCGCTGCTGCGTGAGGCCTACCGCGAAGCTTTCACCGCCGCCGCGGCGAACGATGCAACTACGTCGCAGGCCGCGCTGGAACGCGCCGGGGCCATGAACTACAAATACGTGCGCATCGTCGACGTGCACACGCACCTCATCAAGCTGGCCACGGTGCTCCTGCTAGCCGGTCTGGTTTACCCACTCGTGGCTTGGAGTGAAAAGATCAAGAAACTGGCCGCTTTGTGCTTCGTTGCCGGTTCGCTGATCTTCCCATCAGGCGTTTTTCTGGAGAATTTTTCGTCTTCGCTGGTCCCCAAGGCGGCCGCGGGTGGAGGAGCGTTGCTGGCGATTGCCAGCTTTGCGGTTATCTTGGCCGGACTCTTCCGCGGGCTCGGGCAGCAACCCACTGAGTGAGGCGTACGGTCGTCTCCGGCCGCCTCCCCCTTCAGATGCTGGACTGCGTCCTCTTCGGCTATTTCCTTAAAAGTTGAACTTCAACGCGAACTGGATCTGCCGCGACGGCAGCCGTGTGCGCAGGATCGCGCCGGCATTCGGCGAATTGATATCGTTCACCGGGATATCGAAATTCACGTGGTTGATCAGGTTAAAGAACTCGGCGCGGAACTGCACGTTTCGCGTGTCCCACACCGGGAAATTCTTAAAGATCGAGAAATCCACGTTCGCAATCCCTGGCCCGGTCAGAATATTCCGACCCGCATTCCCGTCATTGCCAGCGGCCGGGTGTGCGAAAGCGGCGGGGTTGAAGAAGAGTGAAGGAGAATGCGCGCCTGCGAATGGGTTGCCGATGATGTCCGGCCGGTCGGTGGCGTCGCCGTCCTGGTTGGGGTCGGAGGAGTCCAGCACGGTGAAGGGGAAGCCGGTCTGCTCCGTGATGATGCCGTTCACCTGCCAGTTGCCGAAAGCCGTTCCTATCGCATCCTTGCGGTTCTTCAGGAAAGGAAGCTCGTAGAGGGCGCTCAATACAAAGCGGTGGCGCGCGTCGTAGGCGGAACGTCCTTTCTCGGCGCGCAGGTTGAGCCGGTCCTGCGGGTAAGTCGCTTCGTTGCTGGGGTTGAGGAAGTTTACCGGGTTGGAGGCACCGTCGATGGATTTTGACCAGGTGTACGACCCTAGCAAGCTCAATCCATTTCCCAGGCGCTTGTTGGCGGTAACTTGCAGAGCGTTGTAGGTCGCGTTGGCAGCGGTCTGGTAACTGCTCAATTGCAGGAAGGCAGGAGCAAACGGCCGCGTGGGGCGCGCCGAGTTGATCTCGACTGCCTGCGGGAGCTTGGTGGATTTGCTGCCCACGTAAGCCACCTGCACCACCATGTCTTTGAGCGCCTGCCACTGCCCGGTAAGGTTCCACTGCTGGACGTAAGGAGTCCGCATCTTGGGATCCATGACCTGCAGGAACGAGAATGCCGGGAAAATATTGGCCGCGGCCACTTGTTGCGCCGTCCGGCCCTGGAACGGGCTCATGCCGTTGAATGGGTCCCCGAAAGAGGGAATAAACGGGAAGGGGATGGCCGGGATGATGTCGAACGGCGGGTCCAGCCCGAACTGGAAGGGGATCAGGCCGATGATGCGGTCAAAGAATACTCCGTAGGCGGCACGCACGCTGTATTTGCCGTCTCCGCGCACATCCCAGGCAACCCCGAGCCGCGGCGCGATGTTGTTCTTGTCGGTGGCAATCGTCGAGCGGGTGATGCCTGTGTCGCCCACGAAAAGCAGGCCCAGAGGCGCGGTAGGATTCACAACGGATTGCACCCCAGGCCGCAAGGCGACCACGCGGTTCTTGCTGTCCGTCGGCGGAAGGGGCAGCTCGTATCGGACTCCCATGGTAATCGTGATGTTCGGCCGCACGCGATACTCATCCTGAACAAAGAAATTGAAGGAGGAGTAGCGCCATTCCCGTGTGGTCACGCCCCCGGCCTGGACGAACAGGAACGGCTGGCCGGTCAGGAAGTCGGCGAAGGCATTTCCGGTGGCCGCACCCACGAAGAGGTACGCGCCCTCGGCGATGGAATCGCTGCGCGGGATGTTCATCTGCGTCTTGTCGAAATCGATGCCGCCCTTGAAGGCGTGCTTGCCGTGGATGTAACTCAAGGTGTCCTGATACTGGTACACGTTTTCCCGGCGGAACGACGGCGAGTCGTTGAAAGTGCCGAAGGCGGTGAAGCCGGCGATGGCGATCAGCGGCATGTTGCCCTCCGGCTTGGTGGACGGGAGGTTGAAGCCAAAGCTCGCCGGAGTGCGGATGATCTTGGAAATTGCGCTGTCGAAGCGCCCGCGGTTGAAGGCGAAGCGCGCCTCGTTGGTGAAAACCGAGCTGAAGAAATGCGTGTCGGCCACGGCGAAGTTCTGCAGCCGGTAATCGTCTTCCAGCGGGAATGTCGGCAGGTCAATGCTGATCCCGAACAGGGTGTTGGTGAAGTTGCGGAGGATCTTCCCCTGGTTGAAGTGATACCGCGCGGAAAGGTAGTTTTTCGCATTGATGGCATGGTCCCCGCGGATGGTGAATTGATCAGAATTGTTTTCAGAGACGGGGGAAGAGACAAACTGGTTGGTGCCCTGGTTGGCCGGAGGAATCAGGGGCAGCAGGTTCACCGCCACCGGATTGAAAGTCCCCGGCGGGATCATCAAGCCGGGCCCGAAATTCCCCATACGCTGGGCCGTCGTTGGCACCGTGGCCACGCGGGTGATGCCCTCGCGCGAGCGGAAGCCCTCGTAGTTGGCGAAGAAAAATGTCTTGTCGTGGATGATGGGGCCGCCCAGCGAAGCGCCAAACTGGTTGCGGCGCAGTTTCTCGCGGCTCTGCGCGAAGGGGTTGCGCGCATCCAAAGCGTCGTTGCGGAAGAAATCGTACACCGTGCCGCGGAACCGGTTGGTGCCCTGGCGGGTGATGATGTTGACGATCGAGCCTCCCCCGCCGCCGAACTCCGCGCTGTAGTTGTTGGTGAGGATCTTGAATTCCTCCAGCGCGTCCGGCGATGGCGTGGACATTGCTGCGCCCAGGAAGGGCTCATTGTTGTCCGCGCCGTCCAGCAGGAAATTGTTGGACTGCAGACGCAAACCATTCACATGGAAGACGGCTTGCACCCCGCCTGGGTACGCGGGTGTATTGTTCGAGGTGATGGTCATCGCGGGAACGACTCCCGCCTGCAAGGTCGCCAGGTTCAGGAAATTCCTCTGGTTCAGTGGCAGCTCGAGGATCTGTTTCTCGGACACTACCTCCCCGAGCGTGGCGCTGCGCGTCTCGACCACCGCGCCGGAGGCCTGCACCGAAACCGTCTGCGTCACCTTGCCCACGGCCAGGGCGATGTCCGCGCGCACGTTTTGGTTCACCAGCACGACCACGTCGCGCAGGACAAACACTTCGAACCCCGATTTTTCGCCGTTCAACGTGTACTTGCCGACCGGCAGCAGCGTCAGGATGAACTGTCCGAAATCGTCCGTGGTGGTCTGCCGCGAGAACCCTGTTTCCTGGTTGGTAGCTTTCACTGTGGCGCCGACAACCACCGCTCCGCTGGGATCGGTGGCCTTGCCAACAATTGAGCCGGTGGTCTGGGCGCGGGCCGGCAAAACAAACAACGCCGCGAGTGCCGCGCAGAGAATCCCGGCGCCGATAAAGCGAAGCAAACGGCGGACTTTCGGTTGAGAGTGCATCTGGTTGGCAAGGGTCGGCATGCTCGTCTCCTTTGCAGCCCTAGACGGTCGGATGAGTGCGGTGGTTACAGGAGAGATTGAATTTACCAAACCCCTGCCCCATGAATTTCCGCCCCCGTACTTCTTGGGAGGGACGCTAACACGCGAAGGATACGCCGTCAATGCGCTCCCAACCGAAGGGGCGAATAGAAAACTTTTCTTGGTGCAGACGGTGAATTCGGATTACGTAATCAGGCGGTTGTTGCTACGCGCAGTAAGTCCGCACTCCAGTCACTTCCCCCGCAGCCATCCTCCACATTTCTCTCTCGCGGCTCAGCCTTCCCGTGCAATGGCATCGCTGATGCGGACAACCTGGGCCATCTCCGCCACGTCGTGCACGCGCACGATGTGCGCCCCGCCGAAAATGCTGGCCGCTACGCTTGCCGCGGTGCCCCAGCCGCGCTGCTGCTCGGAAACGCCGCCCAGCAACTTGCCCAGAAACGTCTTCCGCGACGCGCCCACTAGTAGCGGGCAGCCCAGCCGCGCAAGCTCCGGAAGGCGCGCCAGCAGCTCGCAGTTTTGCGCGTAACTCTTGCCAAAACCGATTCCGGGATCAAGGATGATGCGCGATTTCGGCACTCCCGCGCGCACGGCGCGCCCCACCGCCTCGCGCAGCCCCTTGGCAACATCGCCCAGGACGTCGCGCGCGAATGGCTGCTTCTGCATCGTCCTCGGACGCCCGCGCATGTGCATCAGGATCAGCGGCAGGCCGCGACGCCGCGCGACGTCGGCCAGCGCCGGATCGCTGCGCAGCGCGGAGATGTCGTTGACGATTTCAGCGCCTGCGCTCGCCGCGGCTTCGGCCACCGCCGCCTTCTGCGTGTCGATCGAGATGGGAATGCGCAGCTTGCCGCGCAGCCGCTCGAGGACGGGAAGCACGCGAGCAAGCTCCTCTTCCGCGCTTATGCCTTCCGAGCCCGGCCGGGTGGATTCTCCTCCGATGTCAATCAGGTGCGCGCCTTCGCGCCCCATGGCCAGGGCGCGCTCGGCTGCCGTGGAAGGATCGAGGAAAAGGCCGCCGTCGGAGAAGCTGTCCGGCGTGACGTTGAGCACGCCCATCAGCAGCGTGCGTTCGCCCAGGATGAGCGTCCGCGAGGGCAGCTTCAGATGGAATTTTCGCCGCCGGATCATTCCGTCATTTAACCACAGAGCGCATGGCCTGCCATCACCGAGTGGCCGGGACGTAATACGCCGGGCGGTGCCGCAAGGCGAGATTTCCCGGGGGCTCAACGGTCACGCGCAGGGCCCGCCAGCCCTCGCTTCCGGCTCCGGCCGGGTAGTAGCCCAGCGTGTACTGCGCGCGCAGCTCGGCGGCGATGCGCTCGTATACCTCGGCCAGCGTCCCAATCTCGTGCAGGAAATAGAGGCTTCCGCCCGCCCGTCGAACCATTTCGGCAAGATAGAGCGTGTAGTGCGGAATCCCCAGCCGCCGCGACTCTTCGGTGAGCAGCGTCTTGCTGGCATGGGCCGCGATCCACACCGGGGTCATGGCTGGCGGACGGTTCTGTGTAGAGACGACGTCGAAGGCGATTCCCTCTTCGGCCAGGGTGCGCGCCACGTCTTCGAACGACAAGCGGTCAGCGCCCGCGCCGGTCTGCGGCAGCGCGCTGGAAGGCGGCCAGGAAAGCCCCAGCCCGCTGTCCTGGCCGTCCGTGACCAGAATCAGCGCCTTTCGGCCGGTGCGCCCGCGGAACACCACCCGCGCCGCGAGATAAACCGCTTCGTAAATGTTAGATCCCTGTCCGAGGTCCAGGGTGATCGAATCAATGGCTTGCTCGAGTTTGCCACGGTCAGTGGTGAAAGGAAGCAGCAGGAGAGTCTGGCTGCCGAAGGCCACCACGGCCACTTCGTCCACCGGTGACAGCCGCGCGGCCAGCGCCCGCGCAGCCCGCTTCATCTCCGCAAGGTCGGGCAGCACGCTGGGGCTGGAGTCCAGCACCAACACCAGGCTGGCAGGCTCCTGCGAGGCGTCGAAGTGGGCGATGTGCTGCTCGACGCCATCTTCGAAGATACGGAAAGAATCAGCGCCGAGGCCGCGAACGTGGGCGCCGTCCGGCCGCAGGACGTTGCAATTCACCTCGACCAGGCTCACCTGTGCGCGGAGAACAGTGCCTGAAACTGGCGCGCTATTTTTTGCCGGAAGCTCGGCGGCCTTGCTCTTTTTCCCCTTCGCAGAGAGCAGCGGCCTGTTCGACAAACGCAGCTCTCCGGCAGAGTCGCGGCGCAGTTCCACTTCACCGTCGAGCCGCTGCGGGCGGGGCCGCTTCTCGGGCTTCTGCGGCGCGCCGAGCGCGCTGGCAAATGCGAACAGAAAAAAAAGTGCGGCAGGCCAGGCCAAGCGCCGGATTGGGCCGCTAAAAGCGGGGCCCATGGAAATATCCCCCGCAGCTCGGGGAAACATCGTCATTCTGAGGGCCCGAAGGGCCCGAAGAATCTCTCCCGGTCTTGTCTCTGCTGCGGCAGAGATTCTTCGCTTCGCTCGCAATGACGAGTCATGAGGTTTTGCTGCGGATGAGACTTTTCACGGCGCTCGGAATGACAATGGGGATGGAGCTTGCGCATTCCGTTACAGGTCGAAATCGCGGACCGGCTTGCTTACAGGTTCCTTGCTGGCCTTCTTCAGCCCTTCTTCGAACATGCGATCGAAGACTTCATCCTTCTTCTTTTCCGCTTCCCACGACTTACGAAATTTTTCTTCGCGATGTTCCGCCTGCTCGCGGAGCAGCCGGGCGGCGTCGGTAAGGTCCACATCCGGCGCAGCCTTGGGCCGCGCTTCATGTGACAGCACCACTGCCAAGGCGGCGTCCACTTGCAGCTTCGCCTGGCAGCAAGGGCAAACCACTTCAATCGGGGGAGACGATTTCTTCGCCATAGCCGGTATTCTACGCCAAATCCGCGGCAGCGGCGCGGCATGAGAGAAATGAAAAAGCCCGGCGCACCGAAGCGTGCCGGGCTGAAAAAAGCCTGCTAACTCTACTTACGCCGTGGCCGGGTTTTCGCCCTTGACGAAGCCGGGCAGCGGTTTCACTTCCGGCCGCGTGAGGGATTCCTTGCCGGGCGCGGAGGTTGGCGCGGACGGCGGAGCGGGCTTGATCTTCTCGGGCAGCGGCTTGCCCTCGATCAAGAGCTTCAGGTCGGTGGCGTCCAGGACTTCGCGTTCGAGCAGTGCCAGGGCGATACGCTCGAGGGTTTCGCGGTTGGTCTCCAGGACGGTCCGCGCGCTGGAGTAAGAGGCGGTGACGATCTTGCGCACCTCTCCGTCAATCTTGATGGCCGTATCCTCGGAGTAGTCGCGGTGCTGGGCGATCTCGCGGCCTAGGAAGATGGCTTCTTCCTTCTTGCCGAACGACAGCGGCCCCATCTCGCTCATGCCCCAGTCGCAGACCATGTGACGGGCGATGTCGGTGGCGCGCTCGATGTCGTTGCCCGCGCCGGTGGTGATGTGGCCGAGGAAAATCTCTTCGGCGGCGCGGCCGCCCATCAGCACGGCAAGCTGCACCTCGAGGAACCTCTTGGTGTAGGTATGCTTGTCGTCGATAGGGAGCTGCATGGTGACGCCCAGCGCCATTCCGCGCGGGATGATGGTCACCTTGTGCAGCGGGTCAGCCCCGGGGGTCATCGCCGCGACCATGGCGTGGCCGGCCTCGTGATACGCAGTGTTGCGCTTCTCTTCCTCGGACAGGATCATGGATTTGCGCTCGACACCCATCAGGACCTTGTCCTTGGAGGTCTCGAAGTCGGCCATGATCACCGTCTTGCGGTTCTGACGCGCGGCCCACAGCGCGGCCTCGTTCACCAAGTTGGCCAGGTCGGCGCCGGAAAAACCTGGCGTGCCGCGCGCCAGCACGGAAAGCTCCACATCTTCGGCGAGCGGGACCTTGCGCGTGTGTACGCGGAGAATTTCCTCGCGGCCCCTCACGTCTGGCCGGGGGACGACCACGCGGCGGTCGAAGCGGCCGGGGCGGAGAAGCGCCGGATCGAGCACGTCGGGACGGTTGGTCGCCGCGATCAGGATGACGCCCTCGTTGGTCTCGAAGCCGTCCATCTCAACGAGGATCTGGTTCAGCGTCTGCTCACGCTCGTCATGACTGCCTCCTAAGCCGCTGCCTCGCTGCCGTCCAACAGCATCGATCTCGTCTACAAAGATGATGCACGGCGCGTTGCGCTTTGCCTGGTCGAACAGGTCACGCACGCGGGAAGCACCCACGCCCACAAACATCTCGACAAACTCGCTACCGCTAATGGAGAAGAACGGCACCCCCGCCTCGCCGGCAACCGCACGGCTGAGCAGCGTCTTACCGGTGCCT
>JBGPJC010000099.1:0-14746 GCA_041485165.1 Terriglobia bacterium | reverse complement strand
GGCTGTATCAGCGTCTGGCGCGGATGATTGATTTTTGGCGGTGCGGAGATGATGGTCTGCCGCGGATGAAACGCGTCGGCGCCCTTTGCCGCCCGAGGCTTGTTACGTTCACCAGATTTTCCGCGCGCGCGGGGCGGAATGTAAGCGGGCAAATCGCGGAGAGTTCCCGACCAGGTAATCTCCAGCCTTTGTGTGGAGGGAGACACTTTAGCCGGCGCCTCCGCACTCAGCCAGGAGTGCAGAGGGAAGATTATGATGGCCAAGTGCCAGAGCGCGGAGAGAGCCATCGTGCGCCAGGGTACGCGTCCACGGATCCAGGTGCCATGAAAGAAACCACCGGTCGGCCATCCGGGAGGAGGC
The DNA here is from genome assembly GCA_041485165.1 of Terriglobia bacterium. GTDB lineage: Bacteria > Acidobacteriota > Terriglobia > Acidiferrales > UBA7541 > JAAFGT01. The sequence continues at coordinate 14,386 of JBGPJC010000099.1, read as the reverse complement.
GCCGGTCCGCGCAGGAGAACAAGCAGGCTCTCCCGGAACGCCTGTCGGGGCGACTCCCATTCCACGCCCAATCGCACCGAGCCGCGGGAGGGGCCATGCCTAGCTTTCAGGCTCGCCGGCATCACAACCCATTATATCCTGCCCGGAGAAAGCGTGCCCGGCATGCGCTAGCCGGTGTGCTCCAACTAACTTGTACCCCGCTGGAGAATCTGCGACTATTGTCCATCCACGTAGCAGGAGGCAGGAAACCATCATGGCGATGTCCCGGCCCGTTCGCTTACTCCTGGCAATTTTCGCGTTTTTCATCGTTCTAGCCTTGCTGCTTCCCTATTTTCTGGACCTGGATCGCTACCGGCCGCAGATTACCGACATGATCGAAAGCAAAACCGGCCACAAGGTCAGCATCGGAAAAATCCGCGCAAAGTTTCTACCCACACTGGGCTTTGCGCTGCAAGACTTGAAGGTGGCTTCGCCCGCGGGGTTTGGCAACGTGGATCTTCTGACCGCCAAAGCCCTGCACGGCACGCTGGCCTGGGGGCCGTTGCTGCATGGCGAATACCAGGTGACTTCCCTCGAGCTGGAGAAGCCAAAGGTTGTCCTAGCCGAGGATGACCACGGCCACACCAATTACGAAGAGAAAGCAGCTCCGTCTGGGAAGAGCAAGGCCACGAAGAGCGAGCCGCCGGCGCAGCTTCCCTCGTTTTCCTCGATCGTGATCAGCGACGCGGATGTATCCACGGTGCGCGTCACCGGGCCGAAAGCCCAGGTGGTGCCTTCGCTGCGTCTCCAGGGTGTCACGCTGAAGCTGAAAGATGTGGCCCTCGAGCCCGGGGCATTCAAGAAGTGGCAGGGTGAAGTCCCGCTCTCCGGCGTAAAGCTTGAGATTGCCGGTCTCGCACCGATCGAGTTCCGCTCGGGCTCCTTGAATCTGGTGGGCGGCGCATTGGACGGAAAGTTCGAGGGCGATCTGGGGAAAGCCGCGCGGGTCAAGGGAACCATGAAGGTCCCGGATATTGAGAAGGGGGTCATGCAGTTTGAAATGTCCACCCCGCTCCTCGATGTGGATCAACTTACACCCGCGAAGTCGTCCGGCGCTGCCCCGTCGTCCGGCGCGCGGCCCAACAAGCCGGAAAAAAGCGAGCTGGTAGCCACCGGAAAGATCACCGCGCAACGCGTGCGCCTGGCGCCCTATGAGGGCACCAACGCCACCGCCGAGGTGCGAATTTTCAATGACCGCATGGAGCTGCCGCTGTCCATGGCGTTGTATGGCGGCTCGCTGGGGATCACCGTGCGGCTCGACACCACGCAAGTGCCGCAGCGCTTCTCCGCGAATGTGCAGGTATCCCAGATTGACGTGGATAAGCTGCTGGCCGTCAATCCCGGGACGCGCGGGAAAGCCACGGGCAAGGGCGAGCTGAAGCTGCTGCTGAACGGCTCACTGGACAAGGAACCGCTCAACTCTCTGACCGGTGACGGCAATTTCGCATTCCGCGATGGGCGACTGCCCGGAGTCAACCTGGGCAAGTCCATGGGCGAGATCGCCAAGGTGCTCTCGCTGTTCCAGGTAGGACAGGCTTCAGGGGAGACCACCTACAGTCTCTTTTCGGGTGATCTAAACATCCACGGCGGCCGCATCAACAGCCAGAAAATCCATGCAGACACAAACATGGGTTCGGGAGACATGCGCGGAAGCATGGGCATGGACCAAACCATCAACTATGACGGCCAGTGGACCTTGAGCCCCGGGTCGGGCGGAGGGAACAATCCCGCCAACGTGCTTGGCGGTATCCTGGGCCAGGTGACCAAACAGAAAACGGGAAACCTTACCGTGCCGTTTTCCGTGACTGGCACGCTGCAAGACCCCAAGCTCCGGCCGGGTTCAGTTTTCCCTTCGACGCAGTCCGCTCCGACCACATCCAAGAACCCATCGACTCCGCAGCAACAGCAGAAGAAAAATCCGCTGGATATCTTCCGCAGGCCCTGAGCCCTATGACACGTCGCGGCGCCGCCTTCGGCGCTCAGGCGCTACAGCGCTTGCACTTGCAGGTGCAACAGTCCCGCGTAGCTGCCGGGAGCAAGACGCAGGCCGGTGGTATCAATGCGCAGGTCGAGTGCGTCAATCCGCAATCGCCGGCGGTTCCCGCCCAGGATATTTTCGACAAAAATAGTGATGCTCCCGCCGCCGGGAAAAGGCGACGTTCCGGTGAACGGTTGGAAAGTGCCCTGGGCATTTGTGCCGGAAACTCTGGCCGAGGGAATCGCGCCACCGGGGCCGGTGAGAGCTGCGCTCCTGCTGGTGAAATAGGCGTAGAGGGTCACCTGCGAGACATTGGCGCCGAGGTTCCAGGCGGTGAGCACGAAGGCCGGTGAGCTGCCCGCGGAGACTCCGCTGGGCACCAGTTGGAAGTTGACCAGGCCCGGAAAGGCAAGAATGACCACCGCATTGGTGGCCTGGGGAATACTCACCCGCGGCATCTGCGCAGGAATCTGCGGCCGAGGATTGGACGAGGCCGGGGGAGGAGCTTGTGGCGCGGGCGACGGAGGCGCCTGCGCACCGGCGCTCAAGGATAGTCCCGCTACGATGAGCAGGGATGCGAGAAAAGTGGAAATTGTGCGCAACGCTTATGTCCGCCTGTCCCGCAAAGCATAGGGATTTCGCGGCCGCAAGACAAGCCTTCCCGCTTCGGGGTCGTTTACTCTTTGCTGTGTAAGTTCGTAGGGGCACGGCGGATGCCGTGCCCCTGCATCCGTGTTGGTTCTGGGTCGTTTACTCTCTGCTCTGTATCCCGTAAAAATCCAGCGCGGCATCTCCCTGTTCGACCACGCGCACGCGGGCCAGTCGGCCGAAGTTTTCCGGCAGCGCGAGCTTGCGCAAGCGTTCGAGAATTACCTGCGTGTGGGGTGCGACCAGCGGCGTGCGGCCGAGAAACTCCAGGATGCGCTCATATTCCCGGCCCAGCGCGTAGGGCGGGTCGAGGAAGATCAGGTCCGCGGGCGCGCCGCGCGAGGCGAGCAGCTCGATGCCGCGCGCCGCGTCCATGGGCAGGACTTCGGTTCCCGAATCCACTCCCAGCGCGGCGAGATTCGCGCGGATCAATCCCAGCGCCGCGCGGTGATTTTCGATAAAGACCACGCGCGTTGCCCCGCGGCTGAGCGCCTCGAGACCCACCGCCCCGGTTCCCGCAAAAACGTCGACGAAAAAGGAGTCTTCCACCACCGGCTGGAGGATATCGAACAGCGTCTCGCGAAGGCGGTCGCTGGTAGGGCGGAGCGCATCGCCGCGCGGGCCCTGCAAACGACGGCTGCGGAATTTTCCGGCCACGATGCGCATGTTCTAACCCACCGAAGCCAGATGGTAGCGGCGCTGCCATGCCGGGCCCAGGTATTCGACCAGCCCGCGCAGCTCGCCGCTCGCTCCCGCGGAAGACGCCTGGCCTTCGACCAGGGCAAAGGCTTCTTTGCGGGCCAGCTCCAGGAGCGCGAAATCCCGCAGGGGGTTGGCGAGGTGAAATGCGGCCAGGCCGTGCTGGCGCGTGCCGAAGAAATCCCCCGGGCCGCGCAGGCGCAGGTCCACCTCGGCGATTTCGAATCCGTTGGTCTTGTTCACAATGGTCTCCAGGCGCTGGTGGGCTTCGTCGGTGGTTTTCCGCGGGGAGACCAGGATGCAATAGGATTGCTCCGCTCCGCGGCCCACACGGCCACGAAGCTGGTGGAGCTGCGCCAGGCCGAAACGCCCGGCATGCTCGATGACCATCACGCTGGCGTTGGGCACGTCCACCCCGACTTCGATCACCGTGGTGCTGACCAGGATGGAGATCTCACCGCGGCGGAAGCGCTCAATCACCGCTTCTTTTTCTTCGCTCTTCAGGCGCCCGTGCAGCAGCCCCAGGCGCAGATCCGGGAAGACTTCGCGCGAGAGGCGCTCGTATTCTGCCACCGCCGCCTTCAGCTCTTGCTTGGATTCCTCGATCACCGGATAGACCACGTAGGCCTGCCGGCCACCGGCCACCTGCTCGCGGACGAATCGCCACACGCCCGGCAGCGAGTCTTCGCTGCTCAGACGCGTGGTGACCGGCTTGCGGCCGGGCGGCATTTCGTCAATCACGGATTGGTCGAGGTCGCCGTAGAGGGTCAAAGAAAGTGTGCGCGGGATGGGCGTGGCGGTCATCACCAGCACGTCGGGGCGCGCGCCTTTCTCGATCAAGCGCTTGCGTTGCAGCACGCCGAAGCGGTGCTGTTCGTCTACGATCACCAATCCCAGGCGGGCGAACTCGACGCCCTCTTCGATTAAAGCGTGAGTGCCGACCACGAATTGCGTTTCGCCGCTGCGCAGGCGCTCGAGCGCGGCGCGCTTTTCTGAGGGTTTTAGGCCACTGATCAGCAGGTCCACTTTATAGCCGGCAGGCGCGAGCACGCGCCGCGCGGAAAGATAATGCTGGACGGCAAGAATTTCGGTCGGCGCCATCAGCGCAGCCTGGTAATTGTTCTCCATCACAATGGTTGCCGCCTGCAGCGCGACAATCGTCTTGCCGCTGCCTACGTCGCCGAGGAGCAGGCGGTTCATCGGCACCGGCCGCTCGAGATCTTCCGCGATTTCGCGCAGGACGCGTTTCTGTGCCGCCGTGGGCTTGAAGGGCAGGATGCGTTTCAGTGCGTCGCGGATGCGGTCGTCACGTACGGTGAACGGCGTGCCTTTTTCCTGCTGGACGCTCTGCCGCCGCAGCGCCAGTCCCAGTTGGTAGTAGAAAAATTCTTCGAAGATCAGCCGCCGGTGCGAAGGAGAGGAAAATGAATTGAGCGCCTCGGCGCTCTGCTCCGGCGGAGGGAAATGGACAAAGTGCAGCGCCTCGCGCCGGGCGGGGAAGCCGTGGCGTTCGCGCAGCGCCGGTGGGAGCGGGTCAGTGACCTCGCCCTGCAAATTGCTCAAGGCATGGAAGACGATGCGGCGGAGCATCCGCGAGCTGATGCCGGCGATCGCTTCGTAGACCGGAACGATGCGGCCGGTGGCCGCGGAATCGCTGCCCTCCGCGCCGATCATCTCCAGTTCCGGGTTGATCATCTCGACGCGGCCGGGGCGGTTGGGGTCGAGATCGGCCTTGCCGTGCAGCACGAGCTTCTGTCCCGCAGCGAGGCGCCCGGCCAGATAGCCGCCGTGGAAAAAACGGCAGTGCAGCGTGCCGGTGGCGTCGCGCACGTCGAGGTGAAAGACCACACTGCTCGCCCGGCGAAAACGCACTTCGCCGCCGTGGACGACTTCGGCCTGGATGGTAAAGACGCCGCCGGGAATAATGTCCCGGATGGGAGTGAAATGGATGCGGTCTTCGTAGCGGAACGGGAGATAAAGCAGCAGCCCTTCCACGGTGTGAATGCCGCGCTCGGCGAGCTTTTCCGCCCGCTGGGGCCCCACGCCTTTCAGGAACTTGACCTCGGTCGAGAGAAGGATTTGCATGCGGTCGAGCGGCCGGCGCATCCCGCTGCCGGGCCACCGGCCTTTATACCATCACCCCCGCGCCTGAAAATCTTTTGCTTGCCCATCGTAGGTCTCCTAGAGTGTGTGCCTGTACCCAGGGGCTTTGTGGATCAGCCGCAGAGAGGGATACGGGGCAGGGGGAGATGGCCGAATCGCGCGAGGGGAGTTCGTTTCTCAAAGGATGGGGTGAGTCATTCGTCGCCGTGGTGGTGGGGAATGTCTTCTACTTTCTGGCTTCGCCGCTTTTCCCGGAACGCTGGCGACACGAAATGTTCCGCCCCGACCTGGGCTTGGCGATTGATTTCCTGTTTTGCGTGGGTGCATTTGGCGTTATCCGCCTCCTGCGCTGGAGACCCTGAGGCTCTTAGTTCTCAGAACCGTAGGGGCGGGTTTATCCCGCCCCGGAGCGGCATAAAGCCGCCCCTAAGAAGCGAGCCACGTGCTAAGTCCCCAGCCATCAATCTCCTAGACATATTCCCGGGAACGAAGATGGTCCCCGCCGCGTATACATTTGTAGCTTACCTACCCCAATGTGAACCGTCTAAGGGGATGGGTAAGCTGCGAGCTGGACCGGGCGAGTGCGTCCCCGGTGGCCGCGCTGTCAGGACATGCTTCGGACGGAAATGGCGTTGGCGTTTGATGGAGAGACGGGCGAGCCCGCCGCGAGAGCGCTGGACGAGCAGCAACTGGTGCGCGCGGCACAGGCGGGCAGCCGGCCCGCTTTCGACGAATTGGTGCGCCGTTACGACCAGGATGTTCTGCGTCTGGCCATGCACCTGACGCGCCGCTCGGAAGACGCCCGCGACCTCTATCAAGACGCCTTCTTCAAGGTCTACCGCAACCTGCACAATTTCCGCTTCGAATGCAGCTTTTACACCTGGCTCTACCGCGTGGTGACCAACGTCTGCCTCGATCACCTGCGCCGCCGCTCCAGCCGCCCCGAGGATCAGGCCCCGGAATCTACAACCGCTGAATCCGACGGCGTCCACACCGATTTCTTCGACCGCCAACCGGCCAAGCAACTCGAAGCCAACCCGGAAAGGACCCTGCTGGGCAAAGAAATCGGCCACCGCATCTCCACCGCCATGCTGCGCCTCTCCGCGCGCGAGCGCATGGTGTTCGAGCTGAAGCATTACCAGGGGTTGAAGCTCCGCGCCATCGGCGAGTTGCTGGGGACGACCGAAGAGACGGTGAAAAACTCGCTATTCCGCGCCACGCGCAAACTGCGCAGCGAACTGGAGGAGATGCGATGAGCGACCGCACACCTCACAACGTACCTCCGGCCTGCCCGGAATTCGAGCGGCTGTTGCTGCTCTTTGCCTGGGATGACCTGGACGTGGCGCAGCGCGCCGATGTCGAGGACCATCTCGGCCGGTGCGCGGCTTGCTCCGCCGCTCTGGCGCGGGAGCGCCGCCTGCTGGAAGTGCTGGCGCACAGCCCGAGCGCAGACCCCTCCGAGCTTTTCCTGGCGAGCTGCCGTCGCGCGCTTTCCGAGAAGATTGACCACAGTGCGGCCGAAACCGGGTGGAGTGGCTGGCTGCGGCGGATGCGCGACCGTGTGCGCCCGGCCGCGTGGGTCAGCTTGCATCCCGGCTGGAGCATGGCGGTGCTGCTCCTGGCCGGGTTCCTCTCCGGCCGCGTGGTCTCGCAGAGACTGGCGCCGGCTCCAGCGCCCGCGCCGCAGGTCCACACCGCAAGCGAGCCGGTCAATTGGGAAATCACCGGCATCCACCAACTCGCCGACAACAGCCTGGAAGTGGAGATGAACACCCAGCGCCCGGAAGTGATGCTGGGGAAGGCCGATGATGTCCGGGTGCGCCGCGCGCTGGTCAGCGCGCTGAGCGCGGGACGCGGGGAAGATGCCGACATTCGCATGGATTCTGTGGAATTGCTGCGGCCGCTGCGCGCCGACGCCGACGTGCGCAAGGCGTTGTGCCTGGCGGCGCGCCACGATGCCAACATCAGTGTGCGCCTGAAAGCCATCGAGGCGCTGCGCGGCATGGAGCAGGATGAGATGGTGCGCGATACCCTCCTCGACGCCCTGCTGCACGACGGCAACCCAGGCGTGCGTGTCGAGGCGGTCGGCGCCCTGCGCGCGCTCCTCGATTCCGGCTCGGACGACCGGGCCTTTTCCGACGAGCGCGTCAGCCGCGCGCTGCACGATCGCCGGGAGAAAGACCCCAACGAATTTGTGCGGCTGCAGAGCGCGGAGGCCATCCGCCAGATTGCGTCGCGGAAGGCCTACTGAAGAATTTCTTCAACAAAGTGAGTATGCAGACAGCGAATATCATTGGGGGGATGACCCCCTCCCGCCGCGGCGCTATGCGCCTGGCCGGACAGATTCTTTTCCTTGCCGCGCTCGCCCTTCCCGGCGGTGGCCGGGCGCTCGCCTCCCCCGGTCCGGAGAAGCCGAGCGGTGGGGAAAAAGGCGGCCGGCGCGAGCTGGTCAGCGAAAAAACAGGCAGCTTCGCCATCCGCGATGGCCAGCGCGTGCGGGTATCCCTGGACATGGGAGATGTTCACGTCTCGACCGACGCCAGCGGGGAAGTGCGCTTTCACCTGCGGGTGGAGGCTGCGCCGGGCCAGTATGACGCGGAGAAGGCGCGCAAATTGTTCGTGGTCAGCGCACGGAACACTTCCGAAGGCGGGAGCATCGTCGGCGCCCTGCAAGGAGATACATCGTCGGGAAACCTGTGGGTGAGCATCGAGGTCGTGGTGCCGAAGGCGACGCCGCTCGAGGTGATCACCCAGGGCGGCAGTATTGATGTCCATGACCTGGACGGCAAGCTCCGGCTCAGCACGGCGGGAGGGAACATCACCACCGGGCGACTGGGTGCAGGCGCGCACATCGTCACCCAGGGCGGGCACATCACCGTGCAGGACGTCACCGGAGACCTCGACGCCTCGACCGGCGGCGGGCAAATCACCACCGGAAGAGTTCGCGGTGAGGCTACGTTGCGCACCGGCGGCGGGCACATTCGTGTGGCCGCGGTGGATGGCGCGGCGCGGCTGGATACCGGCGGGGGCAATATTTTTCTGCAAAAGGCGGGAACCAAACTCACCGTGTCCACCGGTGGCGGGCGCATTGTGATCGGCGAATCCACTAGTGGCATGATGGCCCGCACCGGAAGCGGCGGCATTCGCGTGTTAGAGGTCTCCGGCCGCACAGACATTGAAACTGGTTCGGGGCCAATATTTGTGAGCCGGGTGCGCGGCAGCTTGCGCGCCAGCACCGGGTCAGGCGCCATCACCGCGTGGTTTGTCGCTCCGCAAGTGCCTGCACCGGGTGGGCGCACTGCGGGAAGCAAGAACCCGCCGCCACGCTCGGGCGAGGAGCAGTCGCAGCTCATCTCCGGCAACGGCGACATCGTCGTTTACCTGCCACGACAACTGGCTATCAGTATTGATGCTACGGTTGAGAACACCTCGGGATTCCGCATCGACGCTGACCCCTTGATAGCCCTCAAGGTGCGCGGGGGGGAAGATACCGGCGAACCTATGCGCGCCGAAGGATCATTGAACGGCGGCGGTGCTCTGCTGCGGCTGCGGGCCGCGGACGGAAATATTCGCTTGCGCCTCACCGACTCTCCAGAAGCGCCGCAGGCGTTGCTTGAGCCGCAGTTTTTCAATGATTTGGAAAAGTCTCTTGCCGAAATGAAGCTGAAGCTTGAAGCGCAGAGCCGCTTCCTCGAGCGCACACTCGACGAGCAGCTCCGCAATCTCGAGCGCTTGAACATCCACCCCGGCTGGGAACATGAGAGGCGCCCGCCGCGCCCGCCAAAAAACGCTCCGGAACTGCTTTCCGAGGAACTGCCCGCGCCACCAAAGCCTGAAATCGCAGCGCCCGATCAAGTGGTGCTTTCCGCCGACGAGTTGAGCGCAAAGTTGGTGGAAAGAGTCCCGCCGGTCTATCCCGAAGCGGCGCGGAAGAGGCACATGGAAGGGACCGTGCGCCTGCGGATAGCAGTGGCGCCTGACGGCAGCGTGGCCGACGTCCGCGTTCTGTCCGGCCACTCGGTGTTAACGCAGGCGGCGATTGACGCCGTACGGCGGTGGCGCTACGCCCCCACGCTGGTGGACGGCAGGCCGGTAACCGTCATCAGCCGTGTGGCCGTCGAATTCTGGGCGCCCTGACGCCGGGGCACGCCGGTATGGCCGTTTGAGACGGGGGAACGGCCGGAAAAGCTTTGCGCGCAGCGTATGCCTTGCGCAAGGAGCAACGGGAGGGGGACATGAACGTGCTCAACCGCAGGAGCATTTCCACGTTTGCAGCACGCGGCATCCTCGCTGGCGCGGTTGCGCTGGCTGCGAGCGGCACTCTTTTTGTCACGCCACTTTCCGCGGGCCAACCCGCCAAGCGGCGCTCCGCCGGGCAGACCGAGACGATCGAGCGGAGCGTGCCGCTGCCTTCCGGTGGAGCATTCTCGCTGATCAACATCAACGGCTCGGTCGTGGTGGAGGGCTGGGACCGCGAGGAAGTGCACATTTCCGCGGTCAAGAGCTGCGCCGCCGGATGGACCAACATGGCCAGCGTATCCATCGAAGTGACCAAGGAACCGCGGTCGGTCACGGTACGCACCCGCTACCCGGACGGCGAGGGAGAAGGCGTCAGCGTGGAGTTCCACGTCCGCGTTCCCCGGCGCCTGCTCCAGGCGCGGATTTCTACGGTCAACGGCTCGATACGTCTGCGCGCGGTCGAAGGGGCCGGGGAGCTGCGCTCCGTGAACGGCAATGTCGAACTGTTCGACGGTGCAGGACGCTTCAGCGCGCGTTCCGTGAACGGCAACATCTATCTCGAATTGCGGCATCTGGGCCTTGGGGATGACGCGCGGCCGGAAGGGAACACGGGCGGGATGTCGGTCGAGACCGTCAACGGCAGGGTGGTCCTGCGCATCCCGGCGAACGCGGCAGCCGATCTCGATGTGCGCGCGATGAACGGCGATTTTCGCTCCGATCTGCCCATCGAGCGCAACGGGGCTGCGGGCGGACGCGGACTGCGCGGGCGGCTGGGCGCAGGTGGCCAAGCGCTGAAAATTCGCACCATGAACGGAAGCATCCGCTTACTGCTGGCCCAACCCATCGTCTAACCGGGTAGGAAGACTGGAGGAAGTTATGTCACGACGAACTGCATCTCTGCTTACCGCTGTGCTGACCGTGGGTTTGCTGGTCGCGCCCATTTATGGCCGGCAAAAAGATCAGAAAGATCAAAAGGACAAATCCGCAAACCCGCCGCAGGCGGAGAAGCAGAAGCCCGCCGAGCGCCGCGGCTCGGCGCCCTGCGATAATTCTCCGATCTCCGGAGACAGGAACGAGTTCCCGTCCATGCTCCAGGAAACGCTCTCCCAGGTGCCGGATGCCCGCGAGTTCGAAACCGTGCGCCGGGAGATGGAGGACGTGCGCGAGCAACTCCAGCAGACCAGTTTCACGCTGAGCGGCGATCTGAACGCCGTCCTGGCCGAACACTCCGTGGCGCTGCAAGCGCTCGATCGCTCCCGGGACGAATTGGCGCCGCTCGCGCAGGAGGAAATGGACGAAGAAGTCTCCGTTGACGACGAAGACGGAAACGTGGTGATCGAGCTCAACGGCGATCATGGCTGGCTGGGCGTCACGCTGGCTGAAGTGACCGCGGACAAGTCCAAAGAACTCAAGCTGCCGGCGGAACGCGGCGCGCTGGTGCAGGCGGTCGAGGAGGATTCTCCCGCCGCCAAAGCCGGGTTGAAGGCGGGAGATGTGATCACCACCCTGCAGGGGCAGCAGATCGAAGGCACGGCACAATTTCGCCGGCTGGTCGGTGAGATCCCACCGGGGCGCACCGTAACTCTGGTGGTTTGGCGCGATGGAGCCGCGCAGACGCTGACGGCGCAACTGGCCGGGCGCCACAGCCGAATCAGCATGTCTGGACATCACCGTGGCGATCACGCCTCCGCCTGGCAGGGTTCGCTTCCGCGGGTTCGAGCCTTCCCTCCGATACCACCGATTCCACCGATGGAAGGGGAATTCTATTTCCGCGGTATGCCTGGCTGGGATTTCCAAGGGCCTTTCACGCCGCGAATCGGCGTGGATGCCGAAGACGTGAGCGGGCAGCTCGCTGCCTATTTTGGCATTCCGGACGGGGAGGGAATCCTCATCCGGGACGTGCGCCCGGGATCGCCGGCGGAAAAAGCGGGAATTAAAGCCGGCGACGTGATCACCTCCGTAGGGGGAGCGCGAGTCAAAACGGTCAGTGATCTCCGCGCCCGTCTGCGGGAGAAAGCACAGACGCAGTCGGAGCCAAACAATAAGGACAAGCAGGAGGCCATCAAATTGACCGTGGGCATCCTGCGCAAGGGCGCAGCCCAGAACCTGAACGTGGAGATCGCGCCGGTCAAGCGGAGCGATCTGCCACGCAAGGTGCGCCGCGTAGAAGTTTAGTTTCTGAAGAAACGAAAGTCTTGCAGGTCGAGGCGGCCCGGGCGGACCGCCTCTTTCTATTTTTAGGGCTCGCGGAGAATTTCCACTTTCGAGGCGGGGACGAACATGCGCACCAGCCGCGGCCCGTCGCAGTCCAACTCCAGCTCCAGATCCGTGCTGCGCACACGCAGCATTTCCAGCTTCACGCCCTCGACCACCTTGCCTCCCAGATATTCGACCACGATGTTCCCCGGCGTGGCGTCCTGCGGAATCAGGACCGGGAAGGTCTGTGCACCCTTGGCTTTCCAGTCGAACAGTCGCGCCAGGATGGCGTAGTGGTGATAGAGGTTGTTATCGAGGATCACCACATGCGGCGATTCAAAGGAAAACTCCTGAGGAAAGGGAGGCAAGCCTTCCAGCCGCAGCTCCATTTTCGCCGTCCCGCCGCTGAACTGGATGGTGGCGGAGGATTTCTTCGGCAGATTGGACGACCATTCATAATGCACCGGGGCGCCATCGGGGGTGAGCTCGAGCCTTCCACTCACCTTGGCGTTGCCGCCGGAGGGGGCGGGGACCTCCGAGCTGCCACGAGCCACCCAGCCCTTTCCGCTCTGCGCGATCTGGAATTCCTCCATGCCGGCGGGCTGCCCATCGAGCAGGATGCGGAAGTGGCCTTTCTCCTCGACAAAGAGCGCCGGGGAGGCCGGCGGGCCGCTTTGCTTCTTGTCCGGTTTGTCGGTCTTGGTCTGCGGAAGAGAAGAGGAGACGGCGAGCATAGAGAGGAAGGCGGCGAGCCCCCCGCGGGCTGCGATGCGCCTCATGCCGTCACCCGCTCGAAAAGGTCCAGAGCCAGGATTTCAGCGACCACCAGGCGCGGCTCGCGCGAGCTGTCCACGCGGTAATCGGCAAGCTGGTAAGAGGGGAGGCGGCGCTGGTAGAGATCGCGGAAACTTGCTTCATCGCGGAAAAGCGGGCGGTTGGTGATCGTCGCGCAGCGCGAGAGCAACTCTTCCACGGGACATTCCAGCCAGATTACCGGGGCGCCCCGTTCGCGGAGCGCAGTCTGATTGCGCGGCTGAGCATAGGTCCCGCCCCCCAGCGCCACCACCGCGGGCTGCCCCTTCTCGAGGCATTCACCCACCACTTGCGTCAGGGCTTCCTCTTCCAAAGTGCGGAACATGGCTTCACCGTGACGCTCGAAAAAGTCGCGAATGGAAATTCCGCCGCGCTCCTCGATGCGCGTGTCCAGGTCCACAAAACGGCGTCCGGTCTGCCGCGCCAGCAGCTGGCCGATGGTGCTTTTGCCGCTGCCCATAAAGCCCGCCAGGCAGACAATCTTCGACCGGCGCGCTTCGGGGGTGCGCAGCGTCATGGCATGAACCTGGGAGGCATCGAGAAATTGCGGGAAGCGCAGGGGCCTATTCCCGCTTGCGAATACGGATTGTACCACTGAAGGAGGTCAGTTCGACCCGGGCCAGACCCTCGTTCATCGTGCCGGTCAGACTGTTGCGGAATCGCCCGGTGAGGTTTTGCGAGCGGCGGACCGGGGGCTTGAGGTTGGCTTCGTTTTCCACTTTGCCGGTCACCGAGGTCGCGGTGAGGTTCAGCGAATCGTTTTCCGAGAAGCGTACTTCGATAATCCCGCTGATGCTCTTGAGCAAATAGGTGCCGTTGCGCATGAACTCGCCGTCAAAGAAGAGATCGCCGGAAGCGGTCTGGGCGCGGACGTTCTGGCTGAGCGGCTGGAGGAGTCTGGCGCTGCCGCTGATGGAATTGAAGTCAATGCGCCCGGCGCACATGCGGCACAGGAAAGCGCCTTCCACCGTCTTGACCACCAGATAGCCGGAGACTTCACGGACCTCGACGGTGGCGGCCACGGTGTCAATGGTCATATCGCCAAAGACGCGCTCGACGTAGACCATCCCTCCGTCGTTCTTAATCTGCAGTTCGCTCTCTTCCGGGACGGTGATCTGGTAATCGGAGGTCAGCTCGCCGGGAGTGACATGCTCGTCGAGGATGTGGGTTACCAGCTCGATCTGGTTTCCGCGCTGCGAGGAATCCACCTCGACGCGGTCGCTGGCATGATCGGCAATGATGGCGACCTCAGAGCGCTGCCAGGATTTTACGGAGATGCGCCCCTGGGCGTTGCGGATGGTCACCACCGGGCGCCCCTCGACCTTGTAAGTTTTCTCCAAGCGGTGGGCCTGGGCGGGCAGCGCCAGACAGAAAAGGAGAGCAAAAGAGAACAGGCCAGCGGCTCTGCTCCGGCATGCGGCGTAATTCGGCTGGCTGTTCATCTCCCTCTCCCTGGACCGCTCTGTACTGAATTCCGCCGCGGTGCTGCGTCTTGCAGCGCGCCGGCAGGATCAATCACCCTGGATTTCCCGCTCCATCATCGAAGCCAGCAAGTCCGCCTTCTGCTGGTATGCGGTCAGCAGATATTCGCGGGCCAAATCGTTTTGCGGGTCTTCGTTCACTCTTTTTTCACACACGTCAATGAAATTGTCAACGATGGCCATGTTCTGC